>CAZETA010000008.1:0-34113 GCA_964514995.1 uncultured Gammaproteobacteria bacterium
AAAGAAGTGGAAGAGAAAAAAGTTGCGGTGACTGATGATGAAAAAAATAAAGTAACTGAGGCGCTCAAGGCCCTTAAAGAAGTAAAAGATAAAGATGATGTTGAGGCTATCAAAAAAGCTTCTGAAGAGCTTTCTAAGGTAGCTCAGACTGTCGGTACCAAGATGTATCAGGCCGGACAAGCAGGCCAGTCCGCACCTGGACAAGCGGCTCCAGGCGGAGAAGAAAAGAAGGATGATTCTCAGCAGGGTCCAATTGAAGGGGAAGTAGTAAAATAATTTTTAATTAAACCACCCTGTGTATGCAGGGTGGATTTGCTTGTCTATATGACAGAGGAAGAAAAAGTTTCAGAACTTGAGATCTTTCACTCAGAAATGACTGTGTTAAAAAATAGATTTGGTGAAACTGATGGTAATTGGCAATATATTACACCAAAAGATTTGAAAAATGAAGAGATGAAGTTTTGGAACAATTACAAGCATTTAGCGAAAAGTTTTAAAGGTGAGTTAAATTTAAAAAATTTTAATTATGATGAAGAGGAGCAGTTTCTTAGGGCTTTGAGTCAGAGTATTGCTGCAGTTATTGAAGCAATACCCGCTGTTGAAAAAGAAAGTAGCAAAGACTTTTTTTATCAATGGTTGAGAGCTCGTTTTGGCGAAATGACTGGGAATTTGACCTTTATATTTGAACACCCAACCAAATCGAGTGCAGTTGAAGAAATAAGAAACGAAATGAATCAGTTTGGCTTAGTATAAGATTATGTCCCAAAAAGACTATTACAAAATTCTTGGTGTAGAAAAAAACGCTTCGGTTGATGAGATAAAAAAAGCTTTTAAAAAAGCGGCCATGCAGCACCATCCGGATAGATCCGGTGGTAATGAGGCAAAGTTTAAGGAGGTCAATGAAGCCTATCAAGTACTGAGTGATCAGCAGAAGCGCCAGCGCTATGACCAGTTTGGCTCTGATTTTGAGCAGCAAGGCGGTTTTGGTGGCGGTATGAATTGGGAGGATGTGATGAATTCCTTCCGTGGGGGTGGGCAAGGCGGTTTTAGCGCTGATTTTGGGGGATTTGGGGACATTTTTGGCGATCTGTTTGGTGGTGGTCGGCAATCTCGCGGGCCAGCCAGAGGCCAAGATATCCAAGTGGATATTGAGATAGATTTCAAGGAGGCGGCTTTTGGCACGGAAAAAGAAATTTCTTTGCGCAAGCAAAACAAATGCGATATTTGTAAGGGCAGTGGCGGTGAGCCGGACAGCAAGATGGAGACATGCGGCACTTGTCATGGACAGGGTCAGGTGACTCAGATGCAGCGGACTTTCTTGGGCAGTATTCAGACAGCTGTGCCGTGTCATGATTGCCACGGCTCGGGCAAAAAGCCTTCCAAGAAATGCAAACACTGTGGTGGATCAGGAGTTGTCCAGAGTAATTCGACTATCAAAATCAAAATCCCGGCTGGCATTGATAACGGCCAATCAATCAGGCTTGACGGTCAGGGCGAGGCCGCGCCCCATGGCGGGGGAATGGGTAGTCTCTATGTACGCGTGCGCGTGAAGCCGTTCAAAGGTTTTGGTCGGGAAGGGTATGATGTGTATACAGAAAAAGAAATCAGTTTTCCGCAGGCGGTGCTAGGAGATAAAGTTGAGATTGAAACACTTGATGGTATAGAAAAATTAGTTATTCCCGAAGGCGTAGAATCAGGCCAGCTTATCAGACTCAAACATAAAGGCGTGCAGCACCTGGATCGGAATGCCCGTGGTGATCAGTATGTAAAAGTAAAAATCAGAGTGCCAAAAAAAGTTGACAGAGACACGCGAAAAAAGCTGGAAGAACTGAAAGAAGATTTATAAATACTTCCCTTGTGGCTTAGGTTGGGTGTATACTTTTATACATGCCAAACCATAAGACCAAAAAAGACTTCGAACGATTTTATCAGGATCATATAGACAAAGTCTATCGCTTTGTCTTTTTTCGTGTGAGCGGCAATAAAGAGCTGGCCGAGGATTTAGTTTCGGAAATTTTTATGAAAGCGCTTACTCACTTCGCTGATTATGATAAAAATGTCAGTGTTTCTGCTTGGATTATGACCATCGCTAGAAATCATCTGGCTAACCATTGGCGGGATCACAAACAAACCAGTCCTTTGCCCGAAGATGAGGAGGAATCATCTGATAAACTTTGGCTTAATGTGGCAGTAAGTGAGTTTAAAACAGAAGAGACCAAACGGCAGTTGCGAGAGCTTTTGGAGCGCCTTAGTGACCAAGATCGAGAGATTGTAACTTTTCACTATTTGCTTGGGTATAATTATGCAGAGATAGCGGGAATGAAAGGCATGACTGAAACCGCTGTCAAGGTGGCAGCGCATCGCGCCATTAAAAAACTTTCCCAACATGTATGAGCTTAAAGACAAGATTACAACTCAGAAAAGTTAAAAAACAGTTTTCTCCGAGCACTCAGTTTAAGCGTGAATTATCCAGAAAGTTAGATAGTGTTTGGAAAGTTCGATATGGCAAACCGGCCTGGTACCAGAGTGGGTTGTTGTATAAAGTCGGTGCGTTTGCCGTGGTCCTGCTTATTCTGGCAGGCGGGGGAGGAGCTTATGCGTATTCGAGTCCGACCGTAACCGAAGGAAATCCGTTATATCCAGTAAAAAAAGCCATTGAGAAGGTTGAAGAGATAACAAAAGTTACGCCCGAGGCTAAAGTAAAGTTTTATCTCAAAACTATTGCGCGAAGAGAAGCAGAGAAAGAGCAGTTAGAACAAGAGGAGAATAAAATTGAAGATCAAAATATAGAATTGGAACGTAAAGATACCTCACCTGCAAAACCGAAAAGATTGGTAGTTCATAAAATAATCGATACAAGAATAGAAAAAACAAAAAAGTCTTTAGAGCAAGCAGAAGAAAAATTAGAGCGTCTTAGTAGAATTATCAATAAAGTTGAAGCACAAGAGCAGAAATTGCGGCCGGAAGTAAAAGCCAAGATTGAAGGAAGATTGCAAATCAGAAAAAAACGCTTAGAAACTGTTTCTGAGATAAGGGATCAAAGAGAGCAGAAAATCGAGTCTCAGATTCAAGCTGCGGCTGAAGAGGAAAATACTGTAGAAGCTATAAGAGAGGATAGTTTAGAAATAGCTCCGCAACAATCTGGTGAGGCCCAGATTAAAGTTGAAGAGAGCGGGGCCCAAATCAAGACAGAGCTGAGAAGTAGATTTGAATTACGTAGATAATTAATAAATCATCTGTTTAACTCTCTGGTCCCAAAAAATCGGGATGGAGAAGGAGAGGTCGATAAGCAGTTTAATTAAGTTAATTAAGAATTAAATGGCGGTTTATCCGCCGGTCGGGAAACTGACTTAATCAAATAAATGTATGAAAAAATATTTACTAGTATCATTAGTCGCAGTTATGGCCTTGGCGTCTGTAGCGCCAACGCTCGCTTCACAGGATCGTGAAAAAGAAAACCGCGGTCTCGGTATTTCAGATGAGGTAAAAGCTGAGCTCAAGGCAAGACAAGAGGATCGTCGTGAAGACCGTAAAGAAGATAAAGAAAGACTTGCAAAAATGTTAAAATTTGCCCCTCGGTCTATTTCCTTTGTTGCTACACTGACCGTCGCTCCGGCAGTTTCCGCCTTTAGTACCTCTACAACCTCAACTCCGATCACTGTTAAAGTAACTAAAGTAACTCCAAAGAGACCAAAACAGATGACTGATCAGTCAGTTGTGTACCCAACAGTTGATCAATCGTTGGTTCTAACTCTAACAAACAAAACTCAATTAGTGAGAGATTGGTTTGGTAGAATGAAGCTTTCTGAAATGACTGTTGGTGATGAACTTAGAATCGTGGCTAAGTATAACAAAGACGGATCGTTGATCGTAGTCTCAGTCAAGGATAACTCTTTACACGTACTAAGCGACAGGAAGGGCGTTATTGAAAGTATTAATGCTGCCGCTCAATCTTTTGTGTTAAAACAAGACAAAAGAACTTTGACAGTAAATACGAGCGCTGAGACAAAGTTTGTGTCCAAGCTCAATCCAACTGCTGCGACTATCAGCTTCGCTGATTTGAAAGTTGGTCAGACCGTTGCGGTCGATGGTCTGGTCAATACAAATCTTCAAGCGGTCGCAAAGGCTAAAGTTGTAACAGTTAAAAAAGACGTGGTCCCTGCTCCAGTACAATAATTTTAAAAAATAGTTTAATAAAACACCGCCTCTTAGGCGGTGTTTTTATGTCTGATTTTTATCCTATTGACTTTTAGTCTCTAACTTTTAGACTATACAGTAAGCCAACGAGGAGTAACCAATGTCGAATTCCGGAGAGCTGTATCCAGGGAGCGGCATATGGCTGCTCCCGCTTCCAAAAAAATGGAAGCACGACCCCAAGCACTGGAAACGAGGCAACATCTATCGCCTCCAGGGCGACCTTGGGTTCCAGGTGAGGGAAGGGTTTGTTGCTGAGGCTATTGATAAGCTCGGGCTGAAGCGGATGAATCAAATCCGTCAGCTCCAGTTTATCACCGGAGTTTTCGTAGGTAGCAGTACCTGCGATCATACCGGATCGCATCTCTTTGGGCATACTCGTTTCCCGCACGTGTTGCGGGCGGCAGTCCTGCATCTCCAGATCCTGGTGAAGGCTGGAGTTGAGGATCGCGAGACCGTCATCCTGGGGGTTTGGGCTGAGCTGATGCATGATATGTTTCTCTGCGCAGGCGGAGACTCGTGGAAGGCGTTCGTTCAGGTCGACCTCTTCGAGGAGGACAATGGTTTTGCTGGTAAACTATGGCAGCATCACGCCAAGGGATGGTCTGAGCTGTGTCAGCAGCACGGACTTGACCCGGCCTCTTCGGCCAGTCGGATTGAGGAAATCATCCATGGTCAGGGGTTGAGCGGCGAGATTCATGAGATCGCCGATACGGCCAGCTATATCCTGGGTGATCTCGAGGCCATGCGTAAGTTCGTGCAGCGAACCGGCATACTGAACTTCAATCATATCCTAGAGTTTGCCGCTTCACATGAGTGGGATGTGTGGGCCCGCATCAAGCTCTACGGCGAAAAAGCGGTAGTTCAGGATCTGGTCAGGTTGGGCAACTTCATCCAGCTCCGGGCTTTGCTCTGGCAGGGGTTGTATAACCTGCCGGAAGCTAAGTTCATCGAGCTGTTTTTGAGAAACATCGCTTATCCCTGTTTGCTTGAGGCTAAGGCGTTTCGTAAGTCTAGTCTCTTGCAGAAGGGTGATCGATGGCTCTTGGCCCTCTTGAAGAAGAAGCTCTCGCTCCAGTCCTTGGAGCGGGCTGATTTTTTGGGAGGCAGGTGGCCTCAGGTGCGCAGGTTTGATGATCTACCTGCAGCGCAGATGTTTGAAGCTGAGATGGTCGCAGCTGGCGCGCTGACCCTGCTGGCCAAGCCAACTGATTTTCAGAGAACTTCCTCTAAGCTGCGCACGTACACCGTGTTTGGGCAAGATGAAGAACCGCGGACCTTCGAGACAGAAGGACCTTCGGAAGAGGTGGCCGAGATCCTGGAGATCGTCGCCCGGGCTAATGTCGGGTCGCACTATGTGTACTATGTGCGGGAACCAAACATCTCGTTGGCTATGCGCGAAGCCTGGCGCAGGGCGCGACTGAGATGGAAGTAGTAGAGTTCGTGTGGAGGGGTAGACGAAGCCACCACCACACCAATTATATTCTAAAAAATTTGGAGTATGATTGGTTGGTGGCTTTTTGTTTTAAAAGTTTTTATTTCCGTTCATCAAGCGCCTTGTTCACCCATGCATCCGCCTCTTTATTGTTTGCCCGTAGCACATGTCTGAACGCAACCTTTTTGAATTGGCTAGTTAGGTTAAAGGCCTGAATAAACAATTTTTGTAGGGTCGGCTCTTTGACTTTGTATTGCCTATTCATTTGTTTGGTGACTAGTTCACTATCTAGCACGCAGTCAACTTCAGTCGCGCCGAGCTCTTTGGCTTTTTCGAGAGCCGAAATAAGGGCTGAATACTCAGCGTAATTATTTGTTTGCTCCCCTAAATACTTACCATAGCCAGCCAGTAGTTTGCCTGAGCTGTCTTTGATAACTACTCCGAGCGCGGCTGGACCCGGGTTGCCTCTGGCGCCACCATCAGTATATGTCGTTACTTTCATAGCTGTATATTAATAGTTTAGTTTCCAAATGCCGTTACTTTTTTTATCTTCATTTTTATTATTTTTTATAAAATACAAAATTTTGTTTTCCGTGTCGGCTGTTGGATTGGTAATTTTTTCATTCAACAATTCATGACTGACCGAATAGTAGGGGAATAATACAGTTGTTTTATCTGTCCAGACAAGTGCAAGGGTGTTATATCGATCAAGGGGCATGGTTGTTTCGAGATGTTCACCGGATCGATTGAGTAAATACGGATTCTCGCTTTCGTTATAACTCCACAGCTCCCAGTTTGACCACATTAGCCACCAGTTATTATACGGTGAGATTAAAAACTTATCCACCTGCATGGGTTGCGTTCCATTACTACTTACAAGTAGCATACGGCCAGCCATATCTGTCTGAAGCAAAGCGCTGTTTTGACTGGCGGTAGCGATGGCTATAGTAGTGCTTGCGACTGATGAGCCTTCGCTTTCTATATTTATTTTATCAGATTCTATTTCTTCAATAATGGTGTTGAATCCAAGCGTGTCTCGGACAAGTATGTAATCACGGGTCGATGAGTTGAGAGACAAGGTCCACAGTTGACCATTTTCCATATACCAATCCGCAAAGGTGTTTGCGGTAATGATTTGATTTTTTTGGGTGCCCGGTGAATATACAAAAATAGTATCTTGCGTGCTATAGTATAATTGCGGCTCAGTAGAGTTAGCCCATTGAATTTTTTGGATATTTTGACTCGCTGCAGTCATGTCCATCTGTTTGATCGGATCAAGTGCGTTAATAATTGTGATTTGAGTGTAGGGCGCAGTCGAACCGGTTACGCTGGCGTAGTGATTTTTTTTGGCCCAGGTGATCGCAGGAGTATCTGTGCCCGAGAAACGGAAAAGGCTTTTAGTTTGTTTGGTGTTATTATCCCAAAGCCAGATACCAAAAGCGTTATTTTCTTTAGTTGCGTAGATAATAAAACGTCCGTCAAAGGAGGTGGCAAAACCAGTAATATCTCCCGCAATAAGCAGCTCCGGCCTTTCTTTTTTTAGTAGACTGATTTCTTTGATGTAGTTTGTTTGCTTGTTTTTAACCTCTATTTCTTTATTCCAATCAAAATACCCAGGATTAGAAACGTGGATTGTGTATCTTGCGGGTATAATATTGTTGAGTCGAACCGGAATTTTTTCTTGTAGTTTAATATTGTTCAATAGTACCGTGGCTGTTTTTGGTTCCAGATCAATATTGATAGCGCCGGTTTCTTTTAATAGCCCGTGTTGCCAGTCATAGCGATATCCGGCAGTGTACATGATGAGGAGCGGAGAAATGATGAAAAATAAGATGATAAATGAAATCAGCAGGGCGAGGCGAATAGGGCGAGTGAATTTCGTGCCAGGGTATTCCATACCGGGTTTCGGGTTTAAACTCACGAGTTAAAAAATAGCAATGTTTTTGACTTTGAGGCTGTTTTATAATATACTTGATTCTATCAAAAAATAGATAATAGTCAAAAAATTTAGGTTTTTTCTATAGATTATGTCATATTTAGTCATAAACGGAGGGAAGAAATTAAGCGGCACGATCATCAATCAATCTTCCAAAAACTCAGCGGTTTCCATCCTGTGCGCCTCATTGCTTATTAAAGGAAGAGTTGTTTTGTCTAAGGTGCCGCAAATTGAGGAAGTCAATCGAATTTTGGAATTGCTGGTTAGTATGGGTGTTGGGGTTGATCGGACGAAGCCCGGCAAGATTGTGTTAGATACAAGCGGCAAAATTGATCTGCAAAATATTGATCGCCACGCGTCAGAAGTCACCAGGTCTTCTTTGTTGTTGCTCGGCGCCCTGTCCTCGGTGCCTGCCAGCTACCGGTTGTACAAATCAGGCGGCTGCCGTTTGGGAGAGCGTACGGTGCGGCCGCATCTATATGCTTTAGAGGATTTTGGCGTAGCAGTGGTTTCGAAAGAAGAGTTCTACCAGGTAAAAAATAATCCTTTGCAAGCGGCGGAGGTTGTCATGTATGAATCGGGAGATACACCAACGGAAAATGCCGTCATGGCCGCAGTCTTGGCGCCGGGACGGACAGTGATTCGCATGGCGTCTGCAAATTATATGGTACAAGACCTTTGTTATTTTTTGCGTGAAGCTGGCGCGAAGATAGATGGCATAGGCACAACGACCTTGGTGATTGATGGGGTAAAGAGATTACAAAATGAAATAAATTATGAAATCATGCCAGATCCAATCGCGGCTATGACCTTTTTGTCGGCAGCGATTGTAACCGGTTCACATCTGACCATCAAGCATTGTCCGATGGATTTTCTTGATTTGGAATTATTGAAGTTAAAAAAAATGGGACAAAAATTTGAAATCAAAGCGGAAAAACACGACAAATTCCGTATGGCCAGTATTGAAGTCTCGCCATCCAAGCTGAAAGCATTGCCGGACAAGCTCTACGGTCGACCGTTTCCCGGACTTAACATAGACAACTTACCTTTATTTGTGCCGATTTTGGCGAAGGCAAAAGGACAGACTTTGGTGCATGATTGGGCATATGAAAATCGAGCGATATACTACAAGGAGCTGCAAAAATTGGGAGTTAAAATCAACTTGCTTGATCTGCATCGCGCTTGGATCGAAGGCCCGACAAAGTTTAAAGCCAATAGTGTCGTGTGTCCGCCTGCCCTTCGTCCGGCGGTAAATGTGCTGGTTTGCATGCTGGCTGCAAAAGGCAAATCCATCTTGCGTAATACTTATACTATTGATCGTGGTTATGAGAATCTGTATGAAGTCTTCAATTCGGTTGGTGCGGATATTAAAGTAATAAAAGAATAATGCATTGTATGGAAGCATCCCCAATAAAAACTAGAGCCAAGAATTATGTCGGCATATATCTGATCGTGATATTTTTTCTTGCCGCTTTTGGTATCGGCATTTTGGTCGGTAAAGCCTTGGCAATCAAAAAACAATTGACCGCCAACAGCGCTCCAAATGTGGAAACAATTATCAATGTTGACCGCACTGTCAATAAATCAGATCTTGACTTCAATCAGTTTTGGCAAGTTTGGGATAAAATAAAAACAAAGTATGTTTCTTCTACGGCTGATGAGACGACTATGCTGTATGGCGCTATCCAGGGGCTGGTCGGTTCACTCGGCGACCCGTATTCATTATACTTCACACCATCCGGAGCCGAGGAGTTTGCCAAAGATTTGACTGGCGAGCTAGAAGGTATTGGCGCTGAGATTGGTATCAAGGACGATCAATTGATGGTGATAGCTCCGCTTCCAGATTCACCGGCAGAAAAAGCAGGTCTCAAACCGGGTGATAAGATATTAACAATCAATGACGAGAGTACTGCGGGTATGGATGTAAATACCGCTGTCTCAAAAATCCGCGGTAAAGCCAAGACTAAAGTAACCCTGGCAATTTTGCGTGAAGGTAGTAGCAAGCCCCAAGATATTGTCGTAACGAGAGCCAAGATTATCGTGCCGTCCGTAATGTTTTCTATGAAATCAGACGAGATTGCCTATCTGCGCGTGATGCAGTTCAATGAAGATACCAAAAAACAATTCAGTAAGTATGTAAAAGAAATAAAATCAAAATCAGTTCAGGGGATCATTCTTGATCTGCGTAACAACCCTGGCGGCTATCTCGATACAGCTATTGATATGGGCAGCTACTGGGTGACAGATGGTCCTATTGTGAGTGAAAAGGGTAGAAATGGTATTAGTAATGAACATAAAACTTCTGGTTCGCATCCGCTTAGTGGCATAAAGACAATTGTGCTGGTCAATAAAGGTTCTGCCTCAGCCTCAGAGATTGTTGCTGGTGCTTTGCAAGACACGAAAAATGCCATTTTGATTGGCGAACAGACCTTTGGCAAAGGTTCGGTACAGGACTTGGAGCCGTTCGCAGATGGCTCAGCCCTTAAACTCACCATCGCCGAATGGTTTACGCCAAACGGAAAAAATATCAATAAAGAAGGGATCAAGCCAAATATTGAAGTTAAAGAAGATTGGGAAAAAGAAAAAGTAGGGGAGGATTTTGTCTTGGACGCAGCCTTAGACCTTTTTGCTTCTAGTACGTTTAAGTGGTAGTTTTAAACTCTCTCCTCCCACCGTTTATCAGTTTCTACTTCTAGTTCTAAGAAGACTTTTTTGTTGAGTGCGGTTTCTAGTTCTTTACGCGCCGCAATGCCGATTTCTTTGACTGATCTGCCGCCAGCGCCGACAATCATTTTTTTATAGCGACTATCATAGGTAAAAATTGTCGCCTTGATGACAAAGAGATCCGGTTTTTCTTCAATTTCATGTACTTCCACGTGTGTAGTATACGGTACTTCTTGTCGTAAAGCACGGAATATTTTCTCACGGATTAGTTCTGCGACCCAGGTTTTTTTATCAATGTTAGTGAGTTGATCAGTCGGGTAGGTAGGCTCGCCTTCAGGCAAGAGTTCAAAGACTTTTTCCTTGAGCGGTTGGATATGACGATTTTCTTGAGCTGATAGTTGGAATACGGCGGTAAATTGGTCTGCCAGCGCCAAATAATCATCCAAATATTTTTTTTCTTTTTTTGGCAAATCGTCTTTATTGATAATAAGCAGTTTTGGTAGATCGACGCCACGAATCATAGCGAGTGTAGCTCGTTCTTCTACGCCTAATGATTTAGATGGATCGACCACATACATGATGAGGTCTATGCCGTGGAGAGATTCCTTGGCTCGCTCAGTGAGCTTGCCGGCCAAGGGATTGCCTTTATCCTTGAAAATTCCCGGGGTATCGACAAAAACAGCCTGCCCTTGCGGAGAGTTTAGAACGCCGTGTATAATGTCTCTGGTAGTTTGAGGTTTATCGGTGACAGCGGCAATCTTTGTGCCAACAAGGGTGTTTAAAAGTGCTGACTTGCCGACATTGGAACGGCCGATAAGAGTGATAAAGCCGGATTTGAACATACTGTTTGATTAAGTAGTGAATAGATATTATACTATAGGAAAAACAGCTTAAAAGCAAGATTTGGTATATAAAAGTCTATGAAAGTAGTTTTTATTCAAAATGTCCCAAAGATTGGCAAAATAGACGAAATTAAAGAAGTTTCCGACGGATACGCCCGCAATTTTTTATTTGCCAAAAATTTGGCCGTGCCTGCCACTCCTCAGATGCTTGCTGATATCAAAGCGCGTAAAAATAAAGCGGTAAAAAATGCTGAAGAGGAATTATACCAACAGCAAGAGCTGGCCGCAAAATTGGATGGTAGAGAGATCACACTTTCCGAAAAGGCGAATATGAGCGGCGCCTTGTATGCGGCTGTGAATCCGCAGAAAATTGCTGACCAGTTAAAGAGAATAGGTTTTAGCGTCAACAAAAATCAAATTGAAGTTAAGCCTATCAAGCAAGTGGGGCAATATACGGCCAAAATAAAATTTGCTTATGGTTTAGAGGTCAAGGTATCCATTATTATCAATTCGGCTAATTAATATCTTCGTACGGTATGTCTAAAACTAAATATATATTTGTAATTGGCGGAGTCATGAGCGGGGTAGGCAAGGGCGTTACTACGGCGTCTATCGGTCGGATTTTAAAAAATAGAGGGTTTAGAGTCTCGGCTATAAAAATTGATCCGTACATCAATGTGGATGCAGGTACGATGAATCCGGTAGAACACGGCGAGGTTTTTGTTACTGAGGATGGCGATGAGACAGATCAAGACATCGGTAATTATGAACGCTTCTTGGAAACTGATATTACTTCGGTCAATTATATGACGACCGGCCGGGTATATATGAGCGTGATTGAAAAGGAGCGGAGTATGCATTACAAAGGTAAATGTGTTGAAGTGGTGCCGCATATTCCTTTAGAAGTGATTGAGCGTATCGAAATCGCCGCCAAAAAAACCAAAGCCGAAATGATGGTAATTGAAATCGGTGGCACCGTCGGTGAATATCAGAATATTCTCTTCTTGGAGGCGGCTCGTATGATGAAATTAAAAAATCCAGACGACGTGGCCATAATCCTGGTCAGTTATTTGCCGGTACCAAGTCATTTGGGGGAGATGAAGACTAAACCAACACAATACGCTTCCCGAACCTTGAATGCCAGCGGTTTGCAAGCAGATTTTATTGTGGCTCGTGGTGTGGCAGAGCTCGATAAGCCGAGAAGAGAAAAATTGGCGATTTTATGCGGCTTACGAAGCGAAGAGGAAATTATCAATGCTCCGGATGTGCCAAGTATTTACGAAATTCCTTTAGCTTTGGAAAAGCAAAAGTTTGCTGATTTGCTTATGAAACAGTTAAGGGTAAAAAATCGTCCTGCAAAAGATAAAACCTGGGATAATTTTGTTACTAAGATTAAAGGATTTGAAAAATCAATAAAAATTGCGGTGGTGGGTAAATATTTTGCCACCGGTGATTATACGCTCGCCGATTCTTATATTTCAGTTATTAATGCCGTCAAACATGCCGCCTGGCATAGTGGTGTAAACGTCGAGATGACCTGGATTGACGCCGAGGATTATGAAAATGATCCTGCTCAGGTAAAGAATTTAGGAAATTTTGATGCGCTCATCGTACCTGGCGGATTTGGGACGAGAGGTATAGAAGGCATACTGAACGCCATTCGGTATGCTCGAGAAAATAATTTGCCTTATCTAGGCTTGTGCTATGGTATGCAACTTGCGACCGTCGAGTTTGCTCGTAATGTTTTAGGATACAAAGACGCCCATACCGTAGAATGCAATCCGAAGAGTAAAAACTTGATTATAAATATCAATCAGACACAAGCAGAAAATATCAAGCATGAGAAGTACGGTGGGACGATGCGATTGGGTGCCTATGACTGCGTGCTTACAGCAGGAAGTATTTCCCGAGCGGTCTATGGAGTAGAAAAAATCAGCGAACGCCATCGCCATCGGTATGAGTTCGATAATAAATATAGAGCAGAAATGGAAGCCAAAGGAATGATTGTAACGGGTATTAATCCGCAGTCAAACCTTGTAGAGATTATAGAAATAAAAAAGCATCCGTATTTTGTCGGAGTGCAATTCCATCCAGAATTCAAATCTCGCTTCTTACAACCGCATCCGTTATTTGTCGGATTGGTGAAGGCGGGATTGAAAAATAAGTAAATATGTATGAATCCAGACGGGCCTGCTATTGAGCGCGGTGATGACGGTTCAGATGCGGCGCTTCGTTTGCTCGAGTCGGCCTATGACGGTGTTCTGTCTAGCTTTGATGCAGCTGAGAGATCTGAAAAAGAGAAGCTTGTTTTGGGGAATATCGGCATTATTGCGGAAAAATTGACCGCTGACGGCAGTGTAGTTTTTGGCAAAAGAGAACAGCTTATATTGAAGTTAAAACTTGCCAAGTATTTTCAGAGAGAGTCAAATTTAGATGTCAGCACTCTCGTTGATGCAATTATTGAAACTCCCGAGTTTGTAATTACTGAAAGAGGCAGTCTGCATCGTCTGCTTGAAGTTCATGAACAAAAAACACTTCAAAAAATAGCCGAGATTCGTAAGCGAAGAGCGGAAATAGGTAGAAGTTTAGAATTTAATCCGTACCAAGCTGTGTTTACTACAGATTCGGGCAAGTTTTACTTGGCAGAGTTGCTCAATATGCCTCATTTGGAGGATGAGTCAGAGTACATGCGGCATTGTGTTGGTACGAGTGATTCGTATGTTAATAAAATAAGGCAGGGCAAAGTTAGAATATTTTCATTACGCACCGCGCCGGTTATGAATAATACATTGGGTCATCTCGAGGGGGATAAGCCAGTTCTTACGATAGAATACGACCCAAAGAATAAAATTATATTGCAAATACGTGGGGCAAATGATGCCCTCATCACGAATAATGTTTTAAGTGAGTTTGAGCTGTTGGAGGTTGTTAGGCATATGGATACGCATATGACTCCGTCGAATTCGACAGGGTCTCATCTGCGTGTTTCTCAAGAGGAATTGGTGAATTTGAATGTGCCTGATTACTATGTTTTGACCAGCGCAGGGATGATTCACTATTTAGAATTTTTTCGCAATCAAAATGATGCGGTTTTAAAAAAAGGTTATATGCCTGTAGAAGGCATGCCAAAATCGGATGTTGTAAAAATTGTGGAGATTTTTACGGGGAAGAAATTCCAGATTGGTGAGATCGCCTGTCAGGCAGCGGACCTTACCGATAAGACAAAGATATATATTGGTAAGTTATATCCCGGTTTTTTTAAAAAAATACCAGACTCTTTAGAGTCTGTATATACGGATTGGCCTGAAGGAGTTATAGAACTTCGCCAGGTAAATGTCGGCATGAAGACTGTTTCGCAAATGTTTGATGAATTGAGGGCAAAAGGTTTTACCCTCGGTTCTCTCAATGTAGCTTTTTTAGAACAGGGTACAACGGATATTCCTAGTGTTAGTGTTGGTAGAAAAGCTAGATTTGTATATCTGACGCCTGGAGAGTTGGGTTTTTCGAAACATTATCCAGCAAGCATGGAAGGATTGTATAGTCGGGCGAAAAGTTTTGGTCTTAGAGTTTGTACCGCTGAAGAAGCACTTTCGTTTAATATTGCACTACCTGTTGCTACTGATGACCCTAAGGGCGTGTACGTTGCTCTGGAAGATACAAAAAATATTTATAAAAAAGGCGCAGATCAGGAGATTTTAACGTTTTGTATTTGGAAGTTTGATAATTATGGGAGCGCTAATTTCTCTTCTGTTGTTCCAAGTTCTGTGCTTAAAAACGATCAGCACTTTATTTTTGCATATTAGAAAAATTACCTTCCCGCCATTCGTAAGATTGTGTTGATAGTCCGAAGAAGAATTGAGATGTCTAAAGTGAGATTACGATTTTTGATGTAATACAAATCATATTCAAGTTTCTGTAAATTTTCTTCGATAGTTCCATAATAAGAATTGTTTACTTGCGCCCAGCCGGTCAGCCCGGGTTTGATGAGGTGTCGTAGGGAATAATACGGCATTTTTTCTGTTAGTTGGGCGACAAATTCTGGTCGTTCAGGGCGGGGTCCGATGATAGACATCTGGCCTTTTAAGATATTTATAAATTGTGGGGTTTCATCCAGGCGAGTGAGCCGTAAAAGTTTGCCTACTGACGTAATCCGTTGGTCGTTTTGTACGGCAAACTGCGGACCGTTTGTTTCAGCGCTGCCATCATCTGAAAGTGTTTGCATGGTACGAAACTTATAGACTTTAAAAATACCACCTTGTCTGCCTACTCGATTTTGAGTAAATAAAATTGGTCCTTTAGAATTCATTTTTATTGCTAGGGCTATGAGCGGGTAGAGCAGGACAGTGAATGCGCCAATAATTATAGCAAAGGTATAATCAGCCAAAATGCGCAGCCGGTCATACACTTTTTTTTGCTGTTCTTGCAAGTTGGCCACAAACCAGCCTTCGGAAAAGGTAAATGGAGGAATTTTTCCCATGGTAGCTTCATAAAAATCGGATAAACGGATAATGCTGATTTGCTGGAATAGGCTCTGGTATAATTGTGCTAACAGATTTGTATTGGAATTCATGCCCGGAGCCAGGATGATAATATTGGCTTGGGTTGAAGTCTGGGTATGTATATCCGCGATAGTTTTGCCAAAGATTAAGCCGGAATTGTTTAAAGTGTTTTTTTCTTCTTCTTGTTCATATAGCACGCCGATAACTGAGTACCCTCGTTGAGGTTCTTTTTCGATAAGCTTGATCAGTTGTCTGACTTCCTCGTTAATGCCAGCAAAGATGATGTTGTATTTGAGGTTTGTAGCAATAAATTTGTTGTATAAAAAACGCCAGGCAGCCATCAGGCCAAAACCGACCGCGGCTGTGAGCAGAAGGATAGTTTTAGGAGCGACATCTTTTGCGGGATTAATATAAAAGTATATTACGCCAAACATAATCCAGACCACGGCGGAAATAATGATTTTTTGGTTAAAAGACCAGGAATTTTTTAATTTACTAACATCGTACAATCCGGCAATAAAAATTATGACGATAGCCGTGCAAAATAAGGAGGTCATTGGTGCGAGCAATTCAAAAAATTGCTTCTCCGGAAGTGTGAGATATCGTAAAAAAACACCGGCATACAAACCGAGATATAGGCAGAGCAGATCGCCGGCCAGAAGGGTTAGTTGTTTTAATCGATACATATACTATGATATACTATCCAAATATGTCTACAGTCTACTTGAAAAAAATTAAAAAATCAAGCATTTTAAGCGTTCTAACAATAGTTTTTGTTTCTCAATTCTTTGCTTTTTCCGCGTTTGCAAAAATTCCTAACGATCCTCGATATGACAGGCAGGAGTCTTACTATAGCCAGATCGGCGCTCCTGTTGCCTGGGAATATACGACAGGGAGCCAAGATGTGGTAGTTGCGGTAATTGATACTGGTGTAGATACTTTCAATTTTGATTTACAAAATAATATTTGGATCAATAATAAAGAAATTCCATCAAATAATATCGATGATGACCGTAACGGCTATATAGACGATATCCGCGGCTGGAATTTTGTGGAAAATAATAATTCAGTAAGCATACCGACCATTTTAGCATCAGATGATTCCGGGGCTGTCAATCATGGCACAGTGTTGGCAGGTGTGATTGGTGAAGAGGGTGACAATGGGTTGTCGGGGTCTGGGTTAAATTGGCATGTGCGAATAATGCCGATACGAGCTTTGAGCAGCGATGGAGACGGATCGCTTCGTACGGTGGCAACGGCAGTTGATTATGCGGTAGACAACGGCGCAGATATTATCAGTTTAAGTTTTGTTGGGTTTGCTACAGATCAGAAATTAACTGATGCGCTTTACAATGCGTACAAGAAAGGCGTACTAGTTGTGGTGGCGGCCGGTAATAGCCGTAATGATGCTACTGGTAATGAAAATCTTACGAAAGTGAAGCAGTATCCCGTTTGTCTCGATGCCGGGGCTACAGAAAATTGGATATTGGGCGTTGCTTCAGTTGATCGTACAGACAGACTGAGTCATTTTGCGGACTATGGGAGCTGTATTGATCTGTCTGCTCCGGGGGAAGCGATTTTTAGCACTCAAAAGTATGCCCCTCAATATGGGTATGAAAAAGATTTTGGCGGCGCTTGGTATGGCACTTCTTTTTCAGCGCCGCTCGTTGCCGGCGCTGCGGCTTTGATTAAGTCTGTCTATCCAAATGCAGAAGCAAAAGAACTAACAGAACTTTTGTTGCGCACGGCTGATGATATTGACGCCTTGAATCCGGGCTTTGCGGGTCAGATGGGATACGGCCGTCTTAATGTGGGGAAGGCTGTGCTAAAAGCTATGGAAAATAAAAATGCACCAGTTCCGCCGCCCGTAGTTTTTACGGCAAAGATTATCAAGAGACCAAAGAACTATGCGGCGCAAATTTTAGCAGACGGACAGGTTGTACGGACGATAAATTTGGTTGATTATTTTCCTAAATCTTCGAAATGGTTTCTAGCGGAGGGGCAGCTTGTCCATGCTCGTTTAGGAAAAAATAGAATCATTATTGATATCTGGGATATATCTTCTGGAACTAAAAAATTATCCAATTTAATTTTACCTGGGTTTAGTTCTATAGGCAATGTAAGTATTGAAAGGGTGTGGGGGACAGACCCGAATGCAATTGTAGTGGGGAAAAAAGGCAACGTTACTCAAAAAATTATCATAGACATCGCTTCTCAAAGTTGGAAGTCCGTTTAGATTGGGGTAAATGGGTGGACGCTCAGAGGCGATGTGGTTGTCTCCGGGTCTTCGCGGCTAATTCTCCCCTAGGGAGCTGTTCACGTTGAAGGATCCCCAGAGAATGGTAATCACACACCTCAGAGCCAAAGACTCCAGGCCCTTCGGAAGGACCATCCTAAGAGCGTTCCACCAATTTAAGCATATTCTATATTTTATAAGGTTGTCAATTTGTTCATATAATGCTACAATTTAACTGTAATCCTTATTAGGATTTATAATTTATTTTTTAGGATTTTAATTATATGGGCTTTAGCCCATATAAACTCATTTGCTCAAAAGTGATTAAGCAAGCTTGTCACTTTTTCACTCATTTCGTTTATGGATACTCCAATTTTTGAGAAAAAGAATGTGCTCGTGACTGGCGGCGCTGGTTTTATTGGTTCTCATTTGTGTGAGCGGTTGCTAAAGGAGGCAAAGGTAATATGTGTAGACGATTTTTCGAATTCTTCACCTGCGAATATAAGTCATTTGTTGCAGTATCCTGATTTTGAGTTTATAAAGTACGATGTTAATCAACCGTTTGATCTTGACCAGTTTGAAGAACTAGATAAATTCAGAGTTAAATTTCAGGGTATTCAAGAAATTTACCATCTAGCTTGTCCGACCAGTCCGAATGAGTTTGAAAAAATAAAAATGAAGTCTCTATGGGCAAATTCTTCGTCTATGATTAATACTTTGGATTTGGCTGTTAAGTACAAAGCAAAGTATGTATTTACATCAAGCTCGGTAGTATATGGTAATGCCACTGATCAAAAGTATGTTTTCAAAGAAGAAGATCAAGGCATAGTCAATCATCTATCGCCGCGCGCTTGTTATGATGAAGGCAAGCGATTTGCGGAAACTTGTGTGGCCACGTATCGCCAGGTGTATGGTGTGGATGCAAAAATCGTTCGGGTTTTTCCTACCTACGGTCCGCACATGAAATTGTTTGAAGGCCAGATGATTCCTGATTTTATCATCAATGCGCTTATGGGAAAAGATATTGTCATAAATGGAGATGAATCATTTTCTACTTCTCTGTGTTATATCACTGATATGGTAGACGGGCTGGTGCGGCTTATGGGCACTAGTCCGGAGGTGCAGATTGTAAATCTTGGTGACGATAAACTGTTAAAGATAGTAGATGTTGCAAATACTGTGATCTCTCTAACAAATTCCTCTGCCAAAGTCATTTTTGATAAACCATTATTATTCCTCACTCGTAAAGGTGCGCCCGATTTAGCCTATGCTAAAGATGCGCTTGGTTGGATGCCGCTCGTACGACTTCAAGACGGTCTAGAAAAAACGATTGATTACACCATTGCCAACAAAGAAGCGCTTATGTTCGGCAATGGGCACCGTCAGTAACAGATCGGATATGATCTTTGTGATTGTGCCAGCGTATAATGAAGAAGAGAGAATCGGACAGGTGGTCGACGATTTGTTGGGCAAAAAATTCGCCAATGTTGTAGTTGTGGATGACGGTTCTACCGACAGCACCGCTGTTATTGCCGCCCGAGCAGGGGCGAACGTTTTGTCGCATGAGATAAATCGAGGCCAAGGCGCGGCGCTCCAAACGGGTAATGAGTATGCATTAGAACAAGGAGCGGAGGCGGTAGTTCACTTTGATGCTGACGGACAGATGAATGTCGCGGATATTGCGGAAGCTCTTGCGGCTATGCGGGCAAAAAATGCAGAAGTAGTTTTCGGATCTCGTTTCTTGGATAATAGATCTCAGATGCCGTGGACAAAAAAACATATTGTTTTACCGGTAAGCAGGCTGGTTAATAGATTGCTTACCGGATTGCGTTTGACTGACGCGCATAACGGGTTTAGAATTTTATCGTCCAAAGCTTTGAAAAAAATCCATATTTCTCAGGATCGTATGGCGCATAACTCAGAAATTGTCAGGCAGGTAAAAGAACACAACCTGGCTTTTATCGAATACCCCGTGGAAGTAACATATTTCGAGTACGGTCAAAATATCAGCGGCGGGTTCAAAATATTGCAGGATATTATTACCGATAAATTTTTAAAATAGTATGTTGATCATTGTACAATTGTTGTTGATTTTATTTTTTCTTTTTGCTTTGGTCAAAGTTATCGGTCGTTTTAAAGCGGGGGAATTAAGCTGGGGAGCAACCGTGGGGTGGGCCCTGTTTTGGGTAGTGGCCACAGTAGTTGTGCTGTTGCCAGACTCAACGGCCTTTTTTGCTAAGATAGTCGGGATTGGCCGTGGAACGGATCTGGTAGTGTATATCGCTGTAGCTTTGTTATTTTTTATTATCTTCAGGCTGACAATTAAGATCGAATTATTGAATCGCGACATCACAAAATTAACCAGGAAAATTTCTTTGCAAGAAAAAGATAAAAAGTAAATTGTATATGCGTATTGCTCAGGTAGTTTCTACATTTGCTCCGCAGATTGGCGGTATGGGCGCGGTATGTGCCGATGAGGCTATGTCTTTTGCTAGACAAGGTCATGAGGTGGTGGTATTTACTCTCGAATATGGCGGCCATATCAATTATGCCGAGCACGATGCTCAATTTCCATTTAAAATAATTAGGCTCAAGCCATTTATAAAAATAGGCGATGCTGGTTTTGTGCCTCAGATTTTGAAATTTTTAAAAGGAAATTTTGACACAGTCCATCTCCATTATCCTTTTTACGGAGGAGCGGAATGGCTGTATTTTGCAAAGATCCCGCTCGTAATTACTTATCACATGGATGCGCAGACCGCTGGGCTTAAATCGTGGCTGCAAAAAATATATGACAGGGTGGTGCCTCGCCTGGTATTTGGCAAAGCCGAGAAAATACTGCTTGTAGACGAAAAATTTAGAACGTCAACCTATCTACAAACCGTTCCCCAAGAAAAAATAATAGACTTGGCTAATGGGGTTGATTTGGATATTTTCAAACCGCAACCATCGAATTTTGCAGCCCTTGAACTTTCCGAAATACAGGATAAGAAAATAATCCTCTTTGTGGGCAATATTTTGCCTGTAAAACGATTAGATTTATTGATCCGTTCTCTTATCATTTTACCAGATTCACAAATTAGATTGTTGGTAGTGGGGGGTGGATATGAGTTGCATCGTTGCCAACAATTAGCCCGTGATCTGGGCGTGGAAGACCGCGTTGTATTTGTTGGTCCTTGTCACGACCGATCAAAATTAGTCCAGTATTATAATCTTGCTGATTGTGTGGCCGTGCCATCAGACTATGAATCATTTTCGCTAGTGGCTGCAGAGGCTTTAGCTTGTGAAATTCCGTTAGTAGTCTCTGATCTGCCAGTGTTTAGAAAAAATATACAGTCAGTTTCTTTTTTTGAAAGAGGTTCAGCCGAGAGTTTGGCAAACGCAGTGCAGAAAGTGCTGCACATGTCGTCAGCTACGCGAAAAATAACAGGTGAGCAAGGCAGAGAAGAGATAAAATTACGTTTTAATTGGCAAGATCACATGACCTGTTTAACAAATATATACGATCAGTCTGTAGTAAAAAATACTGCGCCTAACTTTGGCTATATCAAAGATATAAGCTCATCCGCTCAGAAACTTTCTGATAAATCAGATGTTTCGCTCGACCGTTTCGATTATGAGAAGTCTATCTGGGGATACGGTCAAGCGAGTGCGGACATTACTTCTCCAACGAGTTTTCGTTTGCGTCAAAGTTTAGAGGTTTTAGCCGGGCTGCCTGTCGGTGCGAAAGTTCTCGAGTTGGGCGCTGGTGCAGGTCAATTTATTAGAGAAATCAAAAGACTAAAACCGGAGCTTGAGTGCTACGGTTGTGATATTAGTCAACAGGCGATTAGTGCCGCCAAGCAAGCAGATGATGGCGTACAGTATGATTTGAGCGATGAGAAAAAAAGTCCATATACAAATAATTATTTCGATGCTGTGTTGATTTATGATGTCTTGGAACATGTGACTGATCCGGCAGGAATTGTGGCTGAAGTCTATAGAGTTTTAAAACCGGGTGGTCGCTTTTATTCTTTCATACCCTGTGAAGGTGATAGTTTATCTTTGTGGAATTTATTACGAAAAGGTAATATCGGTACTGATCTGACAAAAAAGTATGCCGGACACATCAATCGATTTAGTCGTGGCTCCGTATGGAAACTATTTGAATCAGCTGGTTTTTCTTTTGGTCGGGTGAGGTATAGCGAGCATCTTCTGGGTCAATTACTTGGTATAGCCACATTTTTTTCTATGGATAGATTTGCGAAGCGGCATAATGTACAACAAGTAAATAACGAACAGTTTTTTGACAATTTAAATAAAAAGGGTGGAGGGTTGTTGCAAATGGTTAAAAATATTATAAATAGTTTAGTAACTCTAGAATCACTGATTTTTTCCAGATTACCTTCACCGAATGTGCATCTGACGGTTATTAAGAAGTAAATTTTTATTCATGCGCGTTCTACACATCATACCGGCAGCTTTTGAATATTTTGATGACATCAGATCAGAGTCGTTTAGACTTGTCGATGGTTTGTATAAAATGGGCGTTGAGACAGAAGCGTTTACCCTGCAATATGGCGGGCCAACTAAAAAGTTAAAGGCAGAAATAAAAGAAAACTCCTCTTCTGTACATACCCATATCAGCAGTACCGGGGCTGCTGGATTAGTAGAAAGTTTTGATGAGTTTGATATTATTCATTTGCATTGCCCTTTTTTGGGAGCAGCACGTCATATTTTGGATTGGAAAAAGTTGCATGCACAAACACCTTTGATTGTTACGTACCATAGGGATGTTGAGTGGGTTGATACTTTTAGTTTATTAATAAAGTTGTATAACCATTATTATTTGCCAAGGATTTTTAGGGCGGCTGATGTTCTTATTTGTAATAATTTCGATGAATTGGCAAGTTTACGCGGTTCGAGATATATAGAGGCCAATAAACATGTAACCGCACTTGATAGCATCACCTTAGAAAAGGATGAGGTTAGTCCTAATTGGACTGTTATGGAAGCAATTGCGGCCAAGACTGCTTTAGTATATAATACATTAATCACTTAAGTTGCTAATTAATTCAGCGTCCCGCGCCTGCGGGGCATGATTTCGTCAAATCATATGGGTAGATTTAAAAAAGGCTTATTTTTAGGAGGATTGGTCGGAGCGGCGCTTATGTGGCTTAATGCCACCCCAAAAGGCAGGGAAATGCGAGAAAAGATGATGGGACAGGCAAATGATTTGTTTGGTCAGCTGAAAGAAAGTATTAAGAAATTAGAGGGTCCAACCAAAGAAATGTACGACGCTTTGGTAGAACGAGCCGTAGAGGAGTATGCGGCCAAAAAAGAAATGGCTGTGGAAATGAAGAACCAGCTGGTGAAGGAACTCAAGAAGCGCTGGAAGGATGTGGAGAAGGAGATTAAGAAATAATAAAAAAATCATCCGTATTAGACGGATGATTTTTTTAAATCTTCAATTGTCAGCTGCAATTCCCGATTTCCATTCCACTGATTTACGCCAATTGAGAATACTATATCAACTTTATCTCCGGGCTTAAGCACTTCTTTCCAGTTTTCGCTAAACCGTTTGATATCCCCAAGGCCAAAACCAATAGTTTTTTTTACCAGATGAGAATTGTGTTTGACGGTGAGACGCAGGTGTTTGCCGTCTTGGCCCACGGGATCAATATTTAGGATCGTGACTGCTTTTGCTATATATTTCGGTTCTTCATTGCATTGGCCAAAAGGTTCAAATTTTTCCAAGAGGTCATACAATTTCCAATTCACTTCGTCCAAGTCAACTTCAGCATCCACATTGATTTGTGGTGTCATGTCCACCTCCTCGGTTTTTAGCTTTGCTTTTTCCGTTAGCTTTGTCTTGAATTCTTCCAGGAGATCTTTGCTTTTGAGGGTAAAGCCACAGGCTTGCGGATGGCCGCCGAACTTGGCGAAGACCTCGGGCATTTCTTGGATAGCTTTGATGAGATTAAATTCTTTGATACTTCTGCCAGATCCCACGATTTCATCTTTGCCTTCTCCCATGACAATCGTTGGCCGATAAAATTCTTCTTTGAGCTTGCCGCAGATGAGTCCTAAAATGCCGGTAGACCAGCCCGGACCTAAGACAAACAAGACGGGATTGTCTTTTTGTTTTGTTTCTTTGATTTGTTTCCGAGCTTCGCTGACATATTGTTCGGTCAGCTTTTGTCGATCACTGTTGTTTTGGTTTAGCTGCTCGGCGAGCCTAGTAGCTTCCTCTTCGGTCTGGGCCATGAGTAGGGCAAAGGCAAAGTTGGCATGATCCATGCGTCCGGCGGCGTTGATGCGGGGAATAACTTGAAAACTCATGCTGTAGGCATCATAGGCGCCGCGTTTGGGTTGGCCGTTTTCATCAGCCAAGCCAGACATAATCAAGAGTTTTTTCAATCCCAGATTTCTGGTTTTATTGATCACTGTCAGTCCGTATCGAGTGAGTGTCCTAGATTCGCCAATAAGCGGCACCATATCACCAATAGAAGCGATAGCCACCAGATCAAGCATCCATTTTTCAAAAGCTTCAAAGGTTTGGCCGTCTGGCAGGGTAGGATGGCTCTGGGCATATCGTTTGAGCATTCCCTGGACGAGCTTAAAGCCCACCGCCGCGCCACATAGGCCTTTGTCAGGGTATGGTTCGCCAGGCACGAGTGGATGGATAATAGCGTCTGCCTCAGGCAGTTGGGCAGGGATAGCGTGATGGTCAGTGACAATTACTTGCATGTTTTTCGTTTTTGCCAGTGCTACTTCTTTATAATTGCTAATGCCGCAATCGCAGGTGATGACGAGGTCAGTTTGTTGGCTGTGGAGCAGTTCTATAGTTCTTGGATTGAGGCCGTAGCCGTCCGTCTCGCGATGGGGAATAAACACAGATACATGCTGAGCGCCGAGTTTTCGTAGGCCGCTGATAATGATAGCCGACGCACAGACCCCATCCGCATCGTAGTCACCATGCACCACTATATTTTTTTGGAGATCAATGGCTTCGAAGATAATGTCCAATGCTTTTTGCATGTCCTGAAATATAAACGGATCGTGAATATCTTGCGAATAATCGGGATTCAGAAATTCATCAATCTGGCCTTGGGTGCGAAGATTTCGGTTCCAAAGCAGACGAGTGATGATGGTTGGCAATTCGGGATGACTATTTATAAATTCTTCCGGTGGGGTAGGGAGTAAGTTCCATTTTTTTGACATATAAAAATATCTAGAAAACTATCTCTAGCAGATATGTGGGACAAGCATTAGAAATAGTTAAGAAATTAATATCAGGTTCGGATGAGTGAGCATGATATTAATTTCCTAGACTAACCCTAGTATTGTAAGGCTGGTAAGATGCTAAAAAGTAACATCGCTATAATGCCGATAAAGGAAATTACAATCCAGATTCTCTTTATAGTTTTGTGTTTCATAAACGAAATGAGTGAGAAAATGATAAGTTTACTTAATCATTTTCAAGCGAGTGAGTTTATATGGGCTAAAGCCCATATAGTTTTTACCTTTTCAACACCGATAAATAGGTCTCCGGCGGAATATCAATCTTTCCATGCGATAACATCCGTTTCTTACCTTTTTTCTGTTTTTGTAAGAGTTTCATCTTGCGAGTATAGTCACCGCCACTCATTTTGGCTAGCACATCTTTGCGCAAGGCAGAGAGCCGGTCGGCCGCAATCACTTTACCGCCCACTGCCGCTTGGATTTTGAGGACAAACTGTTGTTTGGGCAGAGATTCTTTGAGTGATTCTACGATGGTTTTGCCAGCCTTGTAGGCCTGATCACGCCAGACAAGAGTGGCTAGCGCCTCCACCTGTTCTTCGGCGACGATGATATCAAGTCGAACTACATCAGTCTGTTGGTAATCCATAAATTCGTAATTCATGGATGCGTAGCCAGAGGTCACGGTCTTCAGTTTATCATAAAAATCAGTAATGAGCGATGCGAGCGGGATCTCGTAATGCAGCATAGCGCGCTGATCGCTTCCGGCGCTTAAATACTCAGTATTGATGTATTTTCCTTTTCGTTCGGAGACGAGGCCCATGATGTTACCGACGAAATCTTTTGGAGTGATGATATCAAGTTTCATCCACGGTTCGAGGATATGATCGATATGCGTCGGGTCAGGCATTTCCTGTGGACTATGAATAGTTTTTTCTGTTTTAGTATTGCTAATAATCCGATAGGCAACGCTCGGCACGGTAATAATAATTTCCAGATTATACTCACGACTCAATCGCTCTTGGAAAATATCGAGGTGCAGTAGCCCTAGAAATCCACAGCGGAAACCAAAACCGAGCGCGAGAGAGTGCTCTGGCTCATAAAAGAGAGAAGCGTCATTTAATTTTAATTTATCGATGGCATCGCGCAGTTCCTGGTAATCATCGCCCTCTTTGGGGAAGATGCCGGCATAGACCATAGGCTTTACTTCCGCATATCCTGGTAGGGCGAGTGTATGAATGTCTTTTATTTCATCTTCTTTTTGATAGGTGGTAATAGTGTCACCGACACGACAGTCTTTGAGATCTTTTAACCCGGTAATACAATAACCAATTTCGCCAGTCTGAATGGCGCTGGCCGATTGAAACTTCGGTTTGTAGTAGCCGACATCAAGGACCTCTGCCGGAGTCTTGGTGCCCACAAGAAATATTTTATCGCCTTTTTTGAGTTGTCCGTCTACCACGCGCACGGAGGCGATCACGCCTTTGTAATCATTATAGACAGAGTCAAAAATGAGGGCGCGGGTGGGTTTGTCTGTATTGTCAGGAGGAGGGACGATGCGCTCGATGATAGCCTGTAAGATTTCTTCGATACCTTGACCGGTTTTACCGGAAGCGAGAATGATTTCTTCGGGTTTGCAGCCCAAGAGATGCAAGATTTCGGCTTTGGTTTTTTCTACATTGGCGTTTGGCATGTCGATTTTGTTGATCACCGGGATGATGGTGAGATTTTGTTCGATAGCCAGATAGAGATTGCCGATAGTTTGCGCCTGTACGCCTTGGCTCGCATCGACAAGGAGGATCGCGCCTTCTACCGCTGCCAGCGAACGGGAAACTTCGTAATTGAAATCCACATGACCGGGAGTGTCGATGAGGTTGAGGGTGTATTCTTTATAACTCATTCGTACCGGAGTGAGTTTGATAGTGATGCCGCGCTCTCTCTCAAGGTCCATAGAATCCAGTAGTTGGTCCTGCATATTTCGTTTTTCTACGGTGCCCGTATATTCAAGCAGCCTGTCAGCCATGGTGCTTTTACCATGGTCGATGTGGGCAATGATGCAAAAATTGCGGATGTTGTTTGTCATGACAGAAGGTTAACCATTAGATTCGATAGATTCCTGCGGCTGGACTTGTTTTGGTTTAAGAAACCTGGCCGTCAAACTTTCTTTGATTTGCAGGAGTTCAGGAACTCTCAAAAGATAGCACAGTATACCGTAAATAGCCAGGCCGACGAGTCCAGCCATAAGTCCTTGCCCCAAAATGCCAAAAAAGTAATCCTGATTGAAGATTTTTGCTAGTGGTTTTTTGAGATACTGAATGGCTAGGGCCATGGGAATGGCAGCGATAATGATGCGATAAAAAGAAGAAAATATTTTTTCTCCATCGATAGTTCCTAAGCTGTTTTTTAGATAAATCGTCAGGATCGTAAGGTTTAAGGCAGAGCCGATAGAAAATGCTAGAGCGAGTCCGGCCACTCCATAAGGCCGCATCAGAAGTAGGGCGGCGATAATACTCGATAGTTCAGAAATAATACCAATTATAAATGGGGTCTTGGTATTTGAAAGCGCATAGAAGGCGCGAGCGATCAGTGGAATAAGCGCTTGCGCAAATAAACTTAGAGAAAAGAATGCTAAAGTGTTTGCTGTATGAATAGTGGCTTCCCAATCAAATTTACCCGTGCCCAAGATCACGCGCACGATTTGAGCTCTGAGTAAGAGAAAGATAATCGCGCAGGGGATAATCAAGAATAAAATTTGTCTGATGGTGGATGATAAATTTTTTATAAACGCTTCAGTATCGTGATTGGCCGCTGTCGCCGACAGAACCGGAAACACCGCAATCGCAAATGGTATGCCGATGATCCCGATTGGCACGGCTTGTAAGTTATTAGCTAAATTAAATACGGTGACACTGCCGACAGGTAATAGTGACGCGAGGACGGTGATAATTACGAGGTTTAGTTGGCTAATGGCGAGCCCCAGTGTTCGAGGGACCATGAGTTTACCGATTAGCCTCGTGTTTGCGTCACTCAGATCAAATTGCCATTGCCATCGGTACCCATTAGCTATTGCGCTATAAATTTGTAATAACAAGTGCATGCCCGCTCCGAGGACCACGCCCCACGCGAGACCAGTGATGCCAACATAGTGCACGAGTATTGTCGCGCCCATAATGATGCCAAGGTTATAAAAAATAGGCGCCAGAGAATAGAGGAAAAAAGCTCGCAACGATTGCAAGACCCCGCCGATCACCATAGATAGTCCGAGCATGACAGTCGAGCCAAACATGATACGGGTAAAGCTGGTTACCAGAGTCTTTGCCTCGGATGAAAATCCCGGAGCGATAATATTTGTTAAATACGGAGTAAAGAATATCCCTAAAATACTCAGGATGCCTAGGGTGACAGCCGTGATGTTGAGTATATTATTAGCTAGTTTCCAAGCATCTGTTTTATCTTCGTTTTGATTGAGGAGTTTGGTAAACGTGGGAATGAAGCCGGCGCTAAGTGCGCCCACTATTAATAAATTATAAATTAAGTCTGGAATTTTAAACGCAGCGTAATACGCATCCATGATTGGACCTGCGCCAAAATAATGGGTAAAAATTCGATCTCTTGCCAATCCCATGAGACGACTGATAAGTGTCGCTCCGGAAATGACGATAGCTGCGCTGGTGATTGATTTTAATTGACTATTGAGAATCCTTAACATAATCATCTGTGCCTTCTAAGTTAACAGTTAAGAGCGCATACTCCGATCCTTGTCCGGGTGGGCCTTGGACATACATAGAGCCGCTCACTTCTTTTTTACTAAAAGAAAACTGCTGAACATTATTACCTTCGCTTTCTACCTCTATATCATATCCGGATTTTTGTAATTCAGTTTTGTAATAACCGATAATGAAGAATGGATCAGCATCAAGCTTGCGCCATTCGATTTGGACAGTATCGCGATGGTCGCTGACTGGTGTGCTGATCGTCTGCCAAAGATTTTTCACAGAAGTGATTTTATCAACTGAAGGATCGTCCTGGTTGCCTTTATTCATAGTGGCAAGCAGGGGAGAGAGAATTAGTTTCGGGAAGAAAGCGGCGATCTCTATGCCACGATTTTTATATTTGCCCGAGATGAAGGTGATCTGTTCGATGCTGTCCCTATCATAAATAGGAATATCAGATGGGAAATTTGACGGTACGGCCTTGAGTGTTTCCGGTCCGCTTCCGAGAGCTAGGCGGATAAAGATAATGATGCCGATTATAACTAATACTAAACACCCGCAGCCTGTCAGACAGGCGCGTTTGATGGCAGAAAAAGCGGAGTATTTTTTGGTCAGTTCACCAATCGGAGGTTCAACAATTTCAACATTGTTTATGTTGCGTCGCATAGATTGAAAGGTAGCCTTCATTGTAACAGAAAAGTTTGGTTTTGAGAATCCTTGTTTGTGGGTTGTTTTTCGGTGATAAAACTCTTGACAAAATAATAATAATACTGTAAGGTTTTGCCCGACCGAGGGCACGGTGCCCTCCGGTTCAAAGGAGTTTCGTCAAATGTTCGTCCCCACGTTCCGTTCGACCCTGTCGGTCCAGATGTTCGCGCTCAACAAGAAGCCGATGCTCATCGCCGCGGTCAGCCTCGGCGTGATCCTCGGCATGGCGGCCTGCGCCGTCGAGGAGCGCCCCGACACCGGCACCAACACCGCGGCGATCACCGAGGTCGACGCCGGTGTGTCCGAGCTCAGGACCCAGGAGGGCACGCGCTGGTGCGAGCCGGCCGAGTGGCACCCCGAGCGCGGGCTCAAGGAGTGCTGGAAGAAGAACTGCTGCGACCTCAAGAGCGGCAAGGCCAACACCGCCAGCGCGGTGTACATCAACTGCACCTGGGACTGGGTCTACGACTCGGAAGGCCGCGTCGTGGGCGGTTGCCGTCCCTACTGCCCCGACCCGGCGCTCTGCTGATCCGCATCCCTCCGCATGGGGCGTGCCGCCCACAAGGCGGACAGCGAGCAGCAACAGGCCGGACGCCGCGAGCTGACGGCTGATCGGAGGCGCGCGCCCAGCTAGGGCGCAGCAGCCCGTAGTCCGCGTGAAGGAGGCATGCGGATCGACTACAAGAAGGCCACCTCCTGTATATTGTTTTTTACTGAATGTAGAAGATAATATACAGGTGGCCTTTTTTGTTTTATATGAATTTTTTGCTATACTTTATCTAGTCTAATAAGCTACAAGCTAATCAGCTAAAAAGCTATTTTATATGCAACTCTCTTTCTTCGGTGCCGCAGGCGAGGTGACTGGCTCGTGTCACATGTTTGAAACTAATGGCAAGAAATTTTTGGTAGATTGTGGAATGTTCCAAGGCGGGCAATTTAATGAAGCAAAAAATAAAGAGCCGTTACCATTTGATCCAGCCGAACTCTCTGCGGTATTTGTCACTCATGCGCATCTGGATCATGTCGGTCGGTTGCCGTTGCTTATCAAAAATGGCTATGAGGGTAAGATTTACGCTACTGCTCCAACAATAGAATTGTTAGAATTGATTTTGGAGGACGCCTTCCATATCATGCAGTATAACCATAAGCATAATATGGGAGAGTTGTTGTATGATACGACTGATATCGCGGCGGTGATGGATCGATGCAAAGCTGTGAAATATAATGAAAAATTTTCTCCTGCCTCTGATATAGATATTATATTGCATGACGCCGGCCATATTTTTGGCTCTGCGTTTGTCGAGGTTGAGGCTGAAGGCAAACGGGTGGTTTTTTCCGGCGACGTGGGCAACGCCAATATGCCGATACTAAAAGACACAGAGGAGTTGCCAAAAGAAATCGATGTCTTTGTTTGTGAATCTACCTATGGCAATCGTTTGCACGAAACTGTCTCAAAGCGTGAAGAGATGCTGGCAGGACTGATCTCAGAGGCCGTCACTCGTGGTGGCACACTCATGATCCCGTCTTTTTCACTGGAGCGAACCCAGGAATTGATTTATATGTTGAATGATTTGATAGACCGCCACCGCATTTTGCCGCGAGTGCCGATTTTTTTGGATAGCCCGCTGGCAATCAAGGCGCTCAAAACATATCTTAAATATACAGAATATTATGATGAAGCTGCTATGAAATTATACAAAGCCGGTGATGAGTTGTTTGATTTCCCGGGACTAGTAACGACCGAGACTGTGGAAGAGTCTAAAAAAATAAATAATACGCCGGGACCAAAAATAATTATTGCCGGATCGGGTATGATGAATGGCGGGAGAATTCTCCATCATGCTTTGCGCTACTTGTCAGATCCGCGAAGTACGCTGCTTATAATCGGTTATCAATCCGAAGGCACTCTTGGCCGAAAGATCTTAGATGGGCACTCGCCGGTAAATGTTATGGGAGAAAAAGTACAGGTCAAATGTCAAGTCAAAGCCATCGGCGCCCTGTCGGCACATGCAGATCAAGTGAAGTTGTTGGCTTGGATAGATAAGGCCAAGCCAAAAAAAGTACTACTCACCCATGGCGAACTCGAAGTATCTCAAGTATTAGCAGGTAAAATTATGGATTTAGGTGTTGAGTCAATGCCAGTGAATTTTCGAATGGAAGTTGAGGTGTAAATCCTAAATAGTTCAAAGCTCCCGGAAGGGAGTTTTTTTGTTGCAAAAAACTGTGGATAAGATAGGTAGAAAAGTGTTGACCAGTGTCTTAAAGTGGTATAAAATGGATTGTAGTGGAGTGAAGTGGGGAAAATGCTTATCTTCCTACTAAACTATTTCCACCTATGTTCATTGGTGAGTACAGCCATAATTTAGATGATAAAGGCAGAATGGCCATCCCGGTCAAATTTCGTCGTGACCTTGCCAAGGGCGCAGTGGTGACGAGAGGCCTTGATAATTGTCTGTTTCTGTACACTAAGACAGAGTGGGCAAAGCTTGCTGAGAAATTAGCAGCGTTGCCAATCAGTCAGTCTAATAGTCGAGCGTTTGCCAGACTAATGCTTGCTGGTGCTATGGATGTAGAGGTTGATAAACAAGGCCGGGTGGTATTGCCTGAGTATTTACGAAAGTTTGCCAGTATCAAAAAAACTTTAGTCGTAGCTGGTCTATATAATCGACTAGAAATCTGGGATGAAGAATTATGGAACAAATATAAAAATCAAACAGAAGCCGAGAGCGGCACGATTGCGGAGAAGATGGCTGAGTTGGGGGTTTAATAAAAAAATATGAAACACATTCCTGTTCTACTAGCTGAAACGATCGACTCTTTACAATTGAAACCCGGAATGAATGTTATCGACTGTACATTAGGAGATGCTGGGCATAGCGAAGCGATGCTTGAAAAGATTGCGCCGAGTGGAAGATTATTAGGCATAGATCTTGATCCGGAAGCGGTCTTGCGAGCCAAACAGTTTCTCTATCAGTTTGCAGACAGAACAGTATTTGTGCGAGATAACTTTGTTAATTTACAAAATATTATTGAAAAAAATAATTTTAGTCCCGTGCAGGCGATTTTGATGGATTTAGGCTGGTCCACACCGCAGTTTGAAGAGCGGGGGAGAGGATTTAGTTTTTTGACTGATGAGCCTCTGGATATGCAATACTCCGGGAATCAAATGACAGAAGCCAAAAATCAGATGTCGGCAGCGGAAATTGTAAATACGTACACAAAAGAGGAATTAAAAAAAATGCTTAAACAATTAGGAGAGGAACCGTTTAGTGCTGAAATTGCTGACAAGATAGTTGAGTATAGAAAAAATAAACAATTTGAAAAAACAGGCGAGTTAGTTGAAGTTATTTTACAAGTCTATCGAGAAAAATTACGTTCGGCGGCGCAAATCCCATGGATTGGCGGTTTGCATCCCGCGACAAAAGTATTTCAGGCTTTGCGTATAGAAGTCAATCACGAACTTGAAAGTTTGAAGTCAGTCCTGCCGCAAGCCGTAGAAATGCTGGCAAGCGGAGGAAGATTCGCTGTCATCACCTTTCATTCGTTGGAAGATAGAATTGTAAAACAATACTTTAAAACTATGGAAAACAAGCAAATAAGACTAGTCAATAAAAAACCAATTATTGCTTCGGCAGAGGAATTAGGAACTAATCCAAAAGCGAGAAGCGCAAAATTAAGAGTCGTAGAAAAAATATAATTCACCTGTCATTCCCAACTTGATTGGGAATCCAGAATAATTAGATTCCCGCTTTCGCGGGAATGACAAAATGAGGTATGTCCATCAAACGCCAGATCAAATATAAATATCAAGGTTTTAAATTTTCCCTGCTCAGCATGCGTTTGCCGAGCTGGACAACTTCCCGAGCTGTTCGAGCGGGATTAATTTCAATAGTGTTCATTTTTGGTGGAGCATACATCTTCAACATTTCTCGCACAGCTACTACCGGCTATCAGTTAACTGTGTTGAACAACAAAACCGAACAATTACAGGCAGAAGTGCAAAAATTAGAAGTAGAAATCGCTGAGAACAGTTCTATTCAGAGTATTGCGGCCAGAGTGGCGAAATTAAATATGGTTGAGTCGTCTGGTGCTAAACATCTAAGTATTAAAAGTAATGAAGTGGCGAAGAGATAGTGTGTGCTAAAAAATTTTTACCAAAAAACCCTTCTGATCAGAAGGGTTTTTTAGATTTTTTTCTGCATCTGAGCTCAAGCAATGTAACAAGTTAAAATTTCATTACGTTGCTTGAGCGGCTCAGATGTGGGATCGGAGCGGTGGTCGGGTCGCGTCGTGCGTCCGAGCCGCTCGTGGATCCAGCCCCGGAGGGTCGGATCAGACGCCGTCGCCGGACGTGCGGGCGCTGGGGTCAACAATCACCTGCGAGAAGTTGATGCAGTTGGGGATCGCTTCCTTGTCCCCGCCGACCTGGTAGAGCGGGCAGTACCGCTGCGCACCGCCCCAGATCAGCGCCGGGAGCAAGATGAGATCGCCGCGCAGTCGCAGGAGCCACGGGTTGCCCGGGAGTTGTTGCTTCTTGCTGCGGACGCACTGGATGTCACCGGGCGTCACCTTGTGATCCGTGAAGCAGTTGGCGATGATGTTCTGCCACTCGCGGATGATCTGGTCGCGCTCGCCGATCTCGTACCACAGGAACGAGTGCTTGAG
>CAZETA010000009.1:0-33290 GCA_964514995.1 uncultured Gammaproteobacteria bacterium
GCCACAGAAACAGGTTTTTTATGTAATTTTTTCTCAAACCGATAAAAAATCGCCCGCGGTGTAAACAATGACGCCCAGCATTTTTTGATATTTTCTAATAAATTTTTTTCTGTGGTATTGAGAAACGTATCTAATTGTCCGGCCCAGGCGGCACTGGCTGAATCTTCGGCCGTAGCACTACTACGAACTGCCACATATTTTGCTTTGAGCTCTTTAAATGATTTTTTTATTTCTTTAGCCATTTCTGTCGGCATATCTTGAGACAGAATCAACGCCTGAATTTTCTCCGAAGCATTTTCTATGGTATGGATTTCTTCCTGATTTACAGCACAAAGAGCCGCATCTATTTCTGCGCTCAAATCCCTTTGCTGCAAAAAGCTATCAAAGGCAAAGCTCAACAACACAAAACCAGGCGGTACAGAAATACCGACCCTCGTTAATTCACCCAAAGAAGCGCCCTTGCCACCAGCTAGAGCCACATCATGCCTATCTATATGGGCAAAATTTTTGACGAATTGCATCATATACTATTTGAGCGGGCGATGGGAATCGAACCCACGGCTCAACCTTGGGAAGGTCGTATATTACCATTATACTACGCCCGCAGTGATACCCCGCTAAGCGGGGCGAAGGACGCAGAGTATACCTTAATTACACTACGCCGACACTGAAAAGGCTCTCCATTTTTCGGAGAGCCTTTAGGTAATTTCTAACGTCTCCAGTTTATTATTTTGCCGGTACCATCTTGACCTCAGCTTGAATCGCAAACGGATCATGGACTTTTAGATATAATTTCGGCTGGTTATTTTTTAACTCCTTATTGAGAAAACTAATTAAATCTTCAAAAGGAAAAAGGATATGACTGGCACGAACTTGATTTTCACTTACCATTTTACCTTTCTCATTTTCTACCTTCGCCACTCTCTTGTCATCAAGCCTGATAATATGATACCCGAATTGGGTTTCGACCAGCGTCGGATATACTGCGCCTTTTTTAAGAGAGAAAACAGCTTTGTCGAATTCAGGCACCATAGCTCCTTTGGCAAACCAACCCAGATCACCACCCGTTTGAGCAGTACTGTCCGGGTTATACTGTGTGGCTAGGGCCGCAAAATCAGCGCCGCCATTTACCTCTGCCAAGACTTTTTCCGCTTGGGCGCGTAAAGCATCCCGAGTTGCAGGATCTTCATTTATTTTTTTAGCAAGCTTGTCTTGGAGAATAAACGGTCGTACGACTTTATTTTCATAGCTGGCAAAATTCCACCCATATCGATTCATAAGTTCCGCGTTCAACTCATTTTCGTCTTTAAATTGAGCCAGTAATTTATCCTTAACAGCTTGCACATCTTCATCAGCGACGCTGAGCTCGTATTTTTTGGCCGTATTTTCCGCTAACGCATTATTTACTAAACGCAAAAGAACTTGATCGGACATTTGTTCTTCAGTCAATTCGGCACCGGGACCCGGAGGGGTTTGTGCTTTATCAAAATCACGCATCACATGGATAGCTCTGAGGTCTTCCATGTAGGTGGTATACAGAATCGTATCATCGCCCACCTTCACAGCAGGCAGACGCAGCAGGGACGCAACTTTCATGGTAAAAGTATCCGAGGCCGACTTGGCGTAGGCTCGATACACTCCGGCACCAACCACAGCCAAGAAAACCAAGACGGTCAATCCTAAAACTATAAAAATTTTTGGATTACCTTTGCTCGCGCTAACGACCGCTTTTTCCACCAATACCGGTTGTTCTACTGATTGATTTTCTTCACTCATATTATAGACACTATTTAAAGATTAATTAAGAAAATAATTAAGCCATTTTTTATAATTTGGAATATTTTCCAATCTTACCACAGCCTGGTTTTCTTGTCTATCGAACTCGCTAGACACCTGCGGAACGACCGCCACCTGTTCACCCGGCATAACCAAATTTAATTCCGTACGGGCTTTTTCTTCCACAAAACTATCGGATTTTACATACTTCAGAACCTCTAAAAGCTCCACTTTTTTTGACTCCATCTTCTTGGCCTGCTCCTCAAGCGAGGCTATTTCTTGTCGCACCAGATAATCCTGATAGTACGCGCGAACATACTCGAAAATCACCATGGCCGCTACAATCGCCACGATGATCACAAAAATCTGAGAGCTAAAAAAACTTTTCCAACCATTTTCTTTTGCGGACATAGGAATAAAAATCTAACTTCTTAAATATTGCCACCGCATATCACGCGCGCTCATCGCCGCCCACTTTAGGATTCAACTGTTCGGCTATAAGTTTTTGCGCCATCCGCAGGTCTCCATCAGGCAAATTCGGTACAATTTTAATAAAATTATTATAAATGACTTGTGTATTGGCTATTTTAATATCCTGTTTGTACTGTTGAGAAAGATCGGATATGAGGCCTTGCAATTTAACAGGATTGCGGATGCCGAACACCTCTACCGAGAGGTCGTTTGACTTTGTCTGTACCGCCAAACCGCCAAAATTACACATACTTTGCCAAATCCCCTTCTTACGCACCGCCACATCTTTAACTTCTAAGTAATTAATCGACGAAACAATCTCGTCAAACCAGCCCACCCGATGCAAATCTACCACCCGGGCGCTGGTAATAACGAGGATATTATTACGATCAATAATTAAAGCCTTAAAAATATAATAGAGACTAATCGCGACACCCAGACTATAGATTATCTGACCCCACCAGCCGTAAAAAAATAATTGAAACATAAAAAAAGACGAGGCTGCCAGCAGCGCAAAACCGATAAAATATTTCCAGCCGTACGTCAAGCCATAGGGACGAACCAAGGCAACGATTTTTTCATCTTCTTTGAGATTTATTTTTTTGGCTATATTCATAATTTTATATGTCATTACGAGGATTGTCCTAAGCAAGCATGAAACGACCTCATAGATACCGCTACTGAATCTTGGCATCGCCATGCCACTCCACTCCTCTCGATAAAGACTTCAACAACTCTTCTTTCGCCACCCTTCTATCATCCCAAGGAATTTTCTGGCCATTAGCCACACCGATAAATGGCTCCGTGCCCTTGGCGGTAATAACTACCACATCCCCCATTTTTGCCAACGAAATAGCTTTGGCGATCCCTTCTCGCCTATCTACAACGATAAATAAATCCGTGTCATCTTTCCTCCCGGCCTGACGCGCGCCCACAGCTAACATTTCAGCAATTTCCTTTGGATCTTCGTCATAACAATTTACATCGGTTACTACCGTAATATCAGCCAATCGTCCGGATATTTCTCCCATTTTTGTCCGCTTACCTTTGTCACGGCCGCCGCCGTCAGAACCAACCACGGCAATAATTTTTTTATCTCCCACCATACGACGTAAACTAGTAAACAGTTCTGTCAGACTCATGGGCTCATGCGCATAATCTACAATTACTTTAAAATCCTGCTTGCCCGTCGAAGCCGTAGCGGAGTCGGGTCCGACTTCCACCATTTCCATTCTGCCTTCTACTAATTTTACACTCGCGAGTCCGATAGCAATTTTTTCCAGAGAAATACCCTGTGATTGTCCGACGGCAATAGCTGCCAAAGCATTATAGACATTAAATTCTCCTAAGATATTAAGCTGGAACTGCGAACTGCCAACTGCGAACTGCACACCTGTATCATTACCTTTTATACCGCCCCCCACAAATGTATTTGCTAATGTATTTTTGGCAGCTGATTCCTTTAGTCCAAATCCAAATTTTTTATCCGCTGCAAATTGTAAATAATAATCAGCATTAGCATCGTCAATATTGGCAACAATTACTTTTTCCACCTTCTCACCACAAACAATTTTGTGCTTTGTTTTCATGAGACCGGCAAACATCTTACCCTTATCTCTTCTTAAATTTTCAAATCCACCATGCCGCTCCTGATGCTCAGTTCCTAAATTTGTAAAAACAGAGATATCATACAGCAAACCAATATGTCGATACTGCAAGATCCCCTCAGAAGAAGTCTCTACCACCACATATTTACATCCGGCCTGAACCATATCTCGCAACATGCGCTGAATCTGCCCACGCCCAAGCATGGTCATTTTCTTATCATTGAGCCAACGCTTTTCGCCAACTTGAAATTCAACGGTGCTAAGGAGCCCAACTTTATTCCCGCCTGCTTCCAGAGCAGAGGCAATTAAACGACAGGTAGTAGTTTTTCCTTTGGTGCCAGTCACACCCACCACAATCAGTTTTCGTGCCGGACGGCCATAGCGCCAATACGCTAACCAGGCAAGAAGAAAATGAATTATTTTTTTTGATTTTTGCATATCTAACTCCTCAAACTTACCTCATATAACACCTGTTCCAACTTATGGAGAGCCTGTTTGGCCTGATCGAATTTCTGACGATTATATCCGGTCAGATTCATATCAACGAGCTCCCCGATAACTTCATCAGCAGCCTCCCGACATCGTTTTACTTCGGCAAAATTCTTTTCCGTGGCAGATTTTATGGCGTAGCGCAATAGTTCCCCCGGCACATCACAGAGACCGCCGATAAAAATATCAGGCTCTACCTTTATTTTAGATAATTTTCCGATCGTCTTCTTTTCTAAATACTGATGAAATAAATAAGCTTCGATATATTCTTCCAAAGCGGCCTTGTATGATCCTTCTTCAAAAATTCCAGGCTCTTTTTTATTTCTCTCATTCAACTCTACCAAAATTTTTTCCGCCTGAGCCAACAAATCACTGGCTTCAACTGTTCCGTCTCGCTGCATGGCAAAGATTGCTTTCTTAGCAAGGTGCTGCGCGTCGCCCGCATCCTTAATTACAGCGCGCCGTTTGGCCGCATACCCTAAGAGCTCTTGCCGAATCTGATCAAAATATTTTTTGTCTAACATACAGTGAACAAGTTTAAAATTTTCTAAATCTTATTATAAACCGGCAACTCCCTTATCTGTTCTTTTGTTAAATCTTTGATATAACTCGAAATTTCAGACTGTCCTTTTGTCTCCAACCAATACCACCACTCCGCGCCCCACAAATAAACCCGGGGCATACCGACTTTTTTTGCAAAATCGATATTTTTTTTCAGCTGATCTATACTCATTGACCGATATTGTTCTGTAAGCGGCGTGTCCATCAAGCTTTTGTTTGGAATCCAGGGCTCTGCCTGTAATTCAGTAATATACGCCGTTGTAATATCACGATTATTAAACCATAACTTTGCCCGATAGACAAACGCCGGTATTAGCCAATCATAACTAAGATAGCCAAGATACTGATTCCATACTACCCGATACAGCGTACTGCCAAAAAGATCTGTCCTCTGTGCGGTTTTCCGCCACAAACTTAGTTCGCCGCTGTCGGTAGTAATAACTTGATGGTTCGGATCGAGTTTTTTTACTAAAGCAATTTCCGCATCAAGGTCTGCAGAAGGTACTTTTTCACAATTTCCAAATTTTAAAAACGGCTCATTTTCTACTTGCCAGATCTCCAAGGCCGGATTGTCTTTATACCGCCCCACCACCGCTTTTATAAATTCTTTCAATCGTTGTCTCGCGTCTAATTTTGATTTTGCGACCCAGTCCGGCACATGGCACTCTGGCCATCGCGGTGTTTTATACCCTACCGCAAGCATAATCTTCACTCCTTTTTCTGCGGCATTATTCATCTGCCAATCTAGGTCGTGCCAATCATACTGACCGGGCAACTTCTCTATGGCATTCCATTGAGCGGAAAGTCGCACATGGCGAAAATTCCACTCGTCTATTATTTTTTCAAAGACTTTTTTTGGATCAAGGCCGAGATAATATGCGTATTCAGAATTAAAACTGACACCGAATACTACCGCCTGTTTTTGTATTTTTTTACTCACGACTGCATACAATAAAAAAATAAGAACAGAAATTAATAAAACTATACTGAGCGCAATTTTAAATAATCGCATGTTTTTATTTTAAAATTAAAAAAAATAAACCAACGGCCACTACAATCACCGCAATACTCTTATAGATAATTTGAGTTAGCGAAAAATCTTCTTTCATAACTTGAGGAAATAATTTTGAAATCAAGGCGGTCAAAACTATCAACATGCCATACTGAACGCCGGCAAGCGCATTAACGAGAGATACGCTCCCGAGCGAAATGGCATACTGCAACAAAACAGTCGCCGCCACACCTAATACCATATCAAACGCCACTAACAATAGCGGGTTTTTCTTTGATTTTTTTCTGGCGATTTCTGTTGATTTTTTATTAAACAAACTGCGCACGTCGGAATTAAATAGTAATAAGGCGCCACAAACTCCCACCGGTAATTTTGTAAAAATAAAGCCGCTAAAAAACCCATACACATCATACACATACTTAGCTGACACATGGGACACGGCAAACAACAGGCTCGCAGCCATCGCCCAGACTAACCCACCATCCCAACGACCAGCTTTACTCCCTCCGGTCAGAGAAATAAACAGCGATCCTCCGATAAGACACAAAGCCCCGACTAACGCATTTGCGCCCAACTGTTCATCCAAAAAAATTTTACCCAAAAATAAAATACACAGCGGCACCAGCGCCCCGATAAATGGCCCGATACGGCTAATCTCGCTCCGTTCAATAGCTGTATACATAGTCCACAGACCGAGGGCAAAGCTGCCGCCAGAAATGGCAAAAATAATATAGTCTACCTGCGCAACCGAACCCGCCGTCAGACCAAAAGGGAGAATCAAAAAAAACGGCAGGATAAAAATAGTTGAATAAAAAACAAACACGGCCGGCTTGGCCACGGATTTGCTCAAAATAAATTTATCGATAATGGCCACTACGGCCAAAATAGTATTACCTAAAATTGCGACAGGAAGCCACATATATAATATGGCTATATTTTATCATTAAATTGGTTGAAAAACAAAAAACTCAATTCTGAGTCAATCCATTTTTAAAAAAAGCATCCCTATAAACAGGCCTCAGCTCACACCTTGACAAAACCATGGAAATATGCTATATTTACCTGTTATTTCATAACGAAATATGCGAATAATCATGATCGGACAAAAGGGCATTCCGGCAGCCTATGGCGGCGTAGAGCGCCACGTAGAGGAGCTGTCGCTTGAATTGACGAAACTTGGTCATGATGTTTTGGTATATGCTCGCAATTGGTTCACGGATAAAAATATAAAAAATTATCAGGGAATTTCTATCAAACATTTGCCCACCCTACACACAAAACATTTCGATACCATCCTCCACACTTTCCTCTCTTCCATCCACGCATTATTTCAAAGACCAGATATTATTCATTATCACGGCGTCGGTCCGGCGCTACTGTCATGGATACCAAGAGTTTTATCTCCAAAAACAAAGGTGGTAGTAACTATGCACTGCCTTGATCGCTACCATCAAAAATGGGGTGTTTTTGCTCGTTTTATGCTTCACATCGGCGAGTGGGCGGGTTGTGTATTTGCCGATGAAACAATCTCTGTTTCAAAAACTATCCAAAATTACTGTCTGAATGAATACAAAACACAAACTACCTATATTCCTAACGGCATCCGAGTGACTGAACACCAAAATTATAACTTCATTGACGAATGGGGCATTAAACCCGAAAAATACGTCGTCATGGTCTCAAGACTTGTCAAACATAAAGGGGCTCACTATCTCTTAGAGGCATGGCAACTGGCCAGACAACAAGCCGCCTTATTACAAGATTATAAATTAGTTATTGTTGGCGATACGGTTTTCACTGATGAATATAAAACTGAATTAGAGCAAATTGCCCGTGGAGACCACAGTATCATCTTCACTGGCTGGCAAAAAGGCCAGGCACTAGCTGAATTGTATGCTAATGCAGCTCTTTTAATTCATCCTTCAGAAAATGAAGGACTGCCTATTACCGTGCTCCAGGGTATGGCATATAGCCGTCCTGTACTGGTTTCTGACATTCCCGAACATAAGGAAGTTATTTTTGACTCTCGCTTTTGGTTTGCTAATACTAATATATACTCTCTGGCCGAGAAAATTATTGAACTAACCGCGGATAAACAATTGCGCCAAGAAACCGGCGCGAATAACAAACTGCTTGTGGAGCAGCACTATAACTGGAAAGAAATCACAAACAAGACAATAAAAACCTACCTCCGCCTCAAAAAATCACAGCTTAAAAAGCTGCTACCTGCAGAAGAAATCTGAAAATAACCCGCTTAAAAAAATCTGACGGGTTATTTTTTTGAACTAATCGCCTCTCTATATATCGCCTCCAATCCCATAAAATAAGCTTCCGGATTGTGTTGTTTTCTAAGCCTCTCTCTCCCCTGTTCTACTATACGAGCTGACTCAACGTCATCTGTTTCCATAGCCCGCTTGATAACCCGAGCCAAATCTTTTGAATCCTCCGGCTTAGCCAGAAAGCCGCTCACGCCGTTTTGAATCAATTCCGGATTTCCACCCCGGTCTACCGAGACCACAATCCGACCATAGCTCAATGCTTCCAAAATTGCCAGTGAGCAATTTTCATAAAATAACGATGGTACTACGATCACCTTTGCTTCTCGCATGGCTCGCTGCCACTCCTCGCCTGTCACCCACGATCGTTTTTCCACATTAGTTAAAATATTTTTACGGATAAACTCTTGCACCCAATTGTCTTCAGGACCACCACCCGCAACCACCAATTGGTACTGTCGTAAATCCTTAGCCGCTTCCATAAACAACTTAATACCTTTTTCCACGTGTGTGCGACCTAAGTAGACTACTTTATTACCCAGCGGCGCTACGGTAGGTTGCAACTGAAAAGGATTATAGAGTAAACGCATTTTTTTTCTTGGCAGACCATACTCCACCATTTTATCGGCCATAAATTGACTTGGACAAATAAATAAATCGATCCGATCCCAAATATGTCGCAAACGATAATAATACGCCTCCATCACTCCTGCCAGACTTGGCAATAGCCGATTATCGACACACCGATACCTTAAACAGGTTAATAAGCTTCTGTAATATCTTTCATCCAATGTTTCGCCTTTCAAAAAATTACGGCTCGGAGAAATCGGGAAAAAATCGTGCAACGTTAATACCGTCGGCATCTTAAGCTGATAGAGTTTAGTAAACGTACTGGCCGAAAGATGATGATAAACACCGTGGAGGTGCGCCACCTCTGGTTCGGTGGCTAATACCAAAGCACCTAACTTCTTTTTGATTTCGCTCGAATAAAAAAGTCTAACTAATATTTTAAATTTTGTTTTTAAGTCCTGCTTACCAAGCAATTCAGGCATTTGAGACGCAAAGTACGCACTATACTCTGAAGGTAGATTGCTGGGATACATCATGGAGAATTCACTGACCTCGTGCCCCCGAGCGCGCAAGCCCTCAATGGTATCAAACAGAACGGTCTCAACCCCGCCCCGACGATAAAAAAATTTATTGATTTGTAAAATATGCATACTAAACTATTTTGTAGCTACCGCAATCAAATTTTGGCCATCTTTATCATCAGTCCATTGGCCGTCTTTAATAAATTCCAATTTCTTTAATGTAAACCCGGCTTCTGTCAACAAACTTTTTAATTCGTCCCGAGTAAAATGATGGTAGTACCTGTCAGCTAATGTTTTACCTTCAGGGTTTTTCCAAGGAATAAGAAAATCATTTTCACCCACCTGCTTCCAATCTTTCCTGGCTTTTATTTTTGCCCAATCACTGCCTAAATTCCAGACTGAGATAACGATCGTAGCCTCTTTTTTCATCTGCCCATATACTTCTCGCAACAAAGACAACCGGCTTGCCGGACTTGGTAAATGAAACAGGGCGGCAATAATAAAAACTAGATCAAAAAAATCTGACTTAAATTTTTTACTTCTAAATCCTGTGCAAAAAAACCGCACTCTGCCCCTTTTTATCTCCGAAGCAAAATTTTTTCTCGCAATTTTTATCAACTCTTTACTTTGATCAACTCCAAAATAACGTACTTTTTTATTTTCCAAACAAAGAACCAACCGACCGTTTCCACAGCCCCAATCAAGAATATTCTGATGATCTTTTATGAAACTGCGATAATACGTAAACTCTGGCCAAGCGTGCTGTCGAGTATTGGAAAAATACTGGGCAATACGGTTGTAATCTTCACGGGTTTTATGTATAATCCGTAGGTCATCTTTGTGCATATATAACCATGTCTATCAACGAAAACATCGTCAAATACCTAGTCGAAAACCCTCCCAAAACGGAGATCGATTTTAGCGAATCATTGCGCAAAATGTTACGAGAGAAAAATGACCCAAAAATCAGTTTACCGAACAAGCAAATACTCCTAAAATCATACCACAAATTAGTCCGCGCGGGCAAGATCAAAAAAAGTGTTCATCTGGAAAAAATCCTTCGCCGGCGGGCGGTCCGCACCTTATCAGGTGTCACCATTATCACTTCGCTTGTTAAACCTTATCCGTGTCCAGGCAAATGCGTCTATTGCCCGCTTGATTTCCGCATGCCAAAAAGCTATCTATCAGATGAACCGGCGGCAGCCAGAGCTTTATCTCTCGAGTTTAGTCCGTATGACCAAGTTGCAAAACGAATTGAAGCCCTAGAAAATAACGGCCACCCGACAGACAAGGTAGAACTGATTATCAAAGGCGGCACCTGGAATTCGTACCCGCTACCCTATCAATATTGGTTTATTCTCAAATCATTTGAAGCGGCGAATCGTACGGGGCAGAAGAACAAGACCCGACCAATCAAGCTAACTGAAAAATCCTCTATCGCAAAACTAAAAGCCGAACTACTCAAACAACAAAAACTAAACGAAAAATCTAAGCATCGCATCATCGGTCTCACCCTGGAAACCCGACCAGACTCAGTCAATCTGCGTACAGTCTGGCAAATGCGAGAAATGGGCTGCACCCGTTTAGAACTCGGCATTCAACATACCCATGATGACATTTTAAAATTAATTAAACGCGGTCATGACAATGCCCGGTCAAAATTTGCTACCGAACTGCTAAAAAACTACGGCTACAAAACTGATTTCCATCTGATGCCTCAACTTCCGGGCGCTACGCCCGAGACTGATCTGGCGATGATGAAAGACGTATTTGAAGATGAGGCATTCCGGCCCGACATGATCAAAGTGTATCCATGTTCAGTCATAAAAAACTCCGAGCTGTATGAATGGTTTAAGGCTGGAAAATATAAAGCGTATCCAACGGAAGAATTGCTTCGCATACTCAAAGAATTCAAGCCTTTAGTACCTCGCTACTGCCGCATCTCTCGACTTATTCGCGATATTCCCGGCCAATATATCGAAGATGGGAATAAAGTCACGAACCTTCGCCAAGTCATTCAAGAACAGCTGAAGAAAGAAGGTAAGAAATGCGTCTGTTTACGTTGCCGAGAAATCGCTCATGTAGATATTTCTCAAATCAAAGACCTTACTCCTCGTCTATTTGTTGATGAGTACGCCACCCAAGGCGGAACCGAATACTTCTTAAGTTTTGAAAACAAAACCCGAGACGTTGTATTTGCTTTTTGCAGACTACGGATTTTATCTTCTCAAAAAGGCAAATTTGGTTCTAATGAAGTTACTTTTCCGTTCCCTGCCTATATCCGGGAATTGCATACCTATGGCCAACTAGTAAAAATTGGCAAACAAGAAAAAGGCTCAAGCCAGCACACTGGTCTGGGGAAAAAACTGGTACAAGAAGCGGAAAAAATTGTTAAGAAAAATAAGATTAAGAAACTGGCTGTAATTTCAGGGATTGGTGTACGGGACTACTATCGGCACTTAGGTTATAAATTGGAAAATACGTATATGGTAAAAAAGTTGGAAAGCTAGTATCATATTTACATATGTTTTTACCACCAAATTCTATTATCGCTTCAGGTCCGGTTATCATAGAGAATAATAAAGTTTTGCTCAGTCGCGAACAAAAACCGGATGGAATTACACCTTGGATGTTCCCTGGCGGTGAAGTGGAGGCATTTGATAAAACTTTGGAAGAAACTTGTGTCCGGGAGGTTAAGGAAGAAATGGGAATACTGGTTGAAATTATCAAACCGCTTAAGCCCATCATGCTGGTTCAAAAAGAACGAGTGATTGTGTTAGTCCATTACTTAGCCAAACGAATCGGTGAAATTCAGCCTGGCAAAGATATTGCTGAATGGGCCTGGCATGATATACATAATTTACCTGATAATTGCACACAAAACGTATATGATATAATTAGATCTCTGTAATTTTTAATTCTTGTCATTTTAAAATTATTTATCTACATTATATTTTATGCACTCCCAACATTTAAAAGAATTTGACCAAAATATCTACGACAGCATCAAACGCGAACAGGCCCGCCAGGAAGAAGGATTGGAGATGATTCCTTCCGAGAACTTTGTCTCTCCGGCTGTGCTTGAAGCCCTCGGATCAATACTTACCAACAAATACTCAGAAGGGTACGTCGGTAAACGGTACTATGGCGGCTGTGAATTTATAGATGAAGTAGAACAACTCGCTATCGACCGAGCCAAACAACTCTTTGGCGCCGAACATGTCAATGTACAACCGCTTTCCGGCGCGCCGGCAAATGTCGCGGTATATTTTGCCTTGCTCAAGCCTGGCGATACGGTGCTTGGTATGGACCTGTCTCATGGCGGCCACCTCACTCACGGTCATCCCGTCACCTACATGGCCAAGATCTATAACTTTGTCCGCTATAAGACTAACGCCGAAGGTCTCATTGACCTAGACAATCTCCGCCAAATGGCCTTGGAGCACAAACCAAAGATAATTCTGGTTGGCTATTCTGCCTACTCTCGAGAAATTGAATACGAAAAAATCAAAGCCATTGCCGATGAAGTTGGCGCCATTACGATGGCTGATGTGGCCCATATTGCCGGGCTGATTGCCGGCGGGCAGATGAATAACCCGGTGCCGATTTTTGATATTGTGACCACCACTACCCACAAAACCTTACGCGGACCACGAGGCGGCATGATCATGTGCAAAGAAAAATTTGCCAAAGACATTGATAAGTCTGTATTTCCTGGTTTCCAAGGCGGCCCACATGAAAACAATATTGCCGCTAAAGCCGTGGCGTTTAAAGAAGCTCTGGAACCGCAATTTAAAGAATACGCCAGACAAATAAAGGTAAATGCCAAAATTCTAGAAGCTGAATTTAACCGTTTGGGTTATAAGCTATGTTTTGGCGGCACTGATAATCACCTACTACTGATAGATGTCATGACTAGTAAAGGCGTACCTGGTAAAGACGCACAGATTGCCCTAGACAAAGCTGGTATTACGGTAAACAAAAACATGATCCCAGATGATCCTCGCTCGCCAATGGACCCATCTGGTATTCGTCTTGGCACACCGGCCCTCACCACTCGCGGGATGAAAGAAGCAGAAATGAAAATAATTGCTGGCTGGATCAATGAAGCAATTACAAATTGGCAAGATGAAAATAAATTGGCGGAAATTAAACAACGAGTGATTGAATTGACCAAAAAATTTCCATTATATCCCACGCTAAACAGCTAACTCCGGAACACTTCTAGGACTGCGTCGTGTAAATACTTATTAGTCGCCACTATGGAAGTACTATTTTTTGTTATGGGATCACCTGTAATATCGGTTACCCTACCGCCCGCTTCTTCTATAATAATTTTCAGGGCAGCAATATCCCAAATTTTTACCTTAGCTTCAACTATAATATCTATCTTACCTTGAGCCAACAAGTGAAACATCCAGGCGTCTCCAAATCCTCTGTGGCCATCTGCGCTTTCAGAAAGTTTCAAAAGATTATCTAAATAACCAGACTGTTTAAAATGTTTTAGCCCACCAAAAGAGAGGTACGCATCTGATATATTTTTGATGTCTGAAACACTAATTTTTCTGTCCTGTAAAAATGCGCCCTCGCCCTTTTCAGCAAAAAGCAGCTCAGCCATGGCTGGCGCATTGGACACACCGACAATAATTTCGCCTTTATACATCAAAGCAAGTTGCGTGGCAAAAAGAGGTACTCTTCTTACATAATTTCTCGTTCCGTCAATCGGATCAATGATCCAGGTATACTCTGAACCTGTTGTACTCTCTCCGGATTCCTCACCCATAAAACCATGATCAGGAAAGGCCTGTTTAATTGTTTCAATAATAATTCTTTCCGCCTCGGTATCAGCAATAGTTACCGGAGACAGGTCAGATTTCTGCTGCCAAGCGACAGCACCAGCGTAGTATTCCATAATAATACTTTCTGCATTTTTTACTGCCTGGATTGCCACTTCTAAAAATTTACTCTTTTCCATAATTTAGCGAACTAATCATCGTATTTTGATTTCTCTGTAGCCACAATAATCTCAGCCATAGTTTTTACCGCTAGCACCGGATGTTTGCCCGTGGCAGTTTCATTGGAAAGCATCAGATAATCCGCACGGTCTATCACCGCATTGGCTACATCACTAACCTCGGCCCGGGTTGGCCTAGTGCTTTCTCGCATGGAGTCGAGCATTTGTGTGGCTACAATTACTGGTTTGGATGCCTGGTGAGCCATCTCAATGATCTGTTTTTGTACTACCGGCACTTCGGCTTCGGGAATTTCTAAACCTAAATCCCCGCGCGCTACCATGACCATATCGCTTGCCTCAACAATTTCTTTCAGATTTTTCACGGCTGCCTGTCGCTCAATCTTGGCGATAATTTTGACTGAAGAGCTAGTTTTAAATTCTGTAATCAAATTTCGTAACTGTTTTATATCCTCTGCCAAACTGACAAAAGAGAGCGCGACAAAATCCACCCCTTGCTCTAACCCAAACTTAAGATCTTCTATATCTTTATTACTAATCGGCGAAATCTGCAGATTGCTATCAGGGAAGTTTAATCCTTTATGCGAAGTAATCACCCCCGCTTCGACTACCTCGGCCATTATTTTTGTATCTTGCACTTTCATTATCTTAACCTCCAAACGACCATCATCGATAAGCATGCGATCTCCGGGCTTTACAAATTGATGCAGCTCCGGATGATCAAGCGGAATTATCCCGCCTTCGTGTGTGCTAGTACCAGTATCAAAAATTAGTTCTTGACCAGTTGTGATCTGCACTCCAGCCTCAGGTAACAAGCCTACTCGAATTTTCGGCCCCTGTAAATCTTGCATGATGAGTATCTTTTCTCCGACGACTTCTGCGGCCTGACGAATATGCTGTATCGCTTTGGCATGACTCTGATAATCCCCGTGAGAAAAATTAAGCCGAGCCATATTCATACCCGCCCGTATCATCTCGACAATAGTTTCTACCTTTTCACAGGCTGGGCCGATGGTCGCGCAAATTTTAGTTCTTTTGTCTATCATATCTTACTTAAGCAGAGCTTTAAGCTGTTCTTGTTTGGCAGGATCCAAATTCAGCATCTTAATTAACCCCTCCAGTGAATTAGGGCTAGCTGCCTTATCATTATTATTCTTATCAGAAGAGACACCAAAAAAACTTCCATACTGAGACCAGACACCTTTAAGCAAAGGTGGCAAGAATAACACCGCCGCTACCAATGGCAGAATAATAATTAAAATTTTTATCCAACTTGCTGCAGCCATCCAAAACAACTTGCTATTTAGTTTCCGATTTTGCTCATAGATAATCTGAGACCATTTGAGATTCTTCTCGATCAGTTCTTTGAGACTGGCTTCAGTTTCTTGACCGCGGACAGCATCTTTGCTGCTGACTGACGATGAAGCGTCCTGAGCAGAGACAACCGCTTCCGTGTTTGTTTGTTGCGATGGACTATCTTTATGTCTAAACATACTTTTGCTTAACGAAATCGTGCCGCGTAGCACCTCTTGAAACGCGGCGCTTAATTATTTAGATGATAATTTTTTCAACTCTTTCTCAAACGTACGAACATCTTTAAAATCTTGGTACACGCTGGCAAATCTGATATATGCAACCTTATCAAAACCACGCAAATGTTTTATTACCACTTCTCCAATCTCTTTGCTGGAAAGTTCTTTAGTTTTCTTCTTTTGAATATCTCGCTCAATGGAATTGATAAGTTTATGGAATTTTTCACGAGTGTACGGACGTTTGGTAAGGGACATGCGCACCCCATTTTCCATTTTATCGCGCATATAGCTTTCTCGGTGGCCATCGCCTTTTACCACAATCACATCCAACAATTCCATTTCCTCTACGGTTGAAAACCGATAACCACACTTATCACATTCACGGCGGCGACGAATAGAGAGATCATCTTCGGCTGGACGAGTATCTACGACACTAGTATCTCGATTATTGCAAATCGGGCAACGCATAACAATTAAAAACTCTAAATCTTAAATACTAAATTCTAATAGCAGTTTTGAGGTGTGGTAATATTTTAGAATTTAGCGCTTATAATTTGGGATTTAATACCTTTAATTATACCTGGAGACTACTAAAAAAACAACACCTAGGAACTAGGTGTTGTTTAATTTTAGGCGGTTAAATCCCCATTTTCTTTCTGATAAAAGCCGGTATCTCTAGATCCTCATCGCCGCCATTACTACTTGCCTTATCCTTTTGCGGCGGAACTATGGATGTTCTCGATACAACAGGCGAAGTGATGGGGTTATGAATGATTTGTTTGAATTTCTTTTCTTCTTCCTCCTCATCTTTTTGTACTTTTCTCATAAAACTGCTAGGTGTATACTTTGACGCGGAAAACGATGGTGAAGAAACTGAGTCCTCTTCAAGGGACGAGGTCCCCGAACGTCGGTCATCAAACCCAGTAGCGATCACCGCGATACGCATCTGACCGGACATTGTCTCGTCAATATTTGCCCCAAAGATAACTTTGGCGTCTTCTGAGGCAGAGCTTGTCACAATCTTAGCCGCATCACTAACCTCATTCATAGTCATATCAGGACCCCCGGTAATCGTAAAGAGAATACCTCTGGCTCCATCTATAGAAAGCTCTAAGAGCGGACTGGAGATAGCGGATTTAGCTGCCTCAATCGCCCTATTTTCACCACTACCGCTACCGATACCCATAAGCGCCGAACCAGTATTACGCATAATGGTTTTCACATCTGCAAAGTCAACATTGATAAGACCAGGAATAGTGATAAGCTCCGCAATACCCTGCACACCTTGTCGCAAGACATCATCTACAATTTTAAATGATTCAAGCAGAGTTGTCTTCTTATCTATAATCTGTAAAATTCGATCGTTAGGAATTGTAATAATAGCATCTACATTTCTTGCCAATTGTTCCCAAGCCTTCTCCGCAATATCTCGACGTTGAGGACCTTCGAACGCAAACGGCTTGGTCACTACCGCCACTGTAAGCGCGCCCGCTTCTTTGGCAACTCCGGCAACAATCGGCGCGGCACCAGACCCTGTACCACCGCCAAGACCGCACGTAATAAAAACCATATCCGCATCCTTAACGAGATCTCTAATTTCATTTTGGCTTTCTTCAGCAGCCTTCCTACCCACATCAGGATCCATACCTGCGCCCAAACCACGAGTGACAGTCTTGCCGATGTGTAATTTTTGCGGAGCGATATTGTGATGCAATGCTTGCACATCCGTATTCAAAGCAACAAAATCAACACCCCGTATCTTGCCCCCCACCATCCGATTAACAGCAGATCCGCCGGAGCCTCCGACACCAATAACTTTAATTTTCGCAAATGTTTCTATATCAGGTTTTACTTGAGGCATACAATTAAAATTCCAATTTCTAAAATACTAAATTCTAAAAAATTTGATGAACAATTTTGGTATTCAATATGTCCTTAAACAAAATAACGGAGCGGACTCCGTTATATAGTGTATATTTATTTGATTTGAGTGTCAAGAATTATAGTTTTGAATCTAAGTCTTTCTATATGAATATGCTTAAGGTATTAAACTCTTAAAAGTTTTTTTGAAAAAATCTAAGGCCTTGCCCCCGCCTTTAAACACATTTCCTACTCCACCGCTAGACTTACCATAGCCCCCGCTGCTCTGCATCTGACTACCCCATTTGACCAACCCAACTGCGGTAGAAAAACCAAGATCATTGACCTTGTCGGTTACACTAATTACATTGATGGGGTAACCCAAATTTGCAGGTAAGCGCAATACTTTTTTTGCCATCTCTACCATGCCAGGCAATTTTGCGCCGCCGCCAGCAAGCATGACTCCGGCAGGCAAAAGTCCTGAACGCTGAATTTTACGAAGCTCATTATCTACTTTCTGCAAAATTTCTTCTACTCGCGCCGAAATAATATCACTCAAATATTTCTTTTTTACCAACTCGTGTTCCCCCGACCCGAGATCAAACAAGTCGATCTCTTCTTTTTTTACGCCTTGCTCCGGCCGACAATCGCCAAATTCTATCTTCACTCGCTCCGCAATATCTACAGAAGTGCGCAAACCAACCGCAATATCATTTGTGATCGACTGTGAACCTATTGGAATAATTGCCGTATGAATCAGTTGACCTTCTTCAAAAACCGCGATGCTTGTGGTGGCTCCGCCGAGATTTACGACTACTACACCTAATTCTTTCTGACGTTTAGTAATTACCGTTTCAGCGGTAGCTACAATTGATAGTACTAGATCCTCTATATCTAATCCGGCTCGATACACCGCTTTAGTCAAATTTTTTATTTGCGCTGAAGATCCCAATATTATCTGAGTATCGACTTCTAGACGCACTCCTGTCATAGAAGTCGGATCCTTGATGCCTGTCTGGCCATCCACGGTAAAATTCTTTGGCAGCACATGCAAAACTTCATAATTAAGAGGTGTGGCTATAGAACGAGCAGCCTCTACCGCCCTGGCTACATCTTCCTCGGTAATTTCATTATTTGCTTTTGAAACCGCAATCACGCCCTTACTGGCCTGCGAAAGCACATGCAGCCCTGAAATACCGACCCAAGCACTATCTATCGGCGCCCCCACGGTTCGCTCTACCCGCTCCAAACACGCAGAAACAGAAGATACCACATCTTCTATACTACTGATTACTCCTTTTTGCACACCTTCGGAAATAAATTCGGCTGCACCCAAAATCTGCAGCTCTTCGCCGACACTATCTTTTTCAACCAACTGGCCAACGGCCATACGGACAAAATTTGAGCCGATATCCAAGCCGCCAATTAAATTTCCTGATCTATTTTTCATATAGATTGAAAAGGCTGCAGCCTTTTAAAATGAACTATATTATATCATTTCTGTAATAGCTTTGCCAAATGCGGGTAAAATATCATCATACCGACCGCAAATGACACCAGCGCCGTCAACAATACTGCTCCAGCCATCACATCTTTAATCGTACGGATGTAGTGATGCATTCGAGGCTTAAGCAAATCACTCAAATATTCAAAAATGGTATTAAGTATCTCTACCAGGAGGACCAGCAAAACTAGCAAGATAATCAAAATCCGCTCCCACACTTGCAACGGGAACATAAATGCTGCTGTAAGTACAAAAATACCCAGCCCGATCTGGATTCTAAAATTCTGCTCAGACCTAAACACGTAGGACAGCCCCTTTCCGGCATCAATAAAACTTTTGCAAAACTTGCGCCAGAGCATAGGACTAATACTTAAAATACTTATCAACTATTGTTTCTTGTAAACCAAACATAACCTCGGCCTCTTCTTTCTGACCATGATCATGACCGATAATATGCAGAAATCCATGGGCAAGCATTCTAACAAACTCCTCTCGAGTCGTCACATGAAATCTTTTCGCCTGACGGACTATCTGGGGATAGCAGATATATATTTGGCCCAAAGAGCTGCTCTGTATAATTTTTTCTTCTTGCCACGCAAAGGATAGCACATCCGTAGTCTTGTTAAGACCGCGATACCTAAAATTCAAATTTTTAATTTCTCTATCCCCCACTATCCGCACCTCAACCGCGCCTTTTTTAATTTTTGTCACCGCCGCAATCTGATTGAAGACTTTTTGTATTTTTAATAAATTCCAAGGACAGACCACAGCCTTATCAAAATCTACATGAATCATAATAAAAAATTCTACTTATATACCAGAGGAGCTTGTATTTTCTGCGTTAGTAGGCGCAGGCATCTCTGTAGGAAATGTACTGCTTGGTGTCGGAGAAATGTCTGGCGGCACAATATACCCGCCTGACTTGAAACTCCTTGCCATCATAACAATAACAGATCGATAATTAACTACATTAGAATCGGTTGTGTGGTAGACCAACACATACACATGACTACTATCGTTAAAATAATACACCAAACTATCATTACGACTTCTGCCAGTCTCTAAAAAACGGGTTTGAAAATCGACAAGGCTCGCTGTATTCTGCTCTTTACCCCAGACCGCAAACCAGTCTAAAAAATTCTGCTGAGGGGCCAGATCAAAAGTGCGCAACTCAATGTTTTCTCCGGTAAGCGTACTAAACAGAACTTCCCGACCATCTTCATCAACAGTCCCCAATGCCCAATTAGCGGGATATAACAAGCTATAACCAAAATTACTACTTCTATACTCTTTTACAAATTGCGAATCGGCTAATTTAATCGGTTCTTTGCCTGCCGGATTATACAGATAAAACACCTCATGACCATCAGTGTGCGTATCGCCGTCTGTATCTGGATTTCCAGGATCAGAACCAAACAAATCTTCGGCGACATCGCTTATACTATCCTTATCTAAATCAGAACTATCACCCAGTAAATAGGAAGGGAAATCAATTGGAACTTCCGGTAAAAAGTTTAACGGGGTGTCGGTAACCACTACCGGTTCGCTGGTAGTAGAAATTGACACCGGCTCTGAACTGGTCGCAGGAAGCTCAATAACAGGCGGATTCGGAACGGCGCGCTGAGTCTGGCCTCTTGATTGAAGGTAATAATAGACGCCAGCACCGGATATAGCCAATAAAAATAGCAGGCTCCAAAAAATAATTGTGTATTTTCGATTGGTAAAAATATTAACGGCGTGAAGAGGGTCGCCCGTCCCTGCTGCCGTACTCTTATCCAGCATGTTCTTTTCGCTATTCGTCAAACCAGACTTTCCGCCCAGAACAATTTCTCTTTCCACTCTTTTGAATTTGATAACCGGATTAACGCCACCATAAAAATCCGCCGGCATAGTTTGTACGTTAACAGTTGTGGAAGGCTTTTTTGCCGATATGTCCATTTTTTTCTCAAACATAGACAGGTTACTTGTCACGCACGTTACTTAGTTGTAGTGGTAGAGGTAGAGGTAGAGGTGGAAGAAGCTGATGTGGTCGTCGTGCTCGTAGGGACTGTTGTGCTAAAAAGCTTACCCGGTCCTAATGGACTATACCCGTTTTTCACTTCCGTACCGTCAGGATAGGTGTCATTATCACTATCGGGATTCAAAAGATTAGTTTTCCAGATGAGAACCTCGTCCCCATCGCTTAAACCATCATTGTCTGTATCGGGATTTAACGGCAAACTCTTATACACGATCACCTCGTCACCGTCATTGAGACCGTCATCATCGGTATCGGCTAGTTGCGGATTAGTTTTAATTTCACGTTCACGCACATCATCTAATCCATCTTTATCCAGATCAATGCCCTGCCCAAATAAAATCTGATCGTTATTTATTTGCGAAGGAACACTCGTAGACGGGGCGTTATTTTCTGAAGACTGAGGCGCTGTTGTCTGGTTATCTTGATTATTTTTCGGCGCTGTCTCAACTGTGTTTTTTACCTCCACTACGTCTTTTTTTCGAGCATACAAAAACCACCAGCTACCGTACGCCAAACCGCCTAAGAGCAGGACAATCAACAGGCCTACAATAATTTTGCCGAGGATCGGGCTACTCATTTTATAGCCACCCATTCCACCCTCTTCACTTACTGGCAATAATGACGGAGGCGTGGCGGCAGTCGGCATTTTCTTCTTCAAAAGACCGCTTGAGAGAGCGTCAGGCATTTCTTGCGGTCCTTCCGGGGTAGCTGGTCTTTCCATATCAGCAAACATATCAGCGGGCTCAGCGGGGAGATTCGTTGGCGGAATCGGACTATTATTTTGCTCATCAAACATACTACTAAATTAAGGAGTAAAAAATTAAAATTTAAAGTTTTCCTGTGCCTTTCGGGCTAAAACCATGGCGCACCTCATACCCATCAGTAAATGTATCACCGTCAGTATCAGATTTTAGCGGGTCGCTTGTGTAGATAGACACTTCTTGCCAGTCTGTCAGCCCATCACCATCCGTATCGGCGGACGCGGGATCAGTCTTATAAATTACCTCTTGACTATCTGATAAGCCGTCGAGGTCTTGATCTGTGGCGGAAATTTTTTCGATCGCCTGTTCAAACTCTACTTTTTTTGCCATATCTACCACAGATGTCGATGTATTAATATCGCCAGTCACGGATGTTTTATAAAAATTACTCAGATATATTTTGTAAGCAAAAAAAGCTGCTAACCCTACCACCAGGATTGATAACAAAATAATAATTTTACTTCTTGTGAGCATATGCTTTTAACCTATTTACTGAAACTGATCAGGCTGCGGGTCAAACGGTAACGGCGCCACCGGGCCACCTTGGGGGCCACCGCCCTGACCAGGATCTATTTCAGGTTGAGGGACAAACGGATCCCCGCCTTCACCATCCCCTATATTTGAATTTGGGTCTTGAATAGGATTATCATCTCTTATCAAAGGCTGAGAGTACTTAAATTGGACAGGGCCAGTAAATATAGTGTGCACGTCCAAAATATCAGTACTTGAAACTGACATACCAATTTCCGGCTTATTAATATTAAAGACATGCCAGTATCTGGCATTAGGATTATCTGAGGGCATTGCCGCATTGAAATAATATGTTTTAACCGGCAGACCGAAACGGAATGGGAAACGCGCAAACCTATTCTCCTCAGTCAATAACAGGCTTTGATCCGGATTATATGGGGCTTCAGGCAAGAATACCTCCACCTTCAATCGGGCAGTATTTTTAAATTGTCTAATTGGAGCGCTCGGAGAACGCACAAAAAATGAGTACGTATTGCCCGACATATTTGCAGTATTGATAGTAAAGGACTCAGCTTCAGTGCGGCCTTGCGTACTGTTTAACCCATGATACCACACGCCAAATAGCTGCGAATCTGGGGTATTGTAATATCTTACGCCAGTGGCGTATTTTTTTTGAGCAGCAGCGCAATTAGTCGATGAATTACAGTACGAGGGTCCGGAAATTTCAGGAGTAGTGGTTGTGAACGGGTTTAGAATTCCGCCATAAAATTCTCCGGATACCCAACTAACAACTACGCGCACATCTTTGTTGCGTACAGTACTATCAATAACCGGAGATAATACTACGTCATATTGCCAAGATTGTGGACTTGCCACTACCGGGAAACTAATTGGGCGAGTCCAATCATCGTTTATATATAAAGAATACTTCTGAGACTGTTCGCCTTGAGAACAGACTGGATTACTGTTAATCAGCGCGTTGCCTGCGCCGTACGGATTCAACAAAGTATAAGAACTCAATTGCAAGTCTTGATCATTCTTTCCTTTTCTGAGCTGAGCTACCATAGGAGAGCTCGGTTCCGGATTATCACACATATTTTGGCCAACCAACAATTGATTCATAGAATTGCCGCAAAGCCCTATGGCTAATTTTAAAGAACTGCTGGCCTTTCTGCTAATCTCACTATTATTAATATTTTCAAAAAGTCTTCCTATATCCTTCGTAAACAACGTATCTTGTGGACCAGTTGAAGTTGCCAACACATTTATAACACCGCCAGTAATACTAACTCCGTTTTGATCAACACCGCACCTCACACAGTTTCTAATTACCCCTGCCATACAATCGCCACAGGTTTTCGTGCCTTTACTAATAGTATGGGCAGAATAGGGCTCCGCCGAACAAGCCAGCTCTTGAAAGCCGTTATGGGCCTCATCTTTCGTAGGCGATGTGTAATTATCAGTACTGGTAGCGACGGAGAAAATTATGCCGCCAGGAGACAGCGTATCACATCTTTCTCTTTGTTCAATTATGCCATTACCACAATACTCACGAGGCTGAACATCGACGACATTTTGACAGTTGGCAGCACAATAGGAGCATGACTGGCCATAAGAGGCGGTACAAGCTCTGCCATTGTTAGCTGCGCCGCGATCACAGGCTTCGTTAGCATCAACTACACCATTACCACAACTGGCGGGAATATTTTCCACTGCTGGAGGCGTGGGAACAACCGCGCCAACAACACATCGCCAACCGGTTTGAAAATTATTACGGACCTCACCCGCTGACAGGGCTCGGCTGTAAATCTTAATTTCGTCCAAACTGCCAAAGAAAAACTCAGACCCTCCCCGAGCGCCGGATTGACCGATAAATAGATCGCCCGCAGATTCTTCCATATTCACATCGTTTACTTCTCTTTCAAGCACGCCGTTTATATACATTTTAAGGGCATACGCATTGCCTATTTTTTCATAACTTGCAACAATATGCGTCCATACATTAAGAGGGATTTCGCTGGTTGAATCTACGCCAACCGGACTACCTTTCCACAGATTAAAACGCGCGATACGTCTGGTAGAGGAGGCGTTAAACTCCAAATCATAACCTGTGTAATTTTCCGCGCCGCCCCGCTCCACAATACGCTGATACAAACTTTCGTCACTACTCGGATTTATCCAGACTTCGATACTCATAGCGTCTGTTGCCCGCAAACTCTGCGCGGCTTTCACTCTTAAAAAATGTCCATCTGACTCTCTTGAGTTAAAACTTAGAGCCTGTCCGATTTTTCCATTTACCAAACTTGGACAAGAACGTTCGCGACAAAATGCATTGTTTACATTAACAGAACGATCGTTTACTACTTTTTCACCTGGATTGACCGTGTCTTCTTCTAAACTACTAAAAGACCACCAGCTAATCAGGTCCTTATCATCATCTTTCTTGCAAACATTTGTACATATCTTCGTACCTTGACCGCCATCTACCGAGCACGTCTGCGAACCGTCACACTCTTCACCATGTTCAGCTTGAACAATATTATCACCGCAGTACGGACCCCAATTCTGACAATCCCAACTACAGGATTGATTTTTCCCTGCTAAACCATACCTCTCTATTCCAGGTGTTCCAGGATCGCAAATTTCATATGTACTGCTTACAATTTCGTTTCCGCAAAATTCTGACGAACGGCCGCTGCAGGTAGTGTTACAACGATTATACCTGCCATTTAGCGCACCGTCGTCACAGGCTTCACCCGCTTCCTTACGTCCATTTCCACACCTGCTTAAGCTGTTACATGGAGTGGTTGAAGCAACCCACTGACAAGAATTGTTGCAGACGGTTAAATTTCTTAATTGATTGTTGGCACAATTTGCTTGGTATTCAATTCTGCCTGGCGGATCACACTGCTCACCTCGTTGCAGATTGAGCTTACCGTCGCCGCAACGACCTGACTCTATGGTAGAAATTTCTTCATTAAAATTGCACACCCCCCCACCTTGGTCGATCTTTACAAAACTGGTACTGACAAAATCATTGACAAAATCATTAAAATTTACCGCCGACAGACCTGCATCTTCAAAATGGGCGCGAATGATATAAGAATTAGTGCTCGAATCTACTATATATCGATAGGCATACGAGTCTTTATTACAAGCAAAACTAAAACGCCTATCAGCCACACTCCAACCAGTGACAGGATCATGTAAAATGCATTTTTCTCGAGTAGTCGTCGCATTATTCAAAGTTGGACAATTGCCATCAGTAGTACAGAATCTATTTGTGGTCGACGCACAAGTGCCAGCCGCAGCCAATTGATTAATAGGGTCGACTGGCAACGCCTGACCCAAAGCACCCCCCAACACGGACCATGAAGGCCAAACGCTTAAAGTTTGCCCCGTCAGAAATGTGCCTTCTTTAAGAGGAGGAATGTTGGCGGCAATAACTTCTTGGGTTGCTAAAAAAACTAAAAAGGTTATGACCGACACCAATAACGCTATTTTTTTCTTTTCCATACGCTTTAATTATACCACACCAACCTTCCGTTAAGTTCCAAATAAGTCTTGTATGGTTTGCAGATCTCTCAATCTTTGATAATTACGTTTTAACTTATCCGCTTGCACAGAGCACACTTCATTACCAGAGCAGTCAAAATCTGTCCTACAAGTGGTTGAGACCCCCGGGGTGACCACGTCAACGCCGCAATATCCGTAATTAGTCAAATTTGTATTAAATTTCAAATTGCCGAGCATTTGCTCAAATACTCTCCTGCTCTCAGTCCTGGCGTCAGCGTTAATACTGAAGAGATAAATATTAGAAAATAATTTATTAGAAGAACTTGAATAATTTAGAGCATCAACATACATATTGTTACCATCCGTAATCGCATCATACCCGTCGATCTTGGTGGCGGTCATTACTCCCGTAAAACCCCTTTCCCCCGATACCTTTTCGTTAGTAAACCAATCCGAAACAGTAAAGTGCTTGGGATTTGAGAATACCTGAATACCGATACCGTCGCTATTTTTTGAATTTGCGAATATAAATCTCTTCAGGCTTGAAGTCGGGCTTACTACAGTCGAAGAAACCTGAACCGCAGACGTAAGATAGGGCAAATCATCTCCCGCTCCAACACCTCCACTATCAGCGCAATAGTACGTGCTGAAATTAAAGTAGCCTCCCGCAGGGGATTCCGGAATGGACGAACCATCAAACGCACCGATGTTTAAATTAAAACCATCATTATTACCATCTTTATCCTCATATGGAAAAATAGTAAACGGTCCGTTGCCATTAACAATCAAATCTTTCGGCGGCCAAGGATTTTCACATAAAAACACTATCACATGAGCTTTTGCGAAAGCGGCAACATCTTTTTGATCGCTATACATATTATCAACAATCAAAGCCGAAGCGCGAATATCGTCTTCGCCATTACGATTTTTTGCAGTGACAGTGTTTATGGAAGAAGTTGTAGAAGTAACACTAAAATAATCAGTACTTAAGGGCTGCCATATATACTCCCAAGAATAAGCACCGGGAATCGACTGCAAACGAGCGGCGTTTCCGCTGTACGCGGCGGCTTGCACGAGAGAACTGTCACCAGCTTTAGAAAAATATAGTTGCGAAGGACTGACTGACACTTTATCGATTTCACACATTTGCAGGCCGGTAATAAATTTCCAACTTAACGGCCTGTTGGTAACGTTATTTTTTCCAATACTAATGCCGCGCTGACTACGAATGCCATCTTTTAGCAAAACCATGTAATCTGCATCTGTTTGCAGCGGCTTACTGAGTTTAAAAATAACTTTGCTTTGACCGTCTTCCAGTTTTTCTATATCAACTCGACCGATATCTTGACCGGCGCACCACTTAGTCGCAGCGAGGTTGTTGCGCGCACCGACCGCGGCCGCGTCTTGACTAACTAGATTCTTAAAGAAATTCGAAACATAAGCGAAAACTTTTTTATACCAGGGCATATACACATCTGAAAGAGATGATACGGCAAGAGCAGTTACGTCTTCATTGTTGCCGCATGTATCATCGGTTGTACCGCGAGCCAAAATCACATTATCGCGCAGCGTGCCTGGATTTATCTCTTCACTAAACACAGCCTCAATAGCCGTATTAGGACACACATTAGATTTTACATCTGAAACAGCGCCAGGAAAAACTTCAACTAATTCCGGACGTCGATAGCAGCAAGAATTTTCTGCCAACCCCCATTCGTCACCCATTCTATCTTTACACTGATCATCACTCGTGTAACCGCAAGCAATGGAAAATTGTCCTTTGTCACTAATTGGGCCTCCAACTGTGTTATCAGTAACGGTAGCGATAATATCAGATTCCTGCTTTGGCGGATCCCCCGCTACTTGCCCCAAACCAACACCGGCAGCAAGAACCCAGGGATTGTTGCCGACATGATTATTAATTAAATTACGCTCACAAAAAGCATCCTCTCCGATACCTGCGACGGCATCACCACACAAAGACGGAACAGAATACAACAGAGACGAACCTACATGCTGACCGTTATTACTACAACCTTCGGCATCAGGCGCACATTCTGCAGGTTGAACAATCTTATCAAGCAAACAAAAACTGTTGCACCCATCCTTCTTTTCACCGTCACGAAGATCGCATCCAGGATCCTCATCAGGATCTTCTATACCATTACCGCAACGACTGATACTATTTTTACAAGCTTTGTTGAATTCTTCGATCGAATATCCCGCTCTACCGTTTGCGTTAACAAAACACCAGCTACTTGCCAGCTTCGTACCTTGATGCAAACACTTGCTTGAACAGCCCATCGCAGAATCCGGATCCTTGATTACCCCCTCAATTTTTAGATCACAGTCCTCACCACTGCCTACCAAACCATTGCCACAGACCGAGTCGCCGACTTTATCAGGCTGAGTATCAGAATTAGAACCGGTACGCAAACAAACATTACTGCAACCAACTGCTGTTTCACGCAAACCAGGATCACACGTTTCTCCTAAATTTGGATCTAATCTTCCATCACCACAAGTATCTGGGTTTGTATTACCGGTACGACGACAATCTAAACCACATCCCGCGCCTTTGCCCGGCGGGTCACAATCCTCCCCTGCCTCAACCACTAGATTGCCGCAGACCGGTACTGGTGCGACCCCAAACGGAATACTACTTCCTTTAAGCACGCAATTCTTACTACAATACGGATTATTTCCTTTACTACTGAAAGTCCGTACTGTGGCAACTACATTCGGAGCGGCGGCAGCGTCCGAAGACTTCCAATCCCAATCAACTGCCCAAGCATTCAATTTTTGACCCTGAGCTTCGCAGCTATCGGGAGAAGAAAATGGCTGGACACTATATATCTTCTTATCAGTAATGAAATCAGCGACAAAACTGTTTGGAGAAACATCAACACGACTAATTTTACACTTATCTTTTTTGGTTTTAAATTTCCAAGTAAACTCTTTATTATACGGTTTTGAAAAAGTATTCGGATCTCCTAAACGAGCGGCAGACCATAAAAATTCCGACGAATCTACTTCGGTAGTAGAAGCGGATAGCGCTACTTGATAGATAGTGTTCGGCTCTAACTCAACGGCATTCGGACTGGAGTTGGCAATCTTTAAGACTCGATACCCGGTCATACTATCTAATACGACATCATCTGCGGCAAGCACTGGCGTGGTATCAAAACAATTTTCATCGTTACACTTTAGCAGCTTGACTGGGCCGCTTATGATCGAGCCAGGTAAATTCTTATTTGACATTGTCGTATTGAAACGAACGCCGACTTCAGCATTAGTACAAGCTTCTAGACATTTAGGCCAAAAATCAACCACCTCTGGAGTATTCAAGTCGATAGTGAGCGGACTTGTGCCTGTATAACTCGCTGCGGCCAACGTTGCTTTAGCGCTAATATTTACGGCATTGTCAGGATTTTTCAAACCGACACCCACAGTATTAGCTAAAGCAGAAACTTTGGCAGCATCCTTTTCGGCGGAAAAAATATCCGCATAATCCTCATCTGCCGAATCCCAAGACCACGCAAAAGCTCCCATATTCATCATCACACAATGCTGGCTGCTTAACCCGTTGCCGATATAATTAACATCTTTGCCTTCGTCCTCTAAACTTTCTCTTCTCTTGATCGGCTCTTCCAAAACAGAAGTCCAATAACTATACGGTGTTATAACAACGCGCTTAACCCTACAGTCTTGGGCGCCTGTCTTGAAAATAAAACAATAGGCTGAATCAGGGCTGCATGACCTGTCCTTTGCCAGAGGCGCAAAACTCGCCCCGGCTCCGGCGCTAATACTCGATTTGAGCATAACCTGATACCAGGTATTATCTTTCCATTTGCCGTTATTATAACTATCATCAGGATCAAGCTTTAAGAAATCGGTTTTTTCTGTGCTAGCCTGCGGCACAAAGTCTCCGGCTCCATCAATTGACACCTGCTGAGAAACAGTGCAAGTACTTTGCGATTCACTAATTGTACCGTCTTGACACTCATTAACAATAAGATCTGATCGAGGAATATCATTAATCGTAGACAAATTAAATTCAACTACAACTGAAGCGCTGCGACAAACAGCGTGATGTACGTCATTTTGAGTTGTATCCCACTGAATACTTGGAGATGGGGAAGGAAGATTCTGTCCTAAATCGGTCTGATCATCACAACGCTCAACCACGTGCGGGATTTTCGGAATATCTTTGGTGCTAAATCGCCAAATATAACCAGCCGAAAGCGTCTCTCCCTCACACAACTGATTATTTGGGCGACATAAACCCATCTCGGCACCCGACACGCAACAGTGCGTGTTGGGAGCAGTACAAGTATTATTGTTCTTCACACAGTCTAAAACCGAAAAATCAACGGGGTTGCTAACCTTTTGATCTGACTCACGATACACCACGATCGGACCGCTAGACGCACCGGCAGGCGGCTGCGTAGAAATCGACTGACCAATAATCAGATTAGTTACGGTAGAAGAAGTACCTTCAACTCTTCCATCTGTTGAAGTCGGCGAAGCCGCAGAAGACCAAAAATAAACAATCGGATCTTCACCTAAATAATCTCCGACAATATGCAGACTAGTATCATCAGCGGAAAATGGCACCGGTCCTGAGAGTGGATCAAGGCTGCAAATACCAGGATTTGGCTGACCGGCTTCTAAAGAAAATATCGGGCCAATAAGGCTGGCGTTCTGAGCAGCATCTGCGGGACGAACTTGGACAAAATATGACTTCCCTACCTCACCGCTCCCTAGAGGGAACTTAACAATAATCTGACTATCAGTCCAAATATTTTTACAGCCGGGTGGAAATCTAAAATCACCTTCAATCGCATCTCCAGGTTGACCGCCGTCGTTTTCTTTGAACCAAACTCTACCAAGCTGATTACCAAAATTCTTACCTCTAATGGTTATATACTCACCTTTTGCGCCTTTATCTGGAGTAATACTAGAGATGATTGGCGAGGAATCATTTGGATTTTCTTCTACGAAAAACCTTAGGCCATTACTGTCCACATCGTTCTGAGATACCTTTACGCTCCACAGCCCAGATTCAAGCTGAGGTATGCTGGTTTTTACCAAACTATCCGACCAATTTGCCAAGTTAGCGACAGCATTCTGCTGACCAAAAAATATTTTTCCAGGAGCGTTACCAAGGCGCTTGCCGACTAACGCGATCTCTTTTCCCGGCAAACCACTATTAGGATTAACAGAACAAAGGCCTGGATGAATTATATTGTCAACTTCAAAATCATTGATGCGAGGACCAAAATCATCATTCGTAGCGTCTATTTGCGAATTTTTTGCATCAGACGCAGTTTCTACTCTAATCGGTCCAGTAACGACGCCTGCTGGGATTGTCGCCAATATCTGCCACGGCTTCCAGGATACAACTCCACAAGCATCAAGCGAAGCTTGTACGTTATTTACAAAAACTTTGCCCGGAGTGCTGCCAAAATAATTACCGGAGATGGAAATAATAGTGCCTGGCCCTCCTGACAAAGGCGACACGCCGTTGATGCGCATTCTATCCCTACAAAAACCCGCATCACAAAAACCACTGCCACACTCCACATCTTTGGCGCAAGGGTTATCAGCACACGCTCCGCATTCTCCACCGCACGCAGGTGGACCAGATTTTTCTTCACCCAAATCAGCCTCAAGCGTATTATTAAAACAGTGCTGAGGTAATAAATTCAAAGATACAGTATCTGCATCGCTGAGAGCCGACCAGTCATAACCCGTAGCTACAAGAGTATGCTCACCGGCCGCGAGACTGGCTGTAGGCCAATTAATAGTCAGCGAACCTGTTTTTTTACATCCAGAGACTGTCTGACTACCCACAAAATAATTATCGGCGCTCAAATCTACTTTTTGCAGACCGTTGTCATCAGTATAACTGACTTTAACTGGCACGACAGACCCAACAAACAAATCATCACTGGAAATATTTTCAATCGTAATTTGAGGCGGCATACGATCGACTCCTTCGCCCGTTATAAATTTTACATCCTTACAGCCAGCTCGAACTGAACAGCTCAAAGTTATTTGACCATCATTTGTTTTTATGGCGGAAGGATTTTTAAAATGCAACGTGTACTCGGTTGCGGGCGCAAAACAATCTGGTTCACCACTACCACAATCACCTTTAGGCACAAAAGCGATGGTGTTGCTACCCAACAATTGCCAAACGCCTGGATACTCGCCTTTATCTTTGTCCTGCACGACAATATTGCCTCGAACAGTCTCAAGATCAACCTCTCGATTGAAGGTAATAGCCAGATGAATATTCCGGGTGCATAGTCGCCCCTCTTGTGGCAAGCTATCCACATAGAAAGCGCCGACGGGGAAATAGGGATTGTCTCCACCACCAACCGGATTGCCACTACCTTGATCCTGACCGGTCGTTGCTTCAGTCAACTTACTGATAACAAAGCTGGCGATAGCATATGAAGACAGAACTATAGCCAAGCCGATCACGGCATTAATCATAATCTTCTTAGCTTGAGAAACTCTCTCTTCATCTCCGCCGGCTGTCATCCAGGTAAATCCGGCGTAGAGGATCAGCACCACCGCTACAATGCCCAACAACCCCAAAGCCACACGTATAATCCTGGCAATAATAAGCCTGATGTCGGTGGTAGGCAATCCGATATTTTCTGCTACCGGTTGTAAACCCAAGTCTGGCGATGTTTGAGCAAAACTAAAACTTTTTAGAAAAAAAAGTCCGCCAGCTATCAAAACAACGAACAAGCTCAGTACAATAATTTTTTTATAAAATTTGCGCATGTAAAATATTATAGACTACTATCTCGTAATTTTTCCAAACAAATCTGAGCCGTAGCTCCAACCGCACCGTTGCAACAAAACGCTTTATTCTGTTCCGTGATTACCTGGCAGCAATTCTGCTGATTTCCATCTTCACAATTGGGCGACACAATTGTATTAGGAAATACCGAAATTCGAGGCCCTTTGCCCGGATAAAAACAGTTGAAATGCAAATCCTCAACAGTAGAATTTACCGCGGTAAAATAATATTGGCGTACTGAATCTAAAAACGGTCCATGGTTAAGCTTTGTGTAAGTAGTACCATCATTGTTAAAAACTGAAAAAGGCACTACCCAAATCGGCACCGGATGGGTCGGCTGTTCTTCTAAGGAGATATTATACAATGAATCTGCTCGCATTCTCTTACTAAAAACCATACTTAATTCTTGATAACGGTTAATATTCTGAGCATCAATACCAGGTGTGATCGTTTGTATATATGGAGCATCGGCGTCAATTTGATTACGAATAGTAAAATCCCAAAAATAGTTATCCGGCTGTTTCTGATTTGGAAATACGGCAACGCCTTGA
>CAZETA010000010.1:0-31996 GCA_964514995.1 uncultured Gammaproteobacteria bacterium
ATAGAACAATAGCCTTCTAAGCTGTGGATCTAGGTTCGATTCCTAGCGGGGTCACAATACCTAGCATCCTGATTGTATGGCTTGGTATTATATGGTGTCCTTGGTATAACGGTTATTACGTCGGTTTGTGGTACCGACAACACGGGTTCGACTCCCGTAGGACACCCTAATTATCGGGTATGACTCCACCTAAAAAACTCCTTATCATTTCCTGCTCCACAGGTAATGGACATGTTCGGGCTGCTGAGGCACTCTACCTTAATTGTAAAAAATTATACCCAAATATCGAAGTTGCCCACATTGATATCGCTTCTTATCTAAATACTTTTAGCTATTTTAATCTCATCACCTGCTATAATTTTCTTACAAAATACGCGCCTTGGCTGTATAAAATAATGTACCACCTTACTGACACTTGGTTTACAAAAATATTTTGGAAAATTTCTATCCCGTTGGTTCCGATTGTAAATCATACATTTACAGAGTATCTACACACTTTCCAGCCTGACTCGATTATTTCCACCCACTACTTAACACAATTTATACTGCCAAAAAACTACTCCGTACCGATGAGTACTGTCATTACTGACTATCACCCTCACAAGACTTGGCTCTCGGTCAACAATCAATACCTGTTTGTAGCTACGGAAGAAGTAAAGGAGGAGCTCATGAGGATCAATGTACCATCGATTGTCAGCGGCATTCCTATTCATCCAGACTTTTTTAAAGAAAAAAACAAAGAAGAGTTAAGAAAAAAATATACAATAACCAATGATTGGCCGGTGATTTTACTACTACTCGGTCGGCATCAAACAATAAATTCAAAAGGTATAATAACTGCGCTCGAAAATTCCAAACCGGAGCAACAGCTTAATATTATTATAATCAATAAAAGAAGCAGCCGCTTCATAAAAACTCGCCTCAACTTAATCTCTCTAACACAAACTGATTGCATGGACGAATTGATGAGAGTGAGCGATGTTGTTATAAGCAAAGCAGGCGGACTTACTATCACCGAGGCTATATACCTACAAAAACCTCTCGTAATTACCGATCCGATTCCCGGCCAAGAAGACTATAATACGCTCTATTTAGAAAAAAACAACCTCGGTAAACAAGTACAATCTGCAACAGAAGCGGCTCAACAGATACAAAAGTATCTTTCGAATCCAGCTCTTACAAACAAAAAATCTTACCCCGATGCAAGTAAGATCATTTTGACAAAAATTTTGAATTAAGAGACCTGGCTTTAGAAATTAAATTGAGCCACACACGTTTCGTCATCCGGATTTCTTAGACAAAAATCATTCCTGAGCGGATCGTCGCTGCCGCCCACAGTGCTTCTAAACAATCTAAATATTACGAAGTTGGTGATTGAATAAGCGGCTAAAATGATAATCAAACCGATAATAGAGGTTCGCAAAATATTTTTTGCTTTCGTCACATTTTCCTCTTCGCCGCTTGCGGTCATCCAGAGATACCCGGCATACAGCGTTAGCACCAAGAAAATGAGCCCTATCAAACCAAGCGCCTGTCTAATTATCCTGGCCGTTGTCTCCCGCGGATCGTGGTACTCGCCAAACCCTGCCCCATCTGGTCCGGCGGCAGAATCTAATTGGTTAAAGGTATCCTGACGAATAGAGGAAGTTACAGCCAAGGCCTTTTTTGGCGCACCGGCAAAAAAAGTTAGCCCTAGAAAGAGAATTGTCAGGACAATTGTTGATTTAAAAATTATTTTTTTCATACAATCAAAGCGTGGCGTCAAAAACCTTATTTAAGACAAAATACGTTAGGCTGGTCGCTGCTAATACTATAATCAAGCCAATTACCGCCATTCTTAAAATCCCCACAGCCTTCGTGACTTTCTCCTCTTCACCGGCAGCCGTCATCCATAAAAAGCCAGCATATACTGTCAACCCCAGAAAAATTATACCTAATAAGCCTAGCACGATTTTTATTATCTGCCCTACCGTCTGCGATAGAGTAAAGCTATTCGTGTTTCGATTGTAGCCGCTTTGGTCCGCTACATCAAACAACAAACTGTCATCAGAATCTACGGCTAATACAGGCACCTGCATCTGAAACAAAAAAACTAGAATGAATATAAAAGTTAAAAAATAATTTTTCATACAAACAAATACTATCGCAATTTAGTCAGACTATTAGTCACAAAATATGTAATTGCATATGCTGACATCACAATAACCAGCCCAATAACAGCCATAGTAATAATATCACGAGCCTTTTTTGCTTTTTCTTCTTCACCTTGGGCAGTCATCCATAAAATACCGGCGTAAATGGTCAACACCAAAAATATCGTACCGACCACCGACAATACCGCACGAACTACCCTTGATATAGCACTCGGCAAATCACCGGGAACTCCCAATTCTTCTCCGTTAGTGCCGCCAATTTTATCTAGATTTTTTTGCGCATCTAACAGGCCTTGAGCGGAGACAAAAGTCGCAAACACAAGTGTAGAAATTGCTACCATGCTTAAAATTATTTTTTTCATAAATATTTAAACTAAGTAAGCTTAGGAAACCGGACAGCTAGCGAGGCATTCGCCCTCCCGCCATCGAACGGTCGCATCAGTAAATAAATCCGGAATCGAAAGGCAGTCCACTTCGGTCTCTCTCAAAGGTTCACATGATCCTGGACGAAGCTGTCCTTGCGGATCTATCACGTCTGGGGATGTTACATAACAACAACCCAAAGCAGTGGTCGAAGGGGCTGTGCTATTTGACGTTGATTGGCCGCTACCAGCCTGATTCAAGGCCCCAAACACAAACTGAGCAATCGCATATGCCGCCAAAACAATCACCAAACCAATAGCTGCATGCTCCATAATACTTTTAGCACTAGTCACTTTTTCTTCATTGCCAAAAGCTGTCATCCAACGAAAACCGCCGAATAAAACAAGCAGAAAAAATACTACCCCTACAAAAGAAAGGGCGATACCTATTACATTACCGATTATGTCCGGGATTGACTGGGTGCTCTGTATTAGTTGGGTGCCCTGCGCAGCTCCATTTATCCCATAAGGATCTTGAGGATCTAATGGCTTCGCAGAAACAGGGGCCACAAGACCGACAAGCAAAATGATTAAAAAAAAATTTTTTAAAAATTCCATAAATACTGCAAATAAACACTGGACTCTAGACAATATACTTAGTGTTTAGAGTTTAATATTCATTGTTCTGATTTTACAGAGAATGGCGCGTCTGATTCCCATGGGAAATATTTGCTTTGAAGCAAATAGATCAAACGCGCCGAACTCTCTCTGTTTAAGCACTAAACCGGACTAGTCGTAGCTGTGATCAAACTATTAATGACATACGTTGCCAAAGCGTAGGCAGACAAGATAATGGCCAGACCGATAATACCGGAAAATATCCATTTTTTACCTTCCTCAGCGCCCTCTTCACTACCGCCAGAGGTCATCCATTTGAAACCGCCGATAAGAATAATTACTACGGCTACGATACCGAGCAACCCCATTGCGGTTCTAATAATACTGGCAACGGTAATACGAACATCTTTTTTACCCAAACCTGTGTAATCACCGAACTGGATTCCAGTATCCTGTACGCCAATCGTACTTTGCGCTCCAGCAACAACAGGGACCAACAAAAGTGACATAACACCCAGAGTGGCAAAGATTTTTTTCAATTTCATCATATTTTCACCCCCTTTCTATACAAAATCATACACATAAACTTTTAACATTCGTCTGACTAGTAGTATATCATAAGTTATTACTATTTCCGAACTTATCCACTCTTACCCGGTAAACGGGGTAAAATATTTCAAAAACCCGGATAATAGAACATAACTCAGCAACACAACGAGAACCCCTATAAACGCCCAGATCATTGTTTTGGTGCCTGCGCTTACCATTTCCGGATTGCCGGCCGAAAAAAGCCACTTACTGCCACCCCAAATAAACATGGCTAGGGTCAAAACACCCATAACCCCAAGTGCTGCCGTGATAACGGTACCGATAATTCCGCTTACTTCAGTGTCCCCAATTGGATTTTCCAATTGGCACCTCTCTTCACCTGAACCGGTAAATTTACAACCTGCCGCACTACCTCCGGCATCCTGCGCTGAGATCGGTTTAGCAAAATACAAACATACAATCAAACTGAGTGCGGTGATGAAAAGTATTTTTTTCATACTAGGATATGAATAAAAAAACAAACAATCTATCCTAACTTAGGAATAAAATCAAAAACTGCCTTTGTTAAAATATAGCTAAACAGCATCACCATCACACCCAAAGTCGTCCAGACCATAATCTTTTTTGCTTTATCAACCTGTTCGCTAGCACCGGCAGCTGTCATCCACATAAAGCCAGAAACCACATACAGCAGCAAGGCGATCGAGCCAATAATTCCAGTTAAAAAATTTATGGCGCGAGAAACTATTTCTTTTGGATCACTTATTTGATTTGGGTTTAATTGTTTGGCCGCCATAGCTTGCAGATCTTTTAGACTTGCCCCAGGCACCGAACCTGATTTGTCTTCTTGCGCTTTAACGGATGGGCAAACACCAGCTACCGCTCGCACCTCTTCTGCCTGTGCAGAATCTATAGCACACAGGTTACGAGCTTCCTGGTATGCCTCAACCTCATTAGAGCTTTCAAAAACCCTACAATCACCTGGTTTAAATTTGTCTTCTGGGCTACCAATCACAATACAATAATAAGGATACAAAACAGTGGCGTTCAATTCCGGACAGGTGCCTTCTACTAGCCGTAGTTTTGTTGTCAAATCTTCCGATATTGCCCCCGCATCCTCAACAGCCGTTTGGTTGCCACAAGGCTCCGGTTCTGGAGAAAGTTTTTTTAAATAATCTCCTGCCTGCAAGATGTTTATTACACCTTCGGGGACAGGAATCTGATTGCACTCACAATCATTATTTGTCGTATTCTTAGTAAAATACTTGTAGTCAAGAATGGGACATGTGTTAGTAGTCACCTCGCCATCCCTGCAATCTATAGATCGAGCAAGACCGATAGTCGGCGACAAAACATTTTCACAGATCCCATTTATTGTACAGCCAAAATATGTAGGGGCAGATTTAACCTCATCAATCGGTACTATAAAAAATATTAGAACGGGCAATAATATATAAAATATATGCATTTTTCTAGCAATAAATTTCATACAATTCAAGATTTAAGCATGTACGCCTCTTTTAGACCCAGCGCTTCTCCCAAAAAACGCACCAGCATGTACGCGCTAAAGACCACCACTAGACCAATGATGGCCGCCACGATAATATCTTTGCCCTTACTAGTCTGTTCTGAATTTCCTTGCGACAAAATAAGAGTAAAGCCGCCATAAATGAAAAACAGCAAGGCAAGGGCCCCGACAATACTAAAAAGATAGTTTGCAACATTTAGGAGCAGGATAACAAAAATACTGATACTGCGGCACTCTCCTTCAGTCTCTCTCTGCCCTGTCGGAGGATCAATCAAACACTTAGGAATAAACTTCCCTACTGTTTCACCTTGCGCAAAAACTTGTGGGGGTTGAAAAAAAATGGACATCAGCAAGAAAAAAGGCAAAATAATTTTTACAATTCTGCTCATAGTGTTTCGTTAATTTTAGCTGCGGCCCGATTTAAAACTTCTTGCTTATACTCAAGTTCGCGACCGGTCGGAGCAGACAATAACCACTCGTGCACCATATCTCGCAGCGCTTTGGCGGTCGTATCATAATCTTTTCCTCTATACCAACTGTCGGCAATAAGACTTTGAGAAGCAAAAGGATATAATTCAACATTGTCTAACTGTTCACTCACATACATGCGCAAAGCAGAAGGACGTTGTGACTGATCCAGATACTCTTTCACGGCCTTGGAATGAGTCAGATAATTTACCAGTCCCCATGATTCATTCTTGTGCTTTGATTTATCCACTACGGATTGCACCCAATAATTAGCAACGTTGACCGGCTGTTCGGGATTAAGCTGTAGCATTGGCAGGATTGAAAAGTTAAGCTGTGGCGCTCGAGATTTAATCACCGGCAAATGATAGCTGTAGCCAAAGAAAAATGCCAATGAACCATTTACGAACTTATCTAGTGCATTATCCATTTCTTCGTTCCAGGTATAGGTATCGCGTTCAGGGTTGGCGAAATCGGTATAAAAATTCATAACTGCCATCGCCGGATTCGCTTGATTGCCCCCGGGATTGTTAAACACTACTTGACCGGTCCTGTTCACAAAACTGATATTGCTCTGTCTGAAAAGAATATACAACAAATCATCAAAGCCGGGTATGTTACTCCCCACTCCCATAGCCGCGCCCGATTGCAAAATTTTAGTAGAATTTTTATCAAATTTAGCCAATTTTTTTACGGCTTTTTGAAAATCATCCCAATTTTTGGGAGCTTCGGCAATACCCGCGCGATCTAACAAATCTTTGTTGTAATACAAGGCTATATTGTCTAATGACAATGGCAATCCGTAAATTTTACCATCCACAACAACATCCTTCCCGACTGCTTGCACATAGTCTTTGTCAACTTGAGCTAAATTGGGCAAATTCTGTTTAACAGTTGAAATTGTGGTCTTGGTGTTAAAATTTGTTTTTTCTACCAGCACGGTTGTATCAGAAACACTGTCGGGCATAGCCGCCAGCTTTGGCTTATAAAAATTCAGAAAACGATTACGAACGGAAATTATATCAGGACCCCTGTCTTCAGATAAGGCTTCCAAAAGGCGCGGATACAACTCATCAATACGAAGCTGCTTTAGATTAATTGTTAGATACGGCCGATTAAGCTTATACTTGTCAATCTGGGCCTGTAACGCATCAACATCGTCAAACACTGTCCAATATTCCAAAGTAACTGGCGCAATTGCGGCCTGCTGCTCGGCTGACAAACCTTTGCAGCCCAACCCTGCCAACATTAAAAACAAAGCTAAGGCAGTAAAGAAGCAAATTTTTTTGTTCATAGAACACTGAACAAGCTGTGGATTTAAGATTGTTGGTTTAAGATATTAAAGTAGAATATCGGTTTGCTTCTGTTGTTTTCAAATTGAAACTTAATTCTTAGACCAAATTTATTATATCACACTCTTCAGATAATCTCTAAATTCTTTGCCGAGCTGCTTATCCCTCAACGCAAAGTCGACATTGGCTTTAAGATAGTCCAATTTTGAGCCTGTATCATGATAGGTGCCGTCTACTAAACAGGCGTAGTATGGGTGCTTCTTTAAGACTTTCTCATGTGCATCGGCCAACCACAGCTCACCGCCTCTGCCTAATTTAGTTTTTTCTAGAGCGGGGAAAATGTCAGGAGTAAGCACAAATCCACCCAAAATAGCCAGATTAGAAGGTGCCTTTTCCGGACCTGGTTTTTCTATAATTTTTTTAACTTGGTAAATATCAGGCTCCACTTCTTTGGCGTCGATAATTCCATACCGTCTGGTATCTTCAGCACTGACTTTGCAGGTAGTAATTACCGGATCGCCATATTTCTCATACACCTCCATAAGCTGCTGTAATTGCGGCTTTTTCGGGGTATAAAAAAACTCATCACCCCACATCACCGCAAAAGGTTCGTTGCCCACTATATTCTTTGCGCACAATACCGGCGTGCCATTGCCGTACGGTCCTTTCTGCCGAATAAAAATAAAATTGGCCATGTCTGCAATTTTTTTAACTTCTTCTGCCAACTCTTCTTTACCTTGTTTTTTAAGCACACTGATCAATTCGTAATTTGGACTAAAATGATCCTCGACGGCACGCTTGCTTGGACCAGTGACCATAATAATATCTGTAATACCGGATCTGACGGCGTCTTCAACCACATACTGAATAACAGGCTTATCCACCACGGGCAACATCTCTTTTGGCTGCGCTTTGGTTGCGGGCAAGAACCGAGTGCCAATACCCGCTACCGGAATCACAAGTTTTTTAATAGATGACATAGATATAACTATAAAACAATTAGATTTATCCCATTATAACAAAGATGTTTTTTTTAGCAACCGCAAAACTATTTAACTATCTCCCAGCTTAACAAGTTGTACTCTGAGCCAACTGGAAAACCCGGTGGCGGACCATATGTGAGATTTGCATCGTAGGTAGCATTAGTATTCTCATATCCGGAAATTACCGATCCTCCACCAGACACCCAACTCCATGTCCACATCTTATTTGTAATGACGGATCCGTATATAAACAGATTATCTTTAGTATCACCCGGATAATAATACCGTTTTGCGCCTCCGTTTTGCGCCAACAGCGCCGCATCAACTTCTAAATTTTCCGGAGAATTGTGAGGGATGAGTATGTTTTGCTCAGCAATTAAGCCCAAAACATCGGTCCCGTCTTTTGCAGAATATATGACATTACCGTTTAACACAATCGACTTTCCTGCTGATGTTCCGACGGTTGCTCGTCCATGCACCGTACCGTCAACCCAGACCATATCATCCACAAATATAAATCCATTTGCAGGTATGTCATAGCTCGTGCCCACATCGGTAGTCTTTATATCAATGCAGGGCCAAAAAAAATTGTTATCACCGATATCTTTTGCTTTATAACAGTCGGTTGTCAGAACTTTATAGGCCACAACCCTACCATCATCAATAAACTGTAGTCGCCAGCCTTGCTGTCCCGAAGAGCTCAGCTTCAGACCTTCACTTTCCGCTTTTTCTTGCAGCTGAGCAAGGAGCGACGTTACGATACTAAAATCTTTAGTGGGAGCGGGAAAATTCCAATAGGTGGTAGGGCCGCCATCACCCCAAACTCCAGGCTTACTTTGATTGCCACAGCCGTGACTCGCCTTACAGGTATACGTAGCCATAGCGCTCGTAATTGGCGCATCGCCGATACCATCAAATCGGATACCTCCATTAGCATGGAATTTACCATGCGTCACCTCTGTATCCCCAATCCATACATCAGTCGCGGTAAGAAACGAATAGTCAGTCAGAGAGGGAAAGCCGACCCTGACTCGTATTTTCACCTTACTATCCGGACGTGTATTGAGCCAGCCGGTTGATTCGATAACCACCACGCTTGAGCCAACTGGCGGCGGTGTAATCTGTAGAGAAAATTGACCGATCACTACTCCGTTTCTATCTTTGTAATCATGCACATACGGGCCGGGAGTGCTTGTACTATTACCGTCATAGTAATCTTCCTTGGTATGGGCCAAATGCCAACGATAATAATTGATACCCGCATCCGCAATTTGTAAAGCCATTTCTCTATCATGCTTTCTATTTGAAGCCGAATTTTCAGCCACCGCATACCCGGACACGCCGACAATAATAATTGAAACGCTGATAGTGCCAAAAATCATGACAAACAGGAGAATGTTGCCGTGTTTATTTTGTAAAAATAATTTTGCCAGATTGTACAACCGCTGCAATATCATAACTTTTTAACAATAAATTATGAAGGATAGATTTTGATCAATCTCAATATTTTCACTTATTCTTAATTCCCAATTTGGTTTAATTATCTTTCAAATTCCGTAACGATACTTTTGATTCGATGCTAAACGGCACAGGTGAGGCGTTCGGATCCTCCTCAAGCGTCAGCGCAATGCCTACCACCCTGATACTCGTAATATTAATCGGGCTTGATAGCGGCAATTCACTCCCTGTATAATCAGCTCCATAATACGAAAATTTTGAAGTTGAGGTAACGACATCATGAGCTACTTCGGTAACCACTTCATTGACAACGTTATATACCAAAGGATTGCCGGTTGGTTTGATTACGCCTTTTTTCAAAATTCTGCCTGAAAAAAAATATCTAACTCGTTCCATGAGAGTATCGGCATCTAAATTGGTATAAAAGATAATTTCCGTGCTTGATGCGGCTTCTACCGGATAAGCGCCTATACTGGACGGTGAGACTATTCGCAGCTCATTTGTAAAAGCTTGGGTTACGGCGCGCCCTTCGTTTTGGGTCTCGAGCTGCTCCCAGACAATATCATTATACTTCCAACTGCTAAGAAACAGGCTAACAATTGCGCCGGATAAAAATACAAAAATACCTATACCTACAAGGAGTTCTATCAATGTAATACCTCTCGTATCATGTTTCAGATCAACTCTAAATAGCATACTATTGGGAGGAAAGATTAATAACTGTCTCTGCAGCACCCGACACATCAATAGTGCCATTATTGGAAATGTAGCCACTTCGAGAAACATTTATCGTATACGTGGCAGCAGAAAGATTTTTAAAAAATATCTGGCCCGGCGGCGTGCAGTCAGTTGTATAGGTAAAGGCAACCTCGGATAATGTCGGTGTGTAGGCTGTGTCAGCTGTATTTAAAAATACCCGATAGCGTAAATATCGACTTCCGTCATGAACCGCAGCAATCAGTGTGTTGGTGGCCGTGTAATAGGTAGTAGCCGTACCATCCGGACCTTTGAATGCCCAAGCTGCAGGACTACTACTATTACTCGTAGCGATCTGAAACGTAATCGGATTAGATCCAGTTTGCACAGGCTGAGATAGAGGCGAAAAAATAATATTATTAAAATTCACTACCGCAGCTAAATCAATCGTGGAAGATTCCAGCCAGCCACTATTCAAATACGAATTCCCAACTTTTTTTAATTTGAGATCGCCAACCGGTGAATTTGTTTTAAGATTGCCGTTATCAGAAAAATATTTTGTTTGGTTTGTGTAACTAGCCTGCCCACTGCCTCCGCTCCAATCGGTCTGACGCATAAAACCATAGCCACTGACCCGGCTTTCATCATATCCGGTCGCCGTCAGACGCACCGTAGCATCTGACAAAGGCAGGCCAGTGCCCGCATCTTTGACTTTCACTAATAAATTATTCGCCGAATAGGGCTCTAAAACTACTGAGGCTTCTTGCGTAAGACCAGGGGTGATATCAAATGGGAGCATGGGTATTGAGCCGCCAATATTATATACCGCACCACTGATGCCAACATGGTATTTATCCCATTCCATATTGGAAAATGATTTTACTCCGGTGCCATTGGCAGACAAACTAGCATTGTATTTATATATATCAGGGTCAGTACCGATAATCTTCTCTCCATGAATAGTAAAAGCTTGATTCGCCACCGGAACACACGCGGGTGTTATAAACTGCACATCGAAATTGCTTAACCGGTCTATAGCAAAACTGATATCGGTAATTATCTGACTAACTACATTGGACGGCGGTTTGATCGGTGTGGGAACCGATACACTCACCGGTGTCGTATAGTCGCTGGAGTAGCCCGCTTTCGTCACATTAATCTGATAGCTCATCGTGCCAGTAGGCGCGTCGACAACTCGTAAATAACCATTTACATCAGTCACGTCATTGATAATTGTATTTGGATTTTTGGCAGTGTTAGTCACCGTAACCGAAGCATTACTCAACGGGTTTCCACTACTGTCAAATACCTGGATAAATAAAGCGCCATTATCGCTCGCCCCTTCTAACTGTTTAGGCGCTACGATCGTACTTAATGTTACTTGTGACGAATGCAAACAATTTGTGCAAATAGCAACCATTTCTACCAGCTTATAATCTGCTGGCGCGGTGTCATTTGGGGTGCCACCCAACACACCGTCATACGGATCATCTACATTCCGAACAAAAGTAAACAGACTGAAATCTTGCCCATTGCGTACGGTGGTGGTCGTAAACTCTAATTTACCGGCCGGAACGCCATTGATGATCCCGACATCGTCATAGGGCAGATTACGTGCTATTTCAAGATATTCGGAAAGAATGGTGGTTTCTAAAATTTTCATCCTCGACTGATACACAATCTGAAATACCAAGCTCACTCCTCCATAGACGCCAAGCGCAAATAACAAAAAAATTCCTGAGGCCACCAATACTTCAAGAAGAGAAAATCCTTTTTGATTCAAAATCTTTTTCATAGAGATATTATAACATGTTAGAAAATAAAAAATAACTCCACTGGCAAGGAGTTACTCATTAGACGGGTTCGTGTTAAGGTTTTAATTTAGAGTTTTGAGTCATAAAATCAACCTGCTCTGCAACTAACAAATCAATCAGTTCCGCAGACAAAGGACCTGACTCATCTTGATTAATCCCTTTTGACTTAGCATAAGCAATAACAGCATCTTTATACCCCTTAACTGATGCAAACTCTTTCGCGTGTTTCGCTCCAAGATCTCTCCTCATTTTCTCACCCATATCACCAGGACGAGCGCCGTTAGCGCTGTCTAAAATGCTAAAATTGCCTTTTTTAAATTGTAATGGTGGCATTCCCTCTGGCATATACAGTTATTTATCTGCTGCCTCTAGCTCCGCAATATTAAACTTTTTCATTTTCAAGAATGCTTGAGTTACACGATCTATCTTATCTTTGTCGCCGCTCGCCATAATTTTATTCATCACCGTCGGTACGATCTGCCACGAGATGCCAAACTTATCTTTACACCAGCCACACTGCCCTGACTCTGGCACGGCAGATAATTTTTCCCAATAATAATCGATTTCTTCTTGGGTTTCACAATTAACGATCAGTGATACGGCTTCGTTAAAGACAAATTCATGTGGCCCGGAACTATCCATAGCCATAAACCCTTGGCCAGCCAGCATAAACCGAGAGTGTTTGATAAATCCTTCTTGATCGCCTTCTCCCTTCTCGTATGGTACGAGCATTTCGACTTTGGAATCTGGAAAGATACTCACATAATATTCCGCTGCCTCCTTGGCCTTGCCTGCCCCACCTTGGGTAAACATAAGCATAGGCGTAATTCTCTGTTCTAGTTGATGGTGGTCACTCATAGACAACTGCCAAGACAAACCATATTTATCCTGCAGCCACCCATACTTCTGTGCCCATGGATAGGTGCCAAATTCCATCAGCACCTTGCCCCCCTCTACTAACTTATTCCATACCGTTTCAATCTCAGCCTCATTATCAAAAACCGTGAATAATGAGATTGCAGGATTGAATTTGAAAAATGGTCCGGCACTGATAGCCATAAATTCCTGGCCGACTAGTTTGAAATTGACAATATCGCAATCTCCCGACGGTGTACCCGTGATAGTTCTAATACTTTCTATAGCAGAATCCTTAAACAATGAAGCATACAAAGCGGTTGCTTCTTTTGCTTGAGTATCAAACCACAGATGAGGGACGATTTTTTGCATATAATTTTATTAGGTTGCTTCTACAAATTTTTTAAAATTATTTAATATCGATTGCCAACCCTCACGTTGCATTTCTTCGGAATTTTCATTTTCCATTTCAAATGTTTGCATGACTTTTGTCTGGCTTCCCAAATCTTCGAATAGCGCCTGAACGGTTCTACCATCATCAATCACATAGGAAATTTCTTTATTTACAGCAACAACGGTGTATTTCCCCGTAAAATCAAACCCGGCGCTATTGTCTTTGGCGTGCATATTGGTCTTGAATCTACCGCCTTCACGCAGATCGTTTTCCACACCTCCCACTGTCCAATCAACAGAAGCAAAGGCCCACTGTTTGATATGTTCAGGATTGGTCCACGATTCCCAAACTTGGCCTACAGGTTTATTTATAACGGCTGAGACAGTAATGGTTTTCATAAACGAAATGAATGAGTGGAGTGACAAGCTTGCTTGATCACTTCCGAATGAATAAGTTTATATCTTAATATAAACCAAATAAACAATAATGCAATAGGTAAGATAGCAAATTTTAAAATTGAAATCAAAAAACAGGCCCAGTCTGAATAAAATTTTATCAAAGTCCATCTAAAGTGGTGCCCAGGGCGGGAATCGAACCCGCATGACCGAAGTCGAGGGATTTTAAGTCCCTTGCGTCTACCAATTTCGCCACCTGGGCATTATGAAACTAGAAAAATAGTATCATTAAAACCTTAAATAATCAAGTATTTCAGACTATTATCTCCTGTACGCCCTCTCTGGCATTTACCCACCTCGCCAAGGCAAATAGGAAATCGCTGAGCCGATTAAGGTAGACATGTAATTCCGGACGAATAGTGGTCTTTTTAGAAAAATCCACCAGTTGCCGTTCAGCTCGGCGACAAATTGTGCGCGCTCGATGAATTTCGGCTCCGGCCACACTACCCCCAGGCAAAATAAAATTTTTTAATTCTGGCAATTCATTCCAAAACCGGTCAATATACTGTTCCATCTCCCCTACTCTAGGGGTGTCTATTTTATTAATTTTTTCTGATAGCGCGGGGCTTTGCAGCGAAGCGAGCTCGGCGCCAAATTTGAACAAGTCGCGTTGAATGCTTTGCAAAAATAAAATAATTTCTTTGAGCTCTGCACTCTCTTCTTTCTTACTAAGAAGTACTATAACAACTCCGAGATTTGCATTTAACTCATCAATCTCTCCAATAGCTTGCATCTCAATACAACTTTTACCTACGCGCCTGCCGCCAAGCAGTGACGTCTCGCCTGTATCTCCGGTTTTAGTATATATTTTCACAAACAATATATTTAAAATATTTTCTTAAAAACGTATCCCGCCCCCTTGTAAGAGGCGGGACAACGTTTATCCACGACTAGATACTGTTAGTTTTATGAACAACCAGTGGTACTACCGCAATTCAGACATTTATAGCAGGCACCATTTCTGATTGTAATATGGCCACACGTTCCGCATGGCGGCGCATCTCCCATCATACCGGATAATTGCTTGGCCACACCGCCGTCTGACACACTCGTTTCTTGAGCTTTATTCTCACTCGGCATGTTCGGCAATGACGCCTGAGCCTGCAGATTTGTTTTTGACTCCACCGAATCGCCAAGCGGCATAATATGCTGACCGACTGCCTGCGCGGCTAGAGTTTCCATTTGTTGAGCTTTATTTTTTTGAATACCGGTTGGTTTGACCTGGACAAAATCGGTGCGTCCAAGATACTCCATACCGAGCACTCGGAAAATAAAGTCAATGATAGAAGTACAGAATTTGATGTTTGGATGATCGGTAATACCGCTTGGTTCAAAACGAGTAAAGGTAAACTTGTCTACATACTCTTCGAGCGGCACACCGTATTGCAAACCAGTGGAAACCGAGATGGCAAAGAGGTTCAACATACTGCGGAAAGCCGCACCCTCTTTGTGCATATCGATAAATATTTCACCAAGTCTTCCATCCGGATATTCGCCCGTACGTAAGTAAATTGGCTGACCGGCAACTTTTGTTTTTATCGTGATACCGCTACGCTTGTATGGCAGACGACGCTGTTCGCCATGTACATAAATACGACTACCTTGTATAGAACCGTCATGGTTATATTTGACGAGCGCCTGCGCGTCACTCACCATTTGGTTGATGACCGCTTCATTCTGACTTGAAGACTATAACTCTTCGCCACTGGCGCAACAGCAGCGGCAGGCACTTGCGCTTCTTCTTTGACTTCGATTTTTACTTCCTCTGTTTTATCTTTCTTTTTATCGGACTTGGCAGATAATGGTTGTGATAACTTAGAGCCATCACGATAGAGGGCCATCGCTTTGAGACCAAGTTTCCAAGAAGCGACGTAGGCAGTCTTTACATCATCAATAGTAGCCTCATTTGGCATATTAATGGTCTTGGAGATCGCACCAGACAGGAATGGTTGCACCGCGGCCATCATACGGATGTGACCAAGGAAATGAATATAACGCTGCCCTTTCTTACCATTTTTATTCGCCGTATCAAAGACGCCATAATGTTCTTTGCGCAGATGTGGGGCTCCTTCGATGGTCATGGCACCGCAAACAAATTCATTAGCCGCAGCCACCTGTTCGGAGGTGAAACCAAGCGCAGAAAGCAAATTAAAATTAGGGTCGTTGTACTGATCGCTTGAAAACCCGAGACGTTGCAGACAGTCTTCTCCTAGTGTCCAGACATTAAAAGCAAAGGCTAGTTCAAATACGCCGGCAAGCGACTTTTCAATTTTTTCTAATTCTTCGGCAGTCAATCCTTTCTGCTGTAAAGTTTCATGATTTATGCCTGGCGCATTCTTCAAAGTCGCGTGTCCACGCAAATAATTAATAATGTCATTGATCTGGCTTTCACTATAACCAAGTACACGCAAAGCAACTGGCACAGACTCATTTACAATTTTGAAGTATCCACCACCAGCTAATTTTTTGAATTTAACGAGAGCAAAATCTGGCTCTACACCGGTGGTAGCACAGTCCATAAGAAGACCGATGGTGCCAGTCGGAGCAAGCAGAGTTGTCTGAGCATTACGGAAGCCATATCGTTCACCCATTTCTAAAGTCTTATTCCAACTTTCTCTGGCAGCAGCTAAAAGATAGGCAGGCGCGTACTCAGGGTTAATACCCATTGGCTTTACGGCCAAATTTTCATATTCATCTTCTGAGGCATTGAAAGCAGCACGGCGATGATTGCGCATGACCCGCAGCATATCTTCTCTGTTCTTGGCATACCCGGGGAATGGTCCAAGCAGCTTGGCCATTTCCGCAGAAGCGGTATAGGATTCAGCGGTCATAAGCGCGGTAATTGAAGCCGCAAAAGCCATAGCTTCTGGAGAATCGTATGGAATACCAGCCGTCATGAGCACACTACCGATATTGGCATAACCAAGACCTAGGGTACGGAACTTATAACTCCCATCGGCAATTTCTTTACTTGGGAACTGGGCCATCAAGATACTGATTTCCAAAACCACAGTCCACATTCTGGTAGTATAAGCAAAGGCATTAACATCAAACGTAAATGTTTCGGTATTATAATAATGGGCTAAATTGATAGAAGCGAGGTTGCAGGCAGTATCATCCAAGAACATGTATTCACTACATGGGTTAGAGGCATTGATACGACCAGATTGTGGCGAAGTATGCCAATCATTGATAGTTGTATCAAACTGCACGCCTGGATCAGCGCACGCCCAGGCGGCATTGGCAATCTTATCCCAAATACCGGAAGCAGACACTGTTTTAATTATCTTTTTACCAACTCGGCCAAGCAAATTCCAATCTTTATTGTTTTCTACCGCTTCCAAAAATTCCTGGCTGACACGGACAGAATTGTTTGAATTTTGCCCTGATACGGTTTGGTATGCCTCGCCTTCATAAGAAGAATCATACCCCCCGGCAATAAGAGCCGCGACTTTTCTTTCTTCTTTTACTTTCCAATCAATAAATTCTTCAATATCTGGATGATCGATATTTAACACGACCATTTTAGCGGCGCGACGAGTGGTGCCGCCAGATTTGATCGCTCCCGCAGCCCGATCGCCGATCTTGAGCCAGCTCATGAGACCGGAGGAAGTTCCGCCACCAGACAGTTTCTCACCAGTACCGCGTAAATTAGAGAAATTGGTACCGGTACCACTACCGTATTTAAATAGCCTGGCTTCTCTGGTCCAGAGATCCATGATTCCACCTTCATTTACCAAATCGTCTTTCACGGATTGAATAAAACAGGCGTGGGGCTGAGGATGGGTGTAAGAATCAGTCGAGGCGGTAAGGACGCCAGTGTCCGGATCTATATAATAATGGCCTTGAGCCGGGCCATTGATGCCGTATGCCCAATACAAACCGGTATTAAACCATTGCGGAGAGTTTGGTGCGACACGCTGAGAAATGAGCATGAAGACTAATTCATCATAAAAAATCTGGGCGTCCTCCGGCGTAGCAAAATAACCATACTTTTCTCCCCAATACCGCCAGGTACCGGCGAGTCTATGAGCAACTTGTTTGACGCTATGCTCCGGACCCAACACTGGCTGACCTTTTTCATCGGTTTTCATCGCACCCTCAGTGGTATACTGCGGCACACCGGCTTTACGGAAATACTTCTGAGCCAAGATGTCTGTGGCCACCTGCGTCCAAGACCCGGGCACCTCTACTTCAGTCATTTCAAAGACCACCTTACCATTCGGCTCACGGATGACTGAGGAACGTTGTTCGTATTTGAACATGTCATACGGACTGACACCGTCTTTGGTAAATAATCTGGAAAACCGAAGCCCTTCCGGAGAATATTTGAAGTCACTATCGAGGACAAAAGTCTTAGTCGCTAGGGCGTTTTGCATACTATTAAAGTTTTTAATTAATAATTCACAACCTGTAGTCTTATTCAAAAACTATCGGCTATGGACTGCTAACTATGAACAGATTCATTTACTACAAATTGTAGTCTAAATTATATTTAACCACTATATATAGTATAATCTAGAGCGACAAGGAACATTATACCATGTTAGAAAGGACGTGCCAAATATCCCAAACGGTCTGTAAACACAGGCGAAAAAAAATTCTTGCTTAGTTATCCACAAGATAGTATAATTTACTCATATTATGAACATTCCAGATCAAACCGAAGAGCCCAGGCTCACTTCTCCCGAAGTAGAAACTGAAGAAGTATCACTTGACATCACCTTGCGCCCCCAAAAACTGGCTGATTTTGTCGGCCAAGCGCAAGTCAAACAAAACTTAGGCATCTCTATTGAAGCAGCCGCTAAACGAGGCGAGCCCTTAGAGCATATCCTCCTCTACGGTAACCCAGGACTAGGCAAAACTACACTCGCCAATATTATCGCCCGAGAAATGAATAGTAATATCAAAATTACTTCCGGCCCGGCGCTTGAAAAAGTCGGAGATCTGGCGGCGATTCTTTCAAATTTGCAGAACGGAGAGATATTGTTTATAGACGAAATTCATAGGATGAACAAAACTATTGAAGAAGTCTTATACCCCGCCCTCGAAGATTATTCACTTGATATTATTATTGGCAAAGGCCCGGCTGCACGTACCATTCGTATGCCCCTAGCAAAATTTACCTTAATTGGCGCTACTACTAAAATTGGCATGATCTCCGCGCCTTTACGAGACCGTTTTGGCCATACTTTTCATCTGGATTTTTACGAAGACCGAGACATACAATCAATCCTAAAAAGAAACGCTACTCTTCTGAGCATGTCTACCGAACCAGAAGCGACCGAACTCATCTCTCAACGCTCCCGCCGCACACCACGTATCGCCAACCGACTTCTCAAACGAGTCCGCGACTTTGCCCAGGTCAAACATGACGGCACAGTCAATAAAAAAATAGCGAGTGAAGCTTTGGCATTGCTAGCCATTGATGAATTAGGACTAGACGAGACTGACCGCAGACTCTTACAAACACTGATAGAAAAATTCCGCGGTGGACCAGCCGGACTTAATACCTTGGCAGCCGCGATCAGTGAGGATATGGATACGATCGAAACAATTTACGAACCATTTCTTTTACAAATCGGATTTTTGGAACGCACCCCGCGCGGACGCAAAGCTACGACTGCTGCCTACACTCATTTAGGCTACGATACTCCCAAAAATCAAACTCTATTATAAAAATATATGATAAGTATTCCACTCTATACCTTACTTATTATCTACGCACTTTTTTTACTTATATTTTTCACCTTCTTTCTTATCAATTTTTTTCATATTCTACGCACTGGCACAACTACCCTGGGCAGTTTTATCATCACTTTCATTATGCTTGCGGCAGCTGTTCTCACGATCTATGGCACCTGGTATTACCTACGAAGCTTTGACTGGCAACAGCCTCTTATAAGCCTGAACCTGGGTTTCATTAATAATTTACTGCATCCAAATTCAGGCTCTAACGGACCATTATTTTAATCTATATGTCGCTCCACACACTTATCAATCAAAAATCCTACGAGAAGATAGTCTTTACCGTGCGCCGGCATCCAATTACTTTTATACCATCTATTGTCTTTTTTGCGCTCCTGCTTGCCGCGCCGATTGGTCTATACTGGCTCATTTCAAACTCAAGTATAAACCCATACCTACAAACACAGCCAGGCTTTATCATAGCAGTGCTCGGCATCAGTATGTACTACCTTTCTTGTCTCGTGTTTTTCTATACCAACTTTGTTGAATTTCATCTTGATCTGTGGATTGTAACCAATGACCGGCTGCTGGACATAGAACAAAAAACCCTATTTCACCGGACTATCGCCGAAGTTGACTTGTATCAAATCCAAGATGCCAGCTCCGAAATCAAAGGTATTTTTCCAACTATTTTTAACTACGGCAATATTGTCCTCCAGACCGCCGGACCATTACCAAAATTTCTCTTTAGAAGTGTAGCCAACCCAAATTACTTGCGAGAAGAAATCTTGCGACTGGCGGCGGAAGATAGAAAATTCCACGGAGGATAGAAAACTTCTTAAAAAACTTTTTCAACCGCTGTATCGGTATAGTAATGTTGAAGAATTTGTTTGTAGCCCCAACTATCTTTCTTTGCCCGCTGCAACGCATCCTGATTACTCATCCCGATTCCGTGACCCATCTGGGTTCTGCCTTTATCATACTTTGCTTCAACACTCTTTAACCACGGTCTAGCAGCACCACCGTTTTTTGTTTTGCCGTTAGAACGGGTGAAATAAAACGTGATGACTGGATTGGTTTTGTAGGTCACAAGCTCCCCAGTGGTAGCGGCGGCCGCTGCCACAAAATTCGGCATGGTTTTTTCTGAATTATAGCCTAAATAGAGTTGATCAGCGGTAGTGGCGTAGACATCAAACAGCCTTTTTTCAGTTGGCGGAGTTTTGCTTATCATCGCATAGGCATACGATCGGGCCGCTACTGTTAGGGCTTTAATAAATTCTGTTGGCGCCGCGTCATTTACCTCGGCAACACCTTTCATATACAGATCAAGCGGCAATTCATTAACGATATACGGCATGGCACTCTTGGGAGAATATCGATACTCAAGGGTGCCACGATACGTATTAAAATTTAACTTACCTCTGCCGGCTAACGGTCGACTGTAATTTGCAATCGTAAAAAAACTATTTTGGTCTGTTGGCACCAATCTGACATAATCTTTAGAGCCAAATTCCCAGTCTGGCGTTTTGACTATATACTCACCTTTTTTATAACTCAATTCTACTGTCTGATCAGGATTAAGCACGCCCCAGGACTTCTCGCCGCTCCAAATCTCATACCCAAAATCAGAACTCACCTTGATGGCCGTATTTGTTTTATATAGCCCAACCCTGATAGTTGGTTCGGGGATAAGTTCTCGGGTGGAGATAATCTCTGGCGTGGAAGATACTATATCTATAACCACCTCATCTGAACCAGTCGTGAACGCGGTACTGTTGGCAGTGCTTTGGAATATGTCTTCTTCCGCATATACCAAAACAGGCTGCATAGCAGAGACAGCGAGAATGAAAAGTGTAAGTAATTTTCTAAACCCCGAAGAAAACATAGCTTTATAATTTTAGCATACAATTAAAAACAGGCCAAGTGATTTGCCTGTTTTTAAGAGAATTACTTTAACTCACGCTCAATCTTTTCCACCTCTTTATTAATCAATTCTTCAGCTTCATTTAACTGATTCTTAAGCTGAGTCAAAACACGGGCTTCTTCTTTGGTGAGCTCTCGCTTGAGTTTTATTTTTTCAAGATTTGAAATCTGTTTTCTGGCGCTGTCTCGCAAAATATCAAAAGCTTTATGAATATCTTTTTCAATATCGCCCATCTCTCGCCGCACCTTCCGCTTGAAAGCAAAAAACCTAATCCAGCTATACCAAACCCCAAAGATCAGCCCAAAAATTAACACGAGCAGGGTGATCACCACTGATAGATAACTGATAATCAGCGATCCGATCCGCAAAATCGCTCGCTGGGAAACCACAATAGAAACTTTATCACCTGGGCCACTCTTGGCGCCATGGTCATTTTCCGCTTCTGCCCAGACCGCATAGACCCCATCGGTCAACTTGCCTTCAAAAATAAATTTAAAATTACCACTTGTATCAGCTCGGACAAATTGCTTGACCGGCTCTGAACCTTCTTTCTGCACATACACACTCACTTTGGCATCAGGATAACTCTGTCCTTTGATGATAAGGGTGTCGCCAGTGGTAATTTGCTCTGGATATTCAGTAATCTTTGGCGCTTCTATACCTTCAACTTTTATATCGAGTGAGGCCGTGAGAAAATTTCCGGCCACATCAATGGCCTTGGCTACAACCGTATGACTGCCCGGGGCTAATGAATTAGTCGTGAAGATGTGCTTTCCATCATCTACCCACGCTTGCGGTTGTTCATTATCAATCTTGATTTCGTATTTGGCGATTCCTGAGCCTGAATCCTTGGCATTAAGGAATAATTTGGCCCGTGGATCTACAGCCTTTATTGGTTCTTCTAGAGAGAGATCAAAAAAATCTGGCTTTTTGGTATCTATTTGGAATTTGTAATGAGTAATTCCTCCCCAACCATAGGAATTTCTGAGACGGATATGGAAATACCAGGTGCCATCTTCGACATTAGTATAGGTGTAATTGCTCATCAGCCCATCTGATACTGTTCCAGGGTTCGTGCTTGGGTTATGGTCGCCCATAATACTCACTCCGGTCACTCCCGCTGGTAGTACCCATGAAAATTTTGCGTCATTCCCCATACACCAACCATCGGGATTACTGCAATTCTCTGAAGTTACTCGCGGCGCGGCTGGAACATCAGTCACTTCTACTGCTGGAGTTGGTTCAGCTGGCGTTGGTTCGACTGTACCATCGGGAATGGTAAATCTGGCCGAACCTAACGAAGTCAAAATATTAGTACCATTACCATCGTTGGCCAACACGGAGCCGTTGGTAAGTCTAATTTCTGCATCGCCCGCGGCCTTTGGTTTTAAGGTAATAGAAAGAAGTTTACCACCTGAACCTTGATACCCGGGATTAAGAACAATACCCTCAAATTTGGCGCTCGCTGCAGAAAAAGAAGGTTCCTGAGCCCAAAGAGAGAATATTGATCCTGATTTGGAAATGGAAACTACCTGCAATGTATCACTATCTACACTTATATCACCCGAGGCTGCGTTCATTGTCTGATCTGCGCTTGAGACATACACAGACACGGTAAAATTTTTACCAACCTGCTTACTGCCGGAGCTGGGAGAAAAATATAAACTCGCCGCCAACGTATTGGTGGCAATAAAAAAAGAGGCAAGAAGTAAAAAGTAAAAAATTATCTTTTGAAACGATTTGAAGATCGCTTTTTCTTGTACCATATATTCCCTCCAAAATAAAGAAGTGATACTGATAGAATAATTATACACCAAAACCAAACATTCTTATAGAGCGAAACTTGAATTGACGATACCAGGACAACTCTGTCATTGCCGGCATTGTCTACTACTTTGAGATATACAACACTCTTTCTTGATTGGTCTGCAAGAAGTTGCGGACTCTGCGCTGGTTTCCAAGTCAATGCGCTGTAATCAAAAACTTCTTTTCCTTTTTCTTCCGCTATTTCATAATGATCGATTCCCGATTGCTTATCTTGCCCATAAAACACCGCTACCCACTGTCCATTTTCAATACTTGAATCTTGGATAATTTCTATAAATGGAGGTTCAGGAGGTTCTTGATCATTCATTGTCTCAACTGGATTGGATAGGGCAGCGTCTTTATCGATAGTTATAGTTGGTAATTTAGATAGACTGACTTTTGCTCTTGTGCCCTGCCCATCGTTGAGTAAAGCAACAAAATTTTGTGCCTGAATTTGAGCCTGTCCTTCTTTCAAACTCTTAAATACTAAAGAAAAAACATTCTTGGTGTGATCGGCAGTATTAAATCCGCCTGGGGTAATGCCAGAGAATTCTATTACGCCACCATCTTTATGTTGAGCGGGGTCTTTGGCCCAAAGACTAATAACCGTACCAGCCTCCCGCACTTCTTCTAAAGATAACAGATCTGAATCATATGTAATTTTACCCTCGAGCGCGTTGATCAGTTCCGTCTCGGTACCTACCAACACATCAACTTGGAATTGCTGATTTAGACTGACTCCGCTTGGAGCATTGAATGAAAAATCGGCGGCTTTCGTTTGCTGAGCTACAAACAAACAACCAAAGATTGCAACAACCAAAGATTGCCAAACAATACTATATACAAAATTTTTACTCCTTATTTTGTAATTCATAATTCTAAAATTCTGCTATCCCGTCCAATAATAGGCCATAATACTTAAATCAGTTAAATCGAGTCTATCATCTCCATTTAACCGTTCCTCCTCGATCAATCCAAAAGAGCTGCTAATCTGACGCTTATACCAAAAAGCAGCAATCGAAAAATCGACCAGATTAACTCTGCCGTCCTTATTCAAATCACCTTTTAGAAAAGTTGTCTTGCCCTTATCTACATTTTTCGTACCAACACTAAAGCCAACCGACTTGCCGAAACTACTGATCTCATTATTAATAGCCGCCTTTGATTTGGTGGAGTGTTCTCCAATTTCTAAAGGGCTCGTATCTAAATTATATAAATATGCGCCGCTGGCATCACTCCTAGCTTGGGCAAAAATCTCATTCTCAGAATTTACTACAATGGTAATATTAGCACTTGGTGTCGTCTGACCAAAGATAGCCAGATTATCACCTCGTTTTACCTGACTTTTATCGACGTTAATTGTCGGCGCAATAAAGATACCACCGACATTTGTTGTAGCTCCTGCCGTCACACCTACCGGAAAGCTCAAGAGACTGGAACGGTTCCCTTTATCATCTTCACTATATAAAGAAAATATATAATTACCAGCCGATAAACTAGCTACGTTGATCTGAAAATTCGCGTCGGCTCCCGCTACAGTCGATGCAGCTACTTGCGCGTCTTTAAGCAGAGTTACCGCACTTTTAGGATACGCTCGCCCAGAAAATACAACATTGGTTTGATTACTGCTGGGCAAAGCTCCACCACCTCCTCCTCCTCCGCCACCTCCGCCCCCACCGCCACCAGGGGGCGCAGCAGCGACTGGCTGAGACGAAACTTGTGTAGAGGTAACCACTGGCTCACCAAAAGCATCAAGCGCTCTGACAACAAAATAATAGGTAGTGCCGTTGACTAAACCTGGAGCAGTTCTTGTGAGCACATTGCCGACACTCGTAAACGCATACGGACCGCCTGAATTTGTCGATTGACCGACCGAATAGCCGCTGATGTTGAATCCTAAATTACCGACGGCTGAAGTCCAATTCAAAACAACTTGGCCGTCACCGGCTGTAGCCGACAATATCGGTGTCGTGACGGATGGAAAATAAAAAAAACCAGCTCGACTTATGAAAGCCGTGCTGGAGTTTTCACCGATTATGATTTGGCCGCTGCCGCTAAACAATTGAAAATTTGTGGAGGTTGATTTCTCACCACTGAGCGTAATCACCGGACTTGAATTGACAAAATTTGTTGAAGTAAAATCTTCCGCCAAGACAACGGTAGCGACAAGCAAACAAAAGGAGGCCGTTAAGAAGATACCAATTCTTTTTTTAAGCATATTGGTTATTTGTACGGACCTCTCTGCCAAAAATTATTGATTTGCTGGAGCTGCTGGCGCGGTCGGAGCATTTGGATTACCGATGATAAGTGGAGCAACTTCTATGATTTTATTCGTGCTTGGACGATACATGATAGCCTTAAGCGCTTGGGTGTATATAAGCACTTTATCCCCTTCCTCGGCTCTGGTAAAAAACGCTTGCTCGGCTTTTAATTTTGCTGCATCAGTGACGGTGGCAATAGTTGGCGCTTCTCCTTCTGGGAGAGCGATAAGCATACCGACACTCTCGATTATTTTTGCGTTTTCCTCCTGAGCAGCTTTGTTCGGATCATTGCTTAGTGAACGCACTTTTTTATACAACATGCCGGTACTGCCGGCTAATACGAGGGTAAGCACCCCCAACACTACTAAAACCCCTTTAAGATTGCTTGATGGCATATATAATAAATGATGTATACTAATTTAATAATTTGAAACGATTGTAAATTTAGATATGCTAGATATTTTAGACGACCTTTATATTTGAAAAGCTAAAAAAATTATAACATATTTTTTTTTTACAAGCAATTGCACTCCTATTTACTCCACAGACAAGCACAACGAGCGGCAATAACCGCTCGTTGTAATCAATGACTCTCCTCTTCCTCAGCCTTCCCTAATTACGGAGTAAGATGGCCAATGCACGTATCGCCGTTATTATCACTGTTTGTACCATCAGGACAAAGCGTGTTAGACCAAGAAGCGCCGACCAGGTTTGTAGTGGTCATTCCAGTTGCACCATACAGGCCCGCATCTTCAAAATTCACCCCACTCAGATCACTGCCTACAAAATTTGCCCCCATAGCCGTTACCGCCTTCAGGGATGCATTCTTAAGAATTGTACCTTCAAAATCCGCTCCATCAATATCAGAACCTGCCAGCCACGCACCTGTCAAATCTTTATTCTTTAACACATCGATCCCAGTAATAACGCAGGCACCACATACAAATGGTGGCAATTGCGCTAAGGATGCCGGAAAATGAATCGGGGTTTCCAAAGCACCGCAATCAGTCGCCACATCTACGACCCTTAACCCTTGAGTTAAGCTGCTTACACAGCCATGAACAAGATTAGAATCGTCGTTCCCCTCATGCGCTATCACTTTAGGAATTATAAGGATAGCGCCCGCTCCTAACACAACGCCTACGATGATAAAAATAAAATTTTTTCTTATATTCATACATAAAAAATTATTAAATAAAAAGCTCGACCTTTTATGTTGAACATACCCTCCTTAGTTTTCATACCCTCCTTAATAAATGTATTTAAATATAGAGCAATGCTTCATTAAACTTCCTGGTATATTTTCTTTGATATATCCCTTATAAAATTGGCCATTTTTTCAAAATCGGAACCCTTTGTCATGACACACAACATGTAAGGCGTCCCTTCCTTATATATAATACCACAGTCATGCAAATATTTTTCTTGGGTGGCCGTTTGTCGTTCTCCAAACTTATGAGAAACAACCACTGAATTAGGAACTCCCGCGACTATACCCCTGTCAAATTCTGTTTGAGACAATAGTTTAAGCGCCTGCTCTGAATATTCTCTATTTAAGAACGTACTATTATAAAGCACCCGAAAAAAAGAGGCGTACGTTTGGGCTGATATCTTGAAGTTTGTTTCATCTTGAGACATCATCCCAAGAAAATTATAGGTATTTCTTAGGGTACTACTCATTACGTTATACAACACATAATACGCATTATTATCCGAATACCTAATTAGATACTCAAGAGCTTCTGCAACCGAATAGTCTGAATCCTTTACCAACTCATTACGAGCTGCAAAATACTCCTTATTATTTGATCCGCCTTTATATTTAAACTTCTTTTTGAGGAAGGCCGGATCGTGCTCTGCTTCAATGTATACCGTCATCATAAGCGGCACTTTAAGGAGGCTCGCTGGGGCAAACAACTCCTTTTCATTAACACCAAACCACGGACCATTATTCAAGTCTCTAAAATAAACCGAAGCATCAATAATGTCTCCTTTATTTTTTCCTATCAGAACTAAATCTTTTATATTTTTTTCTAAATTCTGGATACTCGAATTTGATGCATTATTTATCTCCCCGCAATCAAGTAAAGGATTAATGAATTCCCAATGCTCCGATTTATTATAAAATTCCTGTCGTTCACTATATGCGAAGTGTTTATGCCATTTACGATTCAGGAATATACCTGCAACTAATCCCCCCGCAAAAATTACAGCTACCGAACAAATGGCCCAAAAATATTTTAATTTTCTATCTGACATAATACATTATATACTTGGCTCCGTTGGTAAATTACCATTGTCATCTGGAGGAACTGCGGGCTCAATAGGCAACGGCTCATCCGCCGGCGGATTCTCAGCTCCAGGATCGTCATTTGAAACAACTGGCACATCCGCATCTTCAACCGGCGTCGTAGTATTTATTTCTGGAACAATATCTGCAGTTGTACTTGCCTGATCAGGACTGTCTGTCGCCTGTGGAACTTCGGCTGGTATTTCTTCTGAGACTTCCAAATTATCCGGCACAACCAGCTCCATAGATGTGGTAGTGACCAAACCAAATATCCTTGGATTTTTTACTGCCAGCGCCAGCCAATCAAATTCCACATCAAATGGCGCTGGTTTATTGAGTCTAATAATAAATCCTGTGCTACTGACTCGCGTAACAATAAAACGGATATCCAAATCAAAAATCGCATTTTCCCTACTTTCTAGCAATCGCCAGTCTGTGCTCGTTGGAACGTCGTTAAGAATATCATCAAGTATAATTTCTTCCGTAGAGCTGACTGTAGTTGTGGCGTCTCTAAACGAGATGGTTGCTTGTACCACAGGCTTCTCTATATATTCACTATCAAATATCACCGCAACTTCTCTAGTACCGGAGGCAACGACCGCATAGCCGCCTGAATCAGAGTTCAAGTACGGCCTGCCGAAAAAGAACACGTCACTCATTAAAGTCGTCGTGCCGGTGATTGAACTAATTAAATCAACTTGTAAACCGCCTCTAAACATGACATTGTTTTCAAATACTAGCCCTTGACCTTGAGTTAAGAGACTTACATCCAACATGGGCGAACTCGTATCAGTACTCGACGCAAACATAGCCAGCGTCAATTCGTTTACTTCCAGTCGTCGCAACATATCCGCCAAAGTACTGGTCGCATTAGAAAGTTCGGCTGACAGGAACTGGAGACTTGAACTCATGAAACTGATGACCGGACTGTTGATATTTTGGACTGTTAGACTCATCAATTGTAAGTTGCCTTCTATATTGACATCGCCAACAAAGGTACTGGATCCGGTCACGTTGATACCGTGAATAAATTCCGCCAAACCGTCCACATGCAAACTACCACTTTCTAACCCAGGCACAATCACGGTTGAAGTGGTGCTAGATGCCTGGTTCATCTGATCAAGCGTGCTTGATAGTAGAGAAATTTGATTGGTAATTATATTAAGGCCTTCAATCTGATTAGCACTAATTGAGTTGGCGGTCAGTTTGCCGGCAAAGAATCCGTTCCCCAAACTGTCAAACGTAATCACTGGAGTACTTGAAGTATTTTCAGATGTACTCGTAGTGCTAGTATTGATACCAAAAATATTAAAGGCTTCACCTGTTTGAAGATTCAGGCTCAACCCCGTACCTGAGAACGTTTCTATCGAGTCGGTAATCAAGTTTTGCGTTACAACCCTCGGAGAAATAATTTCCAGTCCTGCCATGACTCGGTCGGTAAATATTTCTGACACTACTGTTGAGGTGGTGAAATTATGTTGGTCTTCAATCATATTCGCCAACATGATCCGGCTAAAATCAACGCCCGAAGGTATGGCATCCATACTTAAACCTTTACTGGCCATTACTTGTTTCAACCCGACACCGGTAGAGTACGCCGTATTAACCAAAACCAATATTTTACATGATGGAGCATCTGCCTCACACACCGCATCTTCAAGCGCCGTACCAACGGTCACCCCGGCTTTAGTAGCGCGCATGGCCACACCCGGCACAGAAGAAATTGTTAATTTATCTCCGGCTTTAATCTGACCATTCTCATGTGAAACTTTTGTCGGCACACGACCAGCTAGAGCGATCGGCTTTGCATTATGACTAGCGCCAAGCAAATCGCCACCCATAACTTCAAATGGCATCGTAGAGACAATACCCACGACACTACTGCCTGGCTTGGCCTTTTCTAAGACGGCTGTTTTATCCAAACCAAGATGCCACGAGTCATACTCCAACGAGCTACTACTTATCGATACCACATCACCAGGCACTACATCTTCTGCTGCCTCGTACCATTCGGCAAGGTCACCACCAGTAGAATTATACGATATGACTACAACTATACCATTAGCGCCCGTACCACCAGCCGCCCAGTTTGCCGTACTATCATCTTGTTGAGATCCCCCGCCACCGCCTGATCCCGGCGCACTACCATTTGATCCCGCGGTAGAAACGTTACTCGCCACGGTTGCACCGCCCCGGCCACCACCGCCCCAATAACTTGCACCGCCTACACCACCGCTTGTGTACTCCGCAACTGTGATCCCAGCTCCTCCTGCGCCACCGTTTAGATTTATATCACCTCCAGTTGCCGTGCCTGGTGTGCCACCTGCTTCGGCAGCCCCCGCTGCAGCATTTGCTATACCTTGTCCTGCACCACCACCAGTAGAAGTCATAAACGCTCCAAAAAGCGACGTACCCCCCGCACCGCCATCTGTACCAGTATCACCTCCAGCGGTTCCACCCTGGCCAAGAGTAAACGATTGGGAACTGCCTAATGTAGCCGCCGTTAACATTTCAATTGCGGTTCCGCCTGCACCACCGCCACCAGCAGCAACTTCAGAAGCAGTATCTGCTGCTACACCGGCAGCACCACCCCCGCCTCCACCTGCACCAGTGACAATCACTTGTGCATAATCAATGCCGGCAGGTGCGGTCCATGTACCAGTTCCCGGATTACTACTAGACACATAGATACTAACGCTGGATGTACCAGCTGAACCTCCGCCGCAACCAGTACAGCTATCGACAATCAAATTTAAAATACGAGCGTTCGTAGAAGTCAAACTGGTTCCGCTTGCTGAAGTAAATGACACAGTCGTGCCAAACAAATTGGTGGAAGTGGCACTGACAAAGACAGTGTTGGTGGCAAACAAGTTGGTGGTTGTTACACTCGTACCAGACAGGTTAGTAAACGTGAGACCGGTGATAAAGGCATTTGTCGATGTCATTGATAACGCAGTAAATCGAGTGGTTGATACTACCACGGTGCTTGGATCAGAGATGCCACTGACTGCTAGAACACCGGAATTATTGAAGTAGTCATACCTACCAAAGTCAACTGTAGCGTCTCCAGCATTTTCACTGACAATAAATAGAGACCGGCCATCTGGGGTAAAGCCGATACCTTCAAGCTGTTGGAATCTGGATGGCGCTGCCCACCAGGTGATGATACTACCTTGCAGTGTAACCTCGACAACTCCATCCCTGACTTCATCAGTGCCAATAAACAGGTGCTGCGTATTGCGATCAAAATAGATACTGGAAGCATCAGTTACTCCTCCGGCATTGGTGAGAACGGTTGCTAAATTAAATGGTGAACTGGTGACTGTACCGCTGCGACTAATGGTATAGATAGCAGGATTAATTCTTTCTTTAATGATATAGAAGAGATCTCTGTCAGGATCATAGGCAAGGCCTTCGAAACCGTCGTTGTCAGCAGTAATCAAAGCTGTACTAGACACATCAATAATGGTGGTGGTAACACTGCCATAAGCAATACCGGTAGTACTGCTATTAATCTTGGCAATTACAATCTTTGATCCAGGGGATGTAATCGGAGCTGCAGGATCGGGACGTTCCAACGAAATCGCAAACACATCATCATACATCCAGGTAATATCTTCAGGATCATACATATTGCTTACGCTGATCTTTCTAATATACGTACCATCCCTGGTAAGTTCGTAAATACCTCTGGAAGCAGTGTTGTTGTTATTGACAACAAATACCGTATCTCGTTCAGGGTTGTATGCGACACCGGAGAGACCGTCAATCGTAGAGTCAACGCCGGTACTCGTGGCTATGTAATATTGGTATGGGGAAACAGTGACGCCGGCAGAAGAAGTCGCTGCGGTACTGCTGCCAAAACTGAATCTACCCCAGGTTCTTGTGAGTGATAATTCCGGTGCGCTGACTAACCGGTTGCCATTCATGTCTGCATAATAGGTTGCGGATACAATGCCGATACTACCGGTGGCGGAGACGTATAAGTTAGTGGAGGTGGCAGAGACAAACAAAGTATTGGTGGCAAAGAGGTTGGTGGTAGTGGCGTTGGTAAATAGACCGCTTGTTGAAGAAACGATGGTGAAGTTAGTGTTTGTAGTCACTGTCAATGCGCCATTGGCAAACTTCACAAATGAAGTGCCGGTGACTGCGGTTGCGCTCGTGTAAAAAGCAAAATAATCAACGGTTGAGGTGTTGACCCCTCCGCCGCCTCCACCAGTGCTACAACCCGTACATGTGCCAACAGTTAAATTGGCAATGTAGGCATTAGTGGAAGTAAGACTTGTACCACTGGCGGTCGTAAAGGTGAGCGCGCCCGCGAATGTGCTGGCGCCATTGATATACAGGTTAGTAGAAGTCAAACTGGTTCCGCTTGCTGAAGTAAATGACACAGTCGTGCCAAACA
>CAZETA010000010.1:32096-32697 GCA_964514995.1 uncultured Gammaproteobacteria bacterium
CGGATACAATGCCGATACTACCGGTGGCGGAGACGTATAAGTTAGTGGAGGTGGCGTTAGCAAAGACAGTGTTTGTAGCAAACAAATTAGTGGAAGTGACATTGACCACCAAGATATTGGTCGGGTTGAAATTGGTGGCCGAGAAATTGGTGGCACTTAACGTAGTAAAGAATCCATTAGTTGAAGTCTGGTTCGTAGCTACGAGCGTGCCGATAAAGGCATTGGTTGAAGTGATGCTGGTGCCGCTGGCGGTCGTAAAGGTGAGTGCGCCAGCTAACACGGCCGGACCGGAAACATACAAGTTGGTTGAAGTCAGACTGGTGCCGCCCGCTGAACCAAATGAGATGGTGGTGCCAAACAAATTGGTGGAAGTGGCAGAGACAAACACGGTGTTGGTGGCAAAGAGATTGGTCGAAGTGGCGCTACTAAAGATACTGGTGGACGGTGCAGAGAGACCGATGGCCGTATCATTGATGGAACCGCCGGAAATAGTGAGACCGTTCGCGACCATGGCATCGGTAACGGAATTGTTTGGTAGTGAGAGACCGCCGGAGATATATAGGTTGGTGGAGGTGAGACTGGTGCCCGAGGCAGAGGTAAA
>CAZETA010000011.1:0-6262 GCA_964514995.1 uncultured Gammaproteobacteria bacterium
ACCACCTTCCATTTCAACATGTTGGCGCTCGTAGATGGTATCCAGCCTCGCGTCCTCAACCTCAAAAACATTTTGGAAGAGTTTATCAAACACCGACAAGTAGTGATCCGTCGCCGCACAGAATATGATTTGGAGAAAGCTAAAGACCGTGCTCATATCCTCGAAGGGCTAAGCATGGCGCTTGATAAAATTGATCTCATTATCAAAACTATCCGAGCTTCCAAAGACAAAGACGAGGCAAAAGCAAACTTGATTTCGAAATTTAAATTCTCTGATAGGCAGGCAACAGCTATTTTGGAAATGAAGTTGCAGCAACTAGCAAACTTGGAACGACAGAAAATCGAGGATGAATTAAAAGAAAAGAAAGCACTCATCAAAGAACTAGAATCTATTTTGGCCTCCAAAGCCAAGATCATGAAAATTATCAAAGACGAAACTCTGGCTATCAAAGAAAAATACGGCCAAGATCGCCGCACTCAAATAATCTCACACGGTATCAAAGAATTTACTACCGAAGATTTGATCCCAAACGAACCAACCATCGTCATGGTCACTTCAGACGGCTATATCAAACGGTTACCGCCTGATACGTTCCACCAACAATCCCGTGGCGGCAAGGGTGTGATTGGCACAAACACCAAGGAAGAAGAGAGCGTACAAGATCTCGTGTCTACCAATACACATGACAACATGCTGTTCTTCACAAATCGCGGCCGCGTCTTCCAGCTCATGGCCTATGATATCCCTCAGGCTAGCCGCACCGCTAAGGGCCAGGCGCTGATCAACTTCTTGCAACTCGCACCAAACGAGAAAGTGACGGCCTTACTTGGCATGAGCGACATGTCTAATGTGAAATATTTAGTCATGACAACCACCAAAGGCAATATCAAAAAAACCAGCCTGGAAGATTTTGCCAATGTCCGTCGCAGCGGCCTGATTGCCGTCAAACTGAAGGCCGATGATAACCTAGAATGGGTCAAACCAAGTACGGGAAGTGATGAGATCATGGTGGCGACCAAACAAGGTCAGGCCATACGATTCAAAGAAAAAGATGTCCGCGAAATGGGACGTACCGCTAGCGGCGTGCGCGGCATGCGCCTCAAGAGCGGCGACGAAGTGATCGGCATGGATATCGTAGATCCAAAAAATAAAAGTCTGGCATTCCTCACGGTTGGTGAAAACGGCGTGGGTAAACGCACAGAACTGGATGAATACAAGGTCCAGGGACGCGGTGGTAGCGGTATCAAGACCGCAGAAATCACGGCTAAAACCGGCAACCTGACTTTTGCTAAAGTTGTCGACGCGATTGAATATAAAGATAAAGACCTACTGCTCATGTCCGCCAAAGGGCAGGTCATCCGTCTACCATTTGGATCTATCTCCTCCTCCGGACGAGCCACCCAAGGTGTACGACTGATGCGCTTCAAAGAAGATGGTGATAAAGTGGCGAGCGTGACACTGATATAAATTTAAAACAAAAAATCCTGGATAATACCCAGGATTTTTTGTTTGCCTTAATCAAAAAAATAAGCTAAGATAAATTTTAATATGCCGTATAAAGATATTGTTCCAAAAAATCCCAACATCGAAGACTTGATGGCGCAGATAAAAAAATACTACCGCCAACAAGATATCGATATGGTCCAGCTCGCCTACGAATTTGCCGCCAAAGCGCATGAGGGTCAGTTTCGCCAATCCGGTGAACCATATATTGTCCATCCGGTCGCTACAGCTATGATTCTGGCGCGCATGCGGATTGATCCAAACATTATCGTGGCTGCGCTCCTGCATGATGTACCAGAAGACACAGCCGTAACCATAGAAGAAGTTGAAAAAAACTTTGGCACTGATATTGCCGGAATGATCAGGCGAATCACCAAATTAGGAAAACTAAAATACCGTGGCGTTGAGCGGTATATCGAAAATCTTCGGAAGATGTTTGTGGCGATGGCTGAAGACGTCCGGGTAATGATCATCAAATTTGCCGATCGAGTCCATAATCTTTCTACTCTTGATTCCTTGCCGCCTAAAAAAAGATACCGAATAGCCCTAGAGAGCCTTGAAATCTACGCGCCAATTGCCAACCGCCTCGGTATCGGAGAATTCAAAAGTCTTTTGGAAGATCTTTCTTTTCCATATATTTTCCCTAAAGAATACGAAAAGACTCGGCAATATCGGGATACTATTATCACCGAGCGAAGCCCTCAACTGGAGAATACTATAGAAACTGCCAAAAAAGAACTGGCTCAAGCTGGCATTGAAGCTGTTAACATTCATGGCCGAGAAAAAACTCTATATAGTTTATATAAAAAAATTATTAGCAAGGGCGGATGGGAGCATGCAGATAAAATCTATGACGTCGTCGCCATTCGAGTAATAGTAAATAACGTGGCCGACTGCTATGCAGCTCTGGGTATTATCCACAAAATTTGGAAACCTCTAAAGGGCCGTATCAAAGACTATATTGCCCAGCCAAAACCAAATGGTTACCAGTCTTTACACACCACTGTTTTTGCCACAAACGGTCAAATTGCCGAATTTCAAATACGCGATAAGGCTATGCACGACGAAGCAGAGTATGGTATTGCCGCCCATTGGCACTATGATGAACGCGGCTCTCGCTTGCCGGCGCGCGATATTTTCTGGGCCAAGGAACTAGCCGAGATCCAAAAAAATATTCTGGGTAAATTATCGGACATCGACGAAATGAAAGTTGATTTTTTCAAAAATAGAATTTTTGTTTTCACTCCTAAAGGCGATGTCATCGACCTGCCAGAAGATGCCACACCGATTGATTTCGCCTATCATATCCATACTGATATCGGCCATCAATGTAACGGCGCAAAAATCAATGACCAGTTGGTTAGTCTCAATTCTCCGCTCAAAAACGGCGATGTTGTAGAAATCTTTACTGACAAAAACCGCAAGGGCCCGAGTCAAGATTGGCTGAAATTTGCCAAGACCCACCAAGCAAAAACAAAAATAAAAGAAAAACTAAAAACAGAAAAAGGCAAATGGCTTAGTTTCATCCTGCCAAAATCAAAGAAGTAAACTTATTTTTGAGAAATACTTTTGATCAAACGTTTCAGTTCTTCTTCTGAAAAGAAGTCAATCACAATAGTCCCTCGCTCCCCTTTTTTAGTAATGGCGACTTTGGTCCCAAGTGCGGTACGTAACTGATCTTCCAGATAGGTAAGGTTTGGATCGCGATGACTCTTGTGCGGAGTTTGTTTGCTGACTGTACGTTCTAATTCTCGTACCGTAATCCGTTGGCCCAACATAGAAGACAGCATATCCAGCTGCTGTTTCTGATCCGGTAAAGACAATAAGGCCCGAGCCTGACTCATATTGATGCGCTTGTCAGTAAGCGCTGCTTGGACTTCAGTCGGCAGACTAAGCAACCGGATAGCATTGGCTACCGCCGGACGACTCTTACCTACCTTCGCAGATACCTGCTCCTGGGTTAAAGAAAATTCTTCCATTAATCTCTGGTAGGCAAAGGCTTCTTCAATGGGAGTTAAGTTCTCTCGTTGGATGTTTTCGATTAAAGCTATTTCTAACTTTTGCCTGTCAGCTAATTTTTTAATCACTGCGGGAACTGTCGCTAACCCAACCATTTGTGAGGCGCGCCAACGCCGTTCCCCAGCGATCAACTCATACCCACCGTCGGCTCGTTCAGTGACGATAAGCGGTTGTAAAATTCCATGCTCTTTTATAGAATTAGCTAGATCTTCTAGCTCGGGTGCGGTAAAATTTTTACGAGGCTGATTCGCCCCGGGCGCAATAGCGCTGACCGGAATATGCCAAATTCGCTCCTGTCCATCAGACTGAGGCGCGGCTTCTGTTTTAAATTGTTTAGGCGCGCCGGCGATAAGCGCTCCGAGTCCTTTTCCTAAAGCCATACATTAAAATTCTAAATCCTAATTTCTAAATACTAAATTATTAATTCTGTTCAAACCGATCTAAAAATTCTCTGCCCAAACGCTCATAGGCTTTGGAAGCCTTGCCGCTGGGATCATAATGAAAAATACTTTTGCCAAAACTCGGCGCTTCTGCTAAACGCACGGTGCGAGGAATGACGGAACGAAAAATATTATCTGGAAAAAATTTATATAATTCATTCATAACTTCGCTCGAAAGACTATTGCGAGAATCATACATCGTGAGCACTGCTCCTAATACTTTTAATTCCGGTTTGAGATTTACTCGAATCATCTCTATAGTCTTAAGCAGCTGTCCTAAGCCTTCCAAGGCATAGTACTCTGCTTGCACTGGAATGAGAATCTGATCTGCGGCAATAAGACCGTTGATTGTCAAAATACCAAGCGACGGCGGGCAATCAATTATAATATAATCATAGGCATGAGCGACTTCGGACAAAATTTCATCAAGTTTTTTTTCACGGCCTTCTACATTGACCAGCTCAACATTGGCTCCAGCCAAATCCGGCGTGGCTGGCGCGACGCGCAGGCCCGCATGAGCGGTATTGTGTACCACATCATGCAGCCGACTTTGACCCGATAAACTATGATATAAACCTTGTTCTAATTCTTGGTATTTTATACCTAATCCTGAAGTAGCATTACCCTGAGGATCGAGATCAACCAACAACACAAACTTTCCGCTTTCAGCCAAAGCTGCGGCTAAATTTACGGCTGTGGTGGTCTTTCCTACTCCACCTTTTTGATTCACCACGGCGATTACTTGAGCCATAGTTTATAAAAAAACTAAATTCTAAAATTATATTGAGGGTATTATATCATAGGTCGAAAAATAAAAAAACAAAAAACCGTTCGTTTAAAGCGACGGTTTTTTGTCTCGTCTGTGCCCATTCAAATAGACAGGCACAAATTGAGAACCGGTTTTACATGTCGGTGCATGGGGTGATTAGCCCGGCTGAATCTATCCCTCCTTAAAAACTCTATTTATACGCCGCCGAGCGAGGCGGGAAAGAACTACGCGCGGAACGTAACCGAGACGCCCGACCGCCGGATACGGAGCTTGCGGGAAGCCTGACCACCCATCACCGCGATCTCGAGGAAGTGCTTGCCCCACATGCCCGAGCTGCTCTTGTAGAGGCCGAGCTTGCCGATCGGCACATCTTTGAGCAGCTTGTAGCAGCCGATCTGAACCGCGCGCCGTCCACCGAACTTGACCCAGACTTTTTGGCCCGGCTGGTACCACGACGCTTCGTCCTCGAGAACCGAGAGCTTCAGGTTGGTAGGCAGACGCTGGATCTCATCCACCAGCCAGACGCAGTCTCGGAGGCTCGGGAGGCCTTTGACCGGCTTGCTGAACCGCGACAGGTTCACTCTAGCGCACAGTTTCTGAGCGATGAGCGGGATGACTTCCAGTCCGCGGAAGTTGAAGCAAGTATCCTTGGTCTTGCCGTACCGCCTCATGAAGGCGTCGACATCGATCGCCCAGACCTGGAAGTCAGGCGCGAACTTGGGGATCAGCGCCAGGACGGCCAGCGTGGACACGATCCACACATCCTTGAGGCGACCGAAGACGATGGCGTCTCCGTTCTGCACCCGCGCAGCGGCACGCGGCGCCGAGTTGCACAGCACCACCGTGGAACCCGCGTGGATGGCGTCGACGATGTTGCCAGCCGCGGCGGCCAGGGAGTCGCAGACGTACGACGAGATGAACGCCCCCGGGAAGAGGGAGTACACGCGAGTAGCCATCCGCTCCTTCGCCTGCCCACCACAGTCAGTCACGATGGCAATGTTCTTGCTACGCATACGCACCCTTTCGGTTATTGACAGTTATCACTAGCGGCCACCACGATTACTTATCGTGATGCCAGGCTAGCGACAACTACTATCAAAGAACAAATACCAAAAACCTCCGCTTGTGGCGGAGGTTTCATGGTTTATTAGAATTGCTTTATCTCATCCAAAAACCACACCTTCGCCTCAAGAGGTTCATCATAGCCATCATCATTTGAGAAGTGGCAAGAGTTTGTAATTGTAAGAAATTCATAGTAGCTTCAATAATGCAATATTACCACACGTAAAAAAGAGATCAAGGAATGCCTGTGGACAGAAAGACAGCCTGAATAAATAATTTATTTTATCTGAGCATCTTGCAGCACATAACTTTCTTCACCGCTGCCACCCTGACTGATTTCACCGTTTCGCTTTTCGGCTTCTGGAAGATACGGTTTGAAGACCAACTTGCCTGAGACGAAGACCTCAGTACCACCCAAACTTTCCGGCCATGACTGCAAGTTTTCTATATATACCGGAGTGTCACCAAC
>CAZETA010000011.1:6272-25338 GCA_964514995.1 uncultured Gammaproteobacteria bacterium
GCCCATCTTAGCATCTACTGCTTGCCCTCTCAAAACTATTTCCTGATCCAACGACTTTTCTAACTCTACAGCCACTTGTTCCTGATTTCCTGATTCGCTTGACTCACGAAAAGTCGCAAAATATAGAACTGCAAAAATAACTACTGTTAGAGGGACTAATAGAAAAATTTTTGATTTCATACTGGAAGTAATTTATATGTGCCGAAGGAGAGAATCGAACTCTCATGGATTTCTCCGCACGATTTTGAGTCGTGTGCGTCTACCAATTCCGCCACTTCGGCAATAATTCTCATCTGCCATTCTAATCTAATGAGGGGTTTTTGTCAATGTAAAAAAGTCAAAAATCCCTGAAAAACAAGCCCTACGGCCTCAACCGACTAATGGTTCGTGGAAATGGAATGCATTCGCGAATATGCTCTACGCCCGCAATCCAGCGGACTGTTCGCTCCAAACCAATCCCAAAGCCTGAATGTGGCACAGAACCATACTTTCGTAAATCCAAATACCAATCGTAATCTGCCTGATTTAACCCTTCGGCATTTATTCTTGCAGTAAGTAAATCAAAATCATCTTCGCGCTGACTGCCGCCAATAAGCTCTCCCGCGCCTTCGGTTGCAATCAAGTCATCGTTCAAAACCAACTCAGGGTTATCAGGGTCACGCTTCATATAAAACGGCTTGATACTCTTTGGCCACTTTTCGATAAAAATAGGCACGGCTGAGTCTTTCGTCAACAGTCCTTCATCATCATTGCCTAAATCTTCTCCGTATTTGATATCAGAACCCAGTTCATGCAACTTTTTAATGGCTTCATCGTAAGAGAAGCGAGTAAACGGTTGATCGGCCTTTTCGAGCGGCGCGGTATCACGCTCTAAAACACGCAGTTCTTCCTGACAATGATTGAGACAATAGCGAAGGATGTAGCGCACAAGTCCTTCTTGAATTTGCAAATTTTGTTCATGCTCTACAAATGCGGCTTCGGCATCCATCATCCAAAACTCGGTAAGATGCCGCTTGGTTTTACTCTTCTCAGCCCGAAATACCGGCCCAAAATCATAACACCTGCCCACTGAGGCAATGGCTGCTTCTATGTAGAGCTGACCGGATTGAGACAAATATGCTTCCCCTAGATCAAAGTACGGCACGGGAAAAAGTGTGGTGGTGCCTTCGCAAGCATTGGGAGTAAAAATCGGTGAATCAACACTGATAAAATTTTCTTTATGCAAATACTCATGGATAGCGGTTTTGATCGCGTCCCGCACGCGCAAAATAGCCCACTGCCTCTTACTGCGGAGCCATAGATGGCGATTATCCATAAGAAAATCAGGTCCGTGTTCTTTAAGCGCAATGGGATACTCTTGGGATATTTGTAGAATCTTGAAATCCTTAACTTGTAATTCAAACACATTTTCCTTCTTTGGATGTTTGGCAACAATACCCCGGACAATTACTGAGGATTCCTGGGTAGACTGTTCTATCTTTTCCCACTCCGACACATCGAGATCTGCTTTGGCGGCCACTGCCTGAATCCAACCTGTTCCATCTCGTAATTCCAAGAAAGCGATCGGTCCGGAAGAACGTTTGTTGTATAGCCAGCCGTTAATTTCCACTTCCTGGCCAACTAAGTTCGCCAAGTTTTTAATAAAAGTTTGCATAAAAAATAGTTACCATACAATCCTATCATGTTTTATAAATTTGGCAAGTTTAGCCCCGCTATGATACTCGGCAAATTGATGCGCATGCTCATAATTTCTGACCTGTTCTAACGGAGATATGATAGCCCTATTAACATTCTCCCAATCCTCCACTGCCCAGTTTGCCAAAACTCCCTCTTGTTGACTAAAGCCAAATTGATGCCAAAGTTTGGCAATAAACGCAGTTATAAGTTGATAAGAATTTATTTTTTCGGCATTATTTAAAAAATCAAAAAAATCTACCAACAAATCAAACACCGTTTCGTCTTTCTCTCCGGGCAGAATATGTTTATTTACAATTTGACAGATATATGAAGCTGCGTACGATTTATCTAAATCAAGATAAATATGTTCAAAGAACATAACCGGCTGCACTCTTCCCAGATATTCTGTACCTTTCCCTTTAATTATCTCTACTTCTACTACTGACAATATTTCCAAATTAGAAGAATTTTTACTAACAATTTTTTTGAGACCTTTAGCTAAAACTTCAAACTTGCCGGCTTCTCGCGTATACAAAGATATAGTCTGATCAAACTCGCGAATATCGTACCGAGACAAAACAATTGCAAGCATACCTATAGCAGTGATGAGACCACCAAAACTATTGTCGCCGTAATAATTCCGATGATCGTAAGCCAGGCAATAAAGTTCCCTACCGGTTTGTTGGTGTGCTCACCCATTATTTTTTTATTGTTAATAATCTTCATTACAAAAATCAAAATTATCGGCAGTAATATCCCGTTCACATCTTGAGAAAGAATCATAATTTTTAACAGAGAAATGTTGGGCAACAAGACCAGCAAAGCGGGCAAGATAATGGCCAATAGAATTAGGCTGTAGAAAATTTTCCCGGTTTGCCAATTTGTATTGAAGCCGTATTCCCAACCAAAAGCTTCACAGATGGCATAAGCGGTCGCCACAGGTAAAATAAAAGCGCCCAACATAGAAGCGCTAAACAACCCAAAAGCAAATAAGGCCTGAGCAAACTTGCCCGCCAAAGGCGCTAGACCTATGGCAGCATCTTTGGCATCGGTAATGTGCAGCCCATGATTAAAAAAAATCGTGGCCGTGCTTATGATAATAAAAAAACTGACAACGTTAGTAATCAACGCTCCAAAAAACACTTCTGCCTTTTCCACCTTGTAGTGTTTGAGGTCCAATCCTTTATCTACCACATACGACTGGATGAAAAACTGACCCCACGGAGTGATGGTCGTACCGATAAGGGCTATCATAGCCAAAAGAAATGGACTAGAAAATTCAATGGTTGGTGTTATTAGACTTTTAAACGCCTGGCCAAAATCCGGCTGCACTACAAAACCGTTAATAATATATACAATGTAAAAAACAGAAAAAATTAAAAATACTTTTTGCGCCGCCTTAAAAGAACCTTTGTACAAAACCAGCCATACAGCCAAGGCTGCCAACGGTACCGAAACATATTTACTGATGTTAAAAATTTCAAATGATGAAGCAATACCAGCAAATTCAGCGGTAATCGTGCCTAGATTCGCAATAAGCATAGCAAACATCGCTAAGGCCGTGAGCTTTAAACCGAAATTCTCTCGAATGACGCCTCCTAATCCTTGCCGGGTTACCAAACCGATTCGCACACCCATTTCCTGGGTAATAGCCAAAGAAAAAGTAATCAAAAAAAGTACCCAGAGCATCTTGGTGCCAAACATAGCCCCGACAAGCGAGTAGGTACTAATACCGCCGGCATCATTATCCGCATTGGCCGCAATAATTCCCGGCCCAATCACACTAAAAAAGAAAATCACTCTTGGCCAAAAATGCTTTGATGTAACAGTCATATAAAAATAATCTCTATCCTACGCATGAGGCACAAAATGCCTCATAACATCATCGACCGTGATAACACCTAATAACTTTTTACCCTCATCCAAGACCGCCACGGACGTAAAGTTATATTTGGTCATCAAAGCGGCGATCTCAAGCACATCTTGATCGGGTGAGGCTGTTACTTTGTTATCATCGCCGATTAACTCTTTCATACGTTGATTAGGCTCCGAAATTAACAACTTTCTGACGGAAACCACATCTCTAAAAACTCCGTTTGTATCCACAATATATACAAAATATACACTGCGGTGCGCAGGGTATGTTTTTTTAATTTGTTCAACCACATCTTGAACTGTGTCGTCTAATAAAGCAGAAACGTACTCGGTGGTCATCAAACCGCCACCGGTATTTTCATTATACGAAAGGATCTTTTTTACCTTCTGACTGCTGTCAGAAGGTAAACTCTGCATGATCTCTTTTGATTTATAATCAGGCAACATCTGAAGCAAATCCACTAACTCGTCGACAGACATTTTCTGCATAACGCTGGCCGCTCGGTCAGGCCCCAAACTTTGCACCAAGATTTTTTGTATCTCCGGCTCCAACTCCTCAAGCACTTCGGCGGCAGTCTTTTTATCAAGCGCTTGCAACAATTCACTGCCCTGATTGAGATTTAATTTCTCAATGATATTAGCGATATCGGCCGGATGTAATTTCACCAGCTCTTTACCACTCATAGACAACTGTATTTTGTCACCTAACAAACGGACGTTTTTCCATTCCAACAATTCCGGCTGGGCCACATGCAACCAGCCCAAACCCAAACGTCGCAACAAGCCCATTTTGCCAATATCCAACGCGACGAGAGACATCTGTCCTTGTATCATGCCAAACTGTAAATCATTGACCCGTACTACGCGAATCCCGGCCATATCGACGATTTGTCTGTCCAGAACCACCTCCTTGAGCCGGACCAAATCTTTATCTTCCGGGAGCTCTGCGGCCACCTCTTCAAAAACGTGCTTTAAAATAATATAGTCTTTCCCAAAGGTTTCCACACTGGCGGCCGGAATCATTTTTTTGTTTTTGTTTTTTCCAACAGTCACCACACCAGCCACTCGCGGGAATCCACCCTCATCATTGGCAACTATAATATCCTCCACCTTCCCTGCGACGACATCTGCCTGATCTTTAATCTCCCCCCCTAAAATATTGCTAAAATATAGCATAGAAAAAAATTACTGTTGAGATTTTTGTTTCTGTAAATAACTGTCTAGAATTATCATAGCTGATTTTTCATCACGACTCACCCCTTGCCCCATTCGATCAGCGGTCTGTGAAGAAAAAATTTCGGTCATAAATACAACAGGAACAGCGATTTTTCTTTTTAACTCATCGGCAAAATTTCTGACCTTAACAGTATTATTGTTCTCACTGCCATCTAACCCGGTTGGCAAGCCGACAACGAGCATCTCGATACATTCTACCTGTATAATTTTTACTATTGCCACTAAAGCCTGATTCCGATCTTTATTATCAATGACACCAAACGGCAACACCAAATCCATCCCGTCACTTGCTCGAGCCAGACCGATATGCTTTGTACCGTAATCAATCGCTAAAATGTTCATAAGTTTTTATCGTTGCAAAAAGAAAAGCAATGAAGCATAGCTAACACTATCAAACTGCAGGATCGCCACGCGGAGTTTATTCCCTTTAGATTGCTCACGATAATATAATTAAATTTTCTCGCTTGGCCTTCTCGTCGCTACTACATTGCCAGTTTTAGTGATAATAATAGTATGCTCAAAATGAGCACTCCTAGAACCGTCGGCCATATTTATCGTCCAACCATCGTCAGCTGTCACTACTCTCCAGCCGCCTAAGGACAGCATCGGCTCAATGGCAATGACCATGCCAGGCTTCAAGATAATATGCTCCAAACTTGAATCATAATAATTAGGAATTCGCGGTTCTTCATGCACCTCATGCCCGACGCCATGACCAACCAAATCTCTGATAATACCGTATTTCCCTTGAGACTTCACACAGCTCTCTACCGCCCTACCAATATCAGCCACCGAATTACCCGGCTTCGCAGCGGCAATTCCAGCTTCCAACGAATCGTGCGTAACCTGAATTAGTTTTCGATTTTTAGGAGACACATTCCCAATGGGAATAGTAAGCGCAGTATCCGTATAGAAACCCCGCTTCAATTTCGAATTTCTTTTTTGCATTTTCTCATCCGGATACACCATCCCGATATCAATCGTAAAAATATCACCGTCTTTGAGAGGTGTTTTACCCGGAATGCCGTGTACGATCTGTTCGTTTACCGAAGCGCAAATCGTGGCGGGAAAAGCAACCTCGGAAAACCTGGTTTTATACCCTTTGAAGGCTGGTTTGCCTCCTGCGGCTACAATTCTTTTTTCCGCCTCTTTGTCTATCTCATACGGCGTCACGCCAGGCTTACACAAATTAGCCAAATCTTCTAGAATTTTTCCGATTAACTCTCCGTTTTCTTTAATTAATTGTATCTCTTCAGCGGTTTTGATTAACATAGCAACATGAATTTCTAATTACTAATTTCTAAAATTTTTGCTATACTCCTTTCCACCTCTTCAATACTCTGGACACCGTCTACAGTCTTTAAAATACCAAGTTGTCTATAAAAATCTATAACTGGTGCCATGGCTTTATTGCCTTGCTTCCTGATGCGCAATTTTATGACTTCAGCATCATCGTCTGCGCGCACGATGAGCTCACCGTTACATTTTTGGCAACTATCAACAGCCATGCTGAGCGGCACAATCTCGCCGCAACGAGCACACACTCTGCGCCCGGACAATCTACGCAAGGCTTCTTCATTGGTCAAAGTAATTTCTAAAACCAACACTTCTTGATTTAAATTATTATCAACAAAAAATTGATTAAAGCTTTGCGCCTGTTCTACGGTGCGCACAGCCCCATCCAGAACTACTCCCTGGCCGGCTCGTATACTATCTTCTATCTTGTGAAAAACCAGCTTGTAGATCAGCTCGTCGGGCACCAGATTGCCGTGTTTAATGGTTTCCAAAGCCTGCGACTCTTCAGTAGTCAGGTCAGTCTTACCTGCCAAGCCGCGCAACAAATCACCGGTAGAAAGATGCGTATACCCATACTGGACGGCAATCTTTTTGGCCTGTGTCCCCTTCCCAGATCCCGGCGGCCCCATCATAATGATTATCTTTTTCATGCTGTTTATCTAAAATTTAAACCAAAAAAGGCTTTTCAGCCTCTTTATTTTATCATTTTTTACGATTCTTTTCAACTCAATCTTATCTACACTGTATCATATGCATGCATCGTAAGTTGCGCATTGATCTGCTTAGAAATTTCAATAGCTACAGAAACGACGATAAGCAAGCTCGTGCCGCCCAAGGCTAAATTTTGCGTGCCCATAAAGTACTGAGCTAAAAGCGGTAAAATCGCAATCACACCAAGAAATAAGGCGCCAGTGAGATTGATTCTATTCATAGTCTGGCCAAGATACTTCTCGGTTTCCATACCTGGACGAATACCAGGAATAAAGCCACCCTGTTTCTGTAAATTCTCAGCCATCTTTTGCGGATGGAAGATTATGGCAGTATAGAAATAGGTAAAACCGAAAACCAACAAAAAATACACAATACCGTAAAATAGTTGATTTTGGAACAGCCTAATAGTGGTTATGGCCGCATTTGCTATCCAGGCTGTATTTGCCTGAACAAAAAACTGAGCAATCAAAGATGGGAATAAAACTAGAGAAATAGCGAAGATGATAGGAATCACGCCAGACATATTTACACGCAATGGCAAATGGGTGCTGTTACCGCCGTACATAGTATTATTACCGCGAACTTGTTTAGCATAGCTAATCGGGATGTTGCGCTGGCCTTCATTGATAAAGACAACGCCAACTACGGTCAAAATGGCGATCCCGGCAAACAGCACGAAGGTGTAGAAATCAGACGAATTGTAATTGATAAAAAAATTACGAATGGCACCGGGAAAACTGGAAACAATCCCGGCAAAAATGATAAGAGAAACGCCGTTGCCAACTTTCTTCTCCGAGATAAGCTCGCCAACCCACATCAAAAACATGGTGCCGGCGGTAATGGTCATCATGATAATAAAAAGATGGAATACGCTTAAATCAGTTACAATTGGCAGGGTGGAATTGTTTAGCACCTTTATCATCGCAAAAGATTGCAAGAGCGCCAATGGTACAGCTAAAAACCTTGTATACATGTTAATTTTTTGCTGACCAGACTCACCTTCTTTGGACAACTCTTCCAATTTCGGCACAATCATAGTGAGTAATTGGAAAATAATAGAAGCGGTTATATACGGACCAACCCCAAGCATAACGATAGAAAAATTCTTCATGGTACCACCCGAAAACACATCAAGCAAACCAAAAATCTGGTTACCCGCTAAAAACTGGCGAAGGTTGTCGAGATTAACTCCCGGAATTGGGATGTGTGCTACTAAACGAAACACTACGAGCATACCAATCACAAACAAGATCTTATTTCTAATATCTTTGATTTTCCAAATTTGCTGTATTTTTTCCCACATAGAAACAGCTTATTAGCATGTAACTTATCCGCTCATTAGCTTTAGGATTTATTTCCTAAAAAACTAAGAGGCTACTCAGCTAGAACCTACTTTATTTCTCCGCCTACGGATTTAACTTTTTCCTCGGCAGATTTGGTGAATGAAACACCTTCAAAAACCAACTTTTTGCTTAATTCACCAGTAGATAATACTTTAACGGTTTTTACCGTTGATTTGATCAGGTCTTTTTCTTTTAAAGAGGCAATATTTACCAATTCCCCATCCGCAAACATATTTTGTAAATCAGACAAATACACCTCGGCTGGTTTCTTGTGAGGACTGGTAAAACCACGAAGTTTCGGAGTTGATTGTAATTGAAATTTGAAGCCGCGACGAACAGTGCCATGAGCACCACCGGACCTGGCTGTCTGACCCTTGCCACCACGACCAGCGGTCGTACCATGGCCAGACGCGCTACCTCTACCAAGCAACTTACTAGCATGCTTGGCCCCTTTAGCCGGACGAATTGTATGGACATGTAAGGACATATGCCAAAGTATAAAGAATAAAAAATTATACTGCCTCTGTAACAGCGGCGGTTTCTTTTGCGGTCATTTCTTTTGGCTGAGATTTCTTGAACATCTGCAAGGCGTTAAAGGTCGCTTTAACAATGGTGACTTTGTTTTTTGTTTTACCTAAAATTTTTGAAGATACATTTGGAATACCGGCAAGTTCAAGCATAGCTCGAGTCGCGCCGCCAGCAATAATCCCAGAGCCTTTCGGTGCCGGTTTTAAAAATATAGTCGCAGCTTTGAATTTACAGGTAACAGCATGAGGAATAGTTTCATTTACAATCGGGATAGTAATCATATGTTTTTTGGCTTGATGCATGGCTTTGTCTACTCCCAGCTGCACATCCTTACCCTTGGCCAACCCAAAACCAACCTTGCCATGACGATTGCCTAAAATAACGCCAGCGCGAAAACTCATATGTTTACCACCCTTGGTAACACGGGTAACGCGAGCCAAATCTAAAATATACTGATCAAATTCAGGTTTTTCTCTTGGCTTATCTGATTTTCTACCCATTGGTTTACTCATAATCGAAATGAATGAATAAAAGTATTTAACTTGTTAGAATATTTTGAATGAATGAGATTATATGGCCTTCAGCCCTTAAAAAATGAGCCCGCCATCTCTAGCTCCGTCTGCCAAGGCTTTTACACGACCGTGATATTTATATCCACCGCGATCAAATCGAACTTTTGCAATTCCTTTTGTTTTTGCTTTTGCCGCCAAAATTCCGCCCAAATTATAACTAACAGCAACTTTTCCGGATTTGTCTTTACTTGCTTTTTCTTTCACTTCCTTTGCATCAGCATAACACAGGGTTTTTCCGGACACATCGTCTATAAGCTGAACAGCCATTCCTCGATTACTACGAAAAACAGACAGACGAGGCTCAACAGCTGTACCACTTACCGCTTTCCGCACTCTTAAATGGCGGAGTTCTCGTAATTTGCTTTTGTTTTTTTGAAATAAACGCTTCATACAATTTTTTACTATTAGCAATATACTATAAGCCCTTAAGCGGCAGTCTTAGCAGCTGTCTTGCCTGCTTTGCGACGAATAGTTTCGGTCGTATACTTAATACCCTTGCCTTTATATGGCTCAGGCTTTTTTATCTTTCTGATCTGAGCAGACATTTCACCGACCAACTGTTTATCCGCTCCCTCAATGGTAATAATATTTTTATCAACAGAAAATTTCAACCCTGGCAGCGGCTTAACCTCTACAGGATGAGAAAAACCTACTTCAAGAGCCAGATTAGCACCTTTCAAAGCAACCTTATAACCAACGCCGTTTATTTCCAACTGCTTCTTAAAACCCGCTGTCACGCCCTCCACCATATTCTGAACCAGACTAGAAACAGTTCCCCACAAGGAACGATCTTGTTTATTATTTTCATCAATTACGGAAACACTGATTTCATTCCCACTTAAAGCCAACACAACCCTTGGATGAATCGTCTGCCTCAATTCGCCTTTTGGCCCTTTAACAATCACCTGGTTTTTTTCGATGGCGGCTGTAACTCCGGCTGGTAATATAATTTTTTGCTTGCCTATTCTTGACATACATGTATGGTTTATCGTGGTTTAGTAGATTTCACAAATCAACTCTCCGCCTACTTGTTCTTGCTTGGCTTGGATATCAGTCAACAATCCCTTTGGCGTTGATAAAATAGCCAACCCAAACCCACTTAAGACCTTTTCAATTTCATCTTTTTTAACATACCTTCTGTGGCCTGGCTTACTGACACGCTTAATAACTGTCACTGCCGGCGCGCCGTTGCGATACTCAAGTGTCAACAAAATATATGGATGAACATCCTTTTTTTCCTCGGCTTTTTTCAAGTAACCTTCCTTCACCAAAATGTTGGCAATCGCCAGTTTGATTTTGGAGTATGGCAATACTACTTCTTTTTTATGTACCAAAGAAGCATTTCGTATGCGGGTTAACATATCAGCGATAGGATCCGTCATCATATTTTGTGTATTGGTTGATTGGTTAATTAAATAAATAATATTACCAGCTTGATTTACGCACGCCGGAAATTTTCCCCTGGTTCGCTAATTCACGAAAGCAGATTCTGCACAACGCAAACTTTCCTATAAAACTCCGATTTCTGCCGCACTGCCAGCAACGTCGCACGATTCTGGTGGAAAATTTTGGTTTTCTGTTTGATTTTGCAATTTGCGATTGTGTAGCCATAGGGTTATTTAACGAAAGGCAATCCTAAGTGAGTTAATAAGGCTTTGCCTTCTGCCTTGTTTTTTGCGTTAGTATTAATAATAATCTGTAGTCCGTGAATTTTTTCTATCTCATCAGCCTTGATCTCAGGAAAGGCGAGATTCTCTTTAAAACCAATGGTGTAATTTCCGTTCTTATCAAAACTTTTTTCAGATAATCCGCGAAAGTCACGCACGCGAGGCAAAGTAATAGAAACTAATTTTTCTAAAAATTGATACATTTTAACTCCGCGCAAAGTGACAGCCACACCGATTTCCATGCCAGCCCGAGTCTTAAAGTTAGAAATCGCTTTTTTAGCCTTCGTACGAATCGGTTTTTGTCCCGTAATTTTTGCCAAAGTCGCTTCAACGGTATCAATAAACCGAGGCTCTTTCACAAATCGACCAATGCCGGCATTTATCACCAGTTTTTTTAATCGTGGCACCTGCATCACATTTTTAAAACCAAATTCTTTCTGCAGCGCAGGCACCATTTCTTTTTTGTATTGTTCGTATAAATTAACTTTCATAATCGATATGAGTGAGCAAAATGATAACTTGTTAGCATTTTCGAACGAATGAGATTATATGTCTTAACTATCTATTTTTACAGTTCGCAGTCGTCAGTTCTCAATTCGCGATCTGTAAACTGCGGACTACCAACCGGGTACTTGATTTAATCGATTAATTCTTTGCACTTGCGACAAATTCTTTTTTTCTCACGACCGTCCAACTTGTATCCAACTCGGGTAATCTTGCTGCATTTAGGACATACCAGCTGTAGTTTACTGATATGGAGGGGAGCGGCAAGTTCTATTGTTTGCCCTTTCTCACCACTCTTGTTTGCCTTCATGTTTTTTTTCATCACGTGGACACCTTCTACTACCGCCTTCTCGTCTTTAGGAAAAACTTGAATAACTTTGCCGGTCTTACCAGCATCTTTTCCGCTCATAACTTTGACTTGATCGTTGGTTTTTATTTTCATATTTGGGTATATTCAGCTAACCTGATTTTACAAAACTTCGGGGGCTAAAGAAATTATTTTTTGGAAACCTTTGGCGCGCAACTCTCTGGCTACAGGCCCTAAAATACGTGTCCCTTTTGGCTCCTTGCTCTTGCGATCAATAATAATCCCGGCATTGTCATCAAAACGAATATAAGTCCCATCTGGACGACGTGTAGCATTTCGCTGTCTGGCAATAACAATATGCACTACTTCGCCTTTTTTAACTAGGCCATGCGGAGAAGCTTCCTTAACCGCGCAGGTTACAATATCGCCAATGATTCCGTATCTTTTCTTATAACCACCTAAAACACGAATGCATTGTAATTTTTTTGCACCGCTGTTATCAGCAACTTTTAGCATTGTACGATGTTGTATCATATACTTCTACGTTGAACTTTATAAACTTTAGGGCTTTAAAACTTGCACCAGTCTCCATTTTTTTGTTTTTGAAATAGGTCTGCATTCAACAATCTCTACTCTATCACCTTTTTTTGCCAGACCTTTTTCATCATGCGCCGCATACCTGCGACTTGATTTGTAACTTTTGTTATATTTAGTATGCAAAATCATCGAATCAACTCTAACAATTACGGTCTTTTGCATGGTCGTGGAAACAACTTCACCTTCAAATTTTCTAACATTCTCTACTTTCGTTTGTTTATCTGACATATAAATTATTGCTTTTTAGAAAAACTTGCCAACAACATACTGATGCGAGCAATGTCCTTTTTAAGAGAGCTGATGGCGCCAACCTGCTTCAACTGACGACTGTGCGCTTGAAACTGAAGCGCGCGCAATTCGTTTCTTTTTTCTGAGAGCAGTTCACTCAGTTCCTGTTTATTTTTATTTTTAAAATCTTCCCATGACATATCCCTTAGTGCTTAGTGACAAACTTAGTTTTAACGCTGATTTTGTAAGCAGCCAAATCAATGGCTTCTTTAGCATCCTTCTCAGGCACACCGCCCATTTCAAACATAACGGTTCCTGGTTTGACGACGGCTACATAATGATCCGGAGCGCCCTTTCCACCACCCATCGGCGTTTCATTGCCTTTTTTGGTGATTGGCTTGTCAGGGAAAATTCTGATCCAAATTTTTCCGCCTTTTTTTACATATCTGGTCAAAACTCGGCGGATGGCTTCAATCTGACGACTACTAACCCATCCATGCTCGACACTTTTGATGCCATACTCGCCAAAAGCAACAAAATTACTGCGGGTGGCTACGCCCAAATTTCTCCTTCGGCCTTTATGCCATTTTCTGTGTAATACTTTTTTTGGTAATAACATACGCGCAAATTATTTTTTTCTTTGTTCCATCTTAACATCATCTTCTTTTTTGGCAAACTTATCACGACGACCAAAAGCTTCGCCCTTATATATCCAAACTTTAATACCGATCTTTCCATATAGCGTTTGAGCCTCGGCCAACGCATAATCAACATCGCTACGTAAAGTAATCAAGGACATTTTACCGGCGCTTAATTTTTCGGTACGAGCGATCTCCACTCCATTCAAACGCCCACTCATGCAAATTTTGACACCCAAGCCTCCGGCGGTCATGACTCGCTCTATCACTTGCTTCATCACGCGGCGGAATGGAAATCGTTTCTCAATATCAGTAGCAGCGTTTTGCGCCATAATCTGAGCTGACAGAGATGGTTGGCGGACCTCTAAAACATTGATTTTGACTTTCAATTTTTGTTGCAAAATTTCTCGCTCAATCTGTTTGCACAAACCTTCCAACCCCTGTCCGCCGCGACCAATAATAGTCCCCGGTTTGGCGGAAAGAATATACACAGTCAAATCTTTTGGGGTTCTTTCAATACTGATGCCATCAAGCAACGAATCTTTTAATTTTTTGCTTAGCAGTTTTCTAATAGCTGTTTCCTGCTTCAAAAACAAAGGCATCTGCTTAGATTTTGCAAACCATTTGGAATCCCAAGAATAGATAGTCGGTATGCGGTGAATTTTCGGATGTACTTTATGACCCATAATATTAAAATTTCTAATTTCTTATTTTTCTAATTTCTTATCTTTTTTCTCAAAAACAGACAATCCGATAGTGATATGACTGGTTCGCTCTCGAATCGGAGTGGCTCGTCCGTGGGCTTTCGGCATTGATCTTTTCAGAACAGGTCCGCCATCGACATAAATTTGGGATATTTTTAAATTTTCAACTGCCAAAGAGTGATTATGTTTCGCATTTGCCACGGCAGAATTCAATAATTTTATTATTGGTAATGCGGCTTTTTTTGGCACTACGGACAGTACATCCAAAGCTCTGACAACTTTCTTACCGCGAATCATGTCAGCCACAAGACGAACCTTTCGAGGGCCCATTCTTAGAAATCTCAATTTTGCGGTTACTTCGGTCATATGTACGAATTACGCAGGTTATTATTTATAGATAAATTTATACAAATTATTTCTTGGCTGCAGCTGGCTTAGCCGGAGCGGCCGTAGCTGTGCTTTCTTGATCCTTAGCCATCTTACCACCATGACGAATAAACTTCTTTGTCGGAGCAAATTCACCTAAGCGATGGCCTACCATATTTTCTTCCACCAACACATTCAAAAAATCTTTACCATTATGAACTGAAAAATTCACACCTACCATCTCTGGGGAGATGACGCAGGCACGGGACCATGTCTTTATCGCCTGTCTTTTTCCTCCAGCCTTCATCTTTAAAACTTTACTGAGTACTCTCGGATCAACGTAAGGGCCTTTTTTTAAACTTCTAGACATATAAATTACTTAGATTTTATTTTCCGAGATTTAACAACAAACTTATCGCTCCACTTGCTCGGTTTGCGGGTCTTAACACCTCTTGCTGGTTTACCATAAACAGTTTGCGGACCTCGTTTCTGACCGATTGGATTATGACCTTCACCACCACCATGAGGATGATCAACCGGGTTCATATTCTTACCATTGACTCTAGGCCGAATGCCGCGCATACGATTACGTCCGGCTTTTCCCCAACGAATCAAGCCATAATCTGCATTCCCCATCGTACCAACCGAAGCTGCACATTCTTTCAAAACTTTTCGCACTTCACCAGAAGGAAGCTTAACGAGAACATAATTTTCCTCAATGCCAAGAATCTGAGCAGCCAACCCAGCTCCACGAACTAACTGACCGCCTTTGCCCGGAGTTAACTCCAAATTATGAACAAACATACCCACTGGGACAAATCCAAGCGGCATACGCATGCCCACAGTAGCTTCAATGGCTTTTTTTGAAGACATGATTTTATCACCAACATTTAGTCCTTGAGGGGCCAAGATATAAGACTTCACACCGTCGGCGTATTGCACCAACGCGATGCGAGGACCTCTATTTGGGTCATACTCAATTGACAAAACCGTAGCTTCAACATCAAGTTTCTGCATCTTAAAATCAACCAAACGATAAAACTGCTTCACTCCTCCACCTTGGTGTCTAACCGTTAGAACACCCTGATTATTGCGTCCGGAATGAGACTTCAAACGAACAATCAAAGATTTTTCCGGCTGTTTTTTTGTAATATCAGAAAACGCATCCACACTTGAATGTCTTCTGCCGTCACTGGTTGGTTTATAAATCTTAATTGGCATACATTTTAAACTCCTGCATGAATATCAATTGCTGAGCCTGCCGGCAAAGTCACAATTGCTTTTTTGTAATCACTGCGTCTTCCCATACCGCGACCAAAGCGAACGACACGGCCATCGATATTCATAATATTAATTTTCGCGGGTTTAACCCCATACACTTCAGCGACCGCCTGTTTCACCTGATTTTTATTGGCAGTGTTACTGACTACAAAACTGTATTTATTTCCACTCTCAGCAACAGCGCTTTTTTCAGTCACAAGCGGCCTGACTAGCACTTTATAAGCGGTACTATTTTCACTCAATGTAAGTTTGTTTTTAGTGGGAACCGCCTTATCTTCTGTTTTGGCACGATTCACATGTTTTGTTTTAGTTGCACTTTCGGGGGCTGATTTCTTTACAATTTCTTTAGCAACCTTAATTGAACGGGTCTTTTTTTCACCAGCATCCTTTAATTGATCTTTGTCTTTTTTTTGTAACCAGCTATTTAATAAACCCATATTTTTCTAAATCCTAATTTTTACTTAAAGCGGCCTCCAATTTTTCTACACCCGGTTTGTTAATTATCACAGCGGCAGTAGAAAGCAAATCCATAACATTAACATCCTCAACTCGCACAGTTTTTACTGACGACACATTTCGGGTCATTCGTACTAAATTTTGATTTTTACCCGGAGTAAGAACGAGCAAACTTTTAAACTGCACTGGCAAAGCTTTAATAAACTGTACAAAAGCCTTTGTTTTCGGTTCGGAAAAATTAAAATCTTCTACTACCATCAAAGCGTTATGCTGAGCGCGATCAGCCAAACACATTTGAGTAGCCAATCGTTTCAACTTTTTATTTATCTTAGTTTTATAATTACGAACTGATAGCGGACCAAAGGTGACACCTCCGCCTTTCCAAATCGGAGAACGAATAGATCCGTGACGAGCGCGGCCAGTGCCTTTTTGTTGCCAAGGCTTCTTACCACCACCGCGAACTTCGCCTTTGCCTTTCGTATCAGCCCACGATTCTCTTTGGTTGTTGGTAAGAGCTACAAACACCTCATGTACGACTTCTGGTTTGATCTTTATACCAAACACAGCCTCCGATAAATTCATTTCACCGGTTACCTTGCCTTCTAAATTGTAGACGTTGATCTTCATACAATAACAATACTAGTTGTTTTCGTTAGGTGTTTCTTCAGTTACTACTGGTTCGGAAATTGATTCCGCTACAGGCTCTGCGTCAGTTGAACCAGCCATAGTCGCCGTTAATTTAAGCTCGCCCTCAGCGCTAATGCATAGTAACGCATTGCGTCCACCTGGCACCGCACCCTTTATGTATAACTCATTGGTCTCAGGATGGACCTCAACAATTTCCAAATTTTTGATAGTTACTCGATCGGTACCCATATGACCACCCATTCTCATGCCTTTAAAAACTCTTTGCACACCGCCAGCACCGATTGACCCCGGCATGCGCAGATTGTCTTTATGACCGTGAGAGGCAGGTCCACCGCGGAAATGGTGGCGCTTTACCACACCTGCAAAACCTTTACCTTTTGATTCTCCGACCACAACCACTTTGTCGCCAACAGAAAAAGCATCAACCGTAATAGCATCCCCTCTCTTTAGCTCGGCATTTTTTTCTACTCTAAAACTACGTAAATTTTTTACTTTATCCAAATCTTTCAAATGTCCTAATTCCGGTCTGGTCAATCGGCTATCTTTTGTCTCTCCAAAACCAATCTGCACGGATTTTGTTTCCTCGTGCTGGTCGTCGCGTACTGCAACTATTTGACAAGGGCCTGCCTGTACTTTAGTAACGGGTACTACCGCACCATTTTCCAAGAAAACCTGCGTCATCCCTAACTTTTTACCTAAAATGAATTTCATACTACCGATTCTATTTCCGTCGCCCCACAGCTGCGGGGTCGGACCATTAATAATTCTTTTAACAAAAAACTAGAAACGAGACCGCTTGATAAAAGTCAAGCCTTCTCGTTTCTAGCCTTTCTTAATCGCCGAAATTTTACTAAAGGCGATTTGTATCCCGCGGAAAATAACCTGCAGGTTTTACGAATGGCTTTGTGTATAAATTTTAAATAATTTTTCCTCCAGTTTTTTTTGATTGTGTAAATGTTTTGCTTAGCATCTTATTTACTCCATCAAAATAAACTTTTTCTAGATTTTACAATATTTTTTTCAATCTGTCAAGGGTCTACATTTTGATCTCAATATCAACCCCGGCAGGAACTTGCAGACTCATCAAAGCGTCTACTGTTTTAGGGGTAGGATTCAAAATATCAATCAATCGCTTATGGACTCTCATTTCGTACTGCTCACGAGCATCTTTATGCACAAACGTAGATCGGTTGACAGTAAACTTGGTTTTTTCGGTAGGCAACGGTATTGGTCCGACAATAGTGGCGCCGCTTCTCTCCGCGGTTTCAATAATATTTTTAGTGGCCTGATCAATAATTTTATTATCGTAGGCCCGAACTTTAATACGAATTCTGTTGCCAGCTTCTTCTGAACTGCTGATTGGTTTTTTTATTTTTTGCATATCTTTCATAAAGAGCGAAATGCCCCCGCTCGCAATTGAACGGGGGCACCCATTAATTATTTTAGAATCTTAGTTACTACTCCGGAACCGACAGTCTTACCACCCTCACGGATAGCAAAATTCATCTTTTCTTCCATAGCGACCGGAGTAATTAATTTAACAGTAAAACCAACAGTATCGCCAGGCATAACCATTTCAGTGCCGGCAGCCAATTCTACCTCACCAGTTACATCAGTGGTGCGGATATAGAACTGTGGTTTGTAGCCTTTGAAGAATGGCTTATGTCTGCCACCTTCTTCTTTGGTCAAGATATACACCTGACCTTCAAACTCAGTATGAGGAGTGATGGTGCCTGGTTTAGAAATAACCATACCGCGTTCCACTTCTTCTTTCTTAGTGCCGCGGAGCAACAAACCGACATTATCACCAGCTTGACCTTCTTTAAGTTGTTTATTAAACATTTCAATACCAGTAACTACAGTCTTGGCAGTACCTTCGCGCATACCGACGATTTCAGCTTCGTCGTTAATGTGTACCACGCCTCTTTCCAAACGACCGGTTACTACAGTTCCACGACCTTCAATGGAGAACACATCTTCGATAGGCATGAGGAATGGCTTATCTACATCACGTTGTGGCTGTGGAATATACTCGTCAACCGCTTTCATCAAATCCAAAACTGGTTTAGCCGCAGCTTCGTCAGTTGGATTTTGCAAGGCTTGAAGAGCAGAACCACGGATGATTGGAGTGGTGTCGCCAGGGAAGCTATATTTCTTAAGCAAATCACGGACTTCGTCTTCAACTAAATCAACGAGTTCCGGATCAGAAACTTGATCGACTTTATTTAAGAAAACAACGATATATGGCACACCTACTTGACGAGCAAGCAAAATATGTTCACGAGTCTGAGGCATCGGGCCGTCAGCAGCAGAAACTACCAAGATCGCGCCATCCATCTGAGCAGCGCCAGTGATCATGTTCTTGACATAGTCAGCATGACCTGGACAGTCAACGTGAGCATAGTGTCTGTTGTCGGTTTCGTATTCTACGT
>CAZETA010000012.1:0-23379 GCA_964514995.1 uncultured Gammaproteobacteria bacterium
TGACCTGGACAGTCAACGTGAGCATAGTGTCTGTTGTCGGTTTCGTATTCTACGTGAGCAGTAGAAATGGTAATACCACGAGCTTTTGACTCTGGAGATTTATCCAAATCGTCTACACCTTTATTGGAAGCAGCACCGCCGCGACCTCGTAGTACTGCCAAAATAGCGGCAGTCAAAGTTGTTTTACCATGGTCAACGTGACCGATAGTACCAATATTTACGTGTGGCTTGTTTCGTACAAACTCAGCCATAAAATTAAACGTTTGACGGCACTATTCCGAGTGGTCGGAACAGATTTTTTGTCCAGCCGTATAAGTATTTTTAAATAAAATTTATAGAAAAATTGTGATTTTTTTCACAACGTAGCCATTATATCAGAACTCCAAAAACTTTGCAAGGGCTTAACCCTGTAAAAATAAGGGATAACCTGTGGATACACTTACTACTCAACTGGCTCTAGATAAAATTTCTCTTCATCTTCTTCTGAAACGATATCAGCAGCCGATTCTTCAACGCCTGTCTGGCTATCCCGAGAAATATGCCTGTCTGACTGGCTAATCGGCATATTTTTCTCTACAGTTAGCCTATTTTCGGGTACATGTGACGCTGTTTGAGCAACGCTTTTTTTGACTGCCACTTCCTCCAAATCAAATTTTTCTAGGCGCTCCTTGTCGTTAGACGCTCGCCAAAGCGCTACATCTTTATTTATTTTTTCCATCAGCTCTTCTTCGGTCAATCTCTCTATCTGCACCTGAGGCTGGATCGATAGCTGTTCGCTTGTCTCAGGTTTTTCTATCATCTTTTCGTACGCATCCAATTCCATAACCATCAGGGCTGAGTCAGTCTCATTGTCTAAAATAGCCATTTTATCTCCAGTTTTTTTGATTAACTTTATGATCCTGTTGAGCTGTGATTGTAGCATATAATATGATTTCAGAAATAGTAATCGTATCTTACCATTAAAAAATTTTAAGTCAAATTATAAATTTAACGACGCACCAAGACCAAACGTACAGCCAACTTTTTTTTAGGATCCGAGAAATTTGCGTGCGGCACCTGACCGCAATCCTTAGTACTGCAGCACAAGCCATACCTTCTCTGATCGGGATCTGTTATGTCTATTCCGTAACCATCAAAATGCGTCTCAAGAATACCCCACCCTAATCGAGGAGCCAATCGAAAATACTCTCCATAATCTACAAGACGAAACATATACTCCGTTGGGTCAAAGCCCATATCAGTGATGACCTGCTTATGTAATTGCGAAGGTTCGTAATCGCCCGGATCTCCTTCCCACAAAGCCTTGTCTATACCCTCGCGAGTTGTCATCACCCCAATAATACCAAACTTCTCAAGAAGCGGCGTTGACGCTGACGGACTTTCTAAAAAAGATTTGCCCCAGGAGTCTGTTTTTTGCGGATCAACCTCGCGCCAATCCATGATGTCTATATAACCACTTGTCTCCGTAAACAAAGGCAGGGCAATCTCATTTTTATCGCCTTTTTCTAATAAATTTGTAACAACTCTACTCTGCGCCAATAAAACAAGATACCTAAAATCACCTTCGTCTTTATCAACCTTGTCCGGAAACTTTTCTGTAGGCACCCATCTTTTGAGAATGTGTTCTGGTGGAACAAACGGCCTAGGGGAACGTCGGCCACAGGTTTCAAACCATGTTTGACAAAATTCTTCCTGCCCTTCTTGGGTTTGAATATCAATAAAATAGGGATGTCCGGAATCTAAAAAAATTTTCTCTACGACATCCTGCACCGTGTTAAACGGAGCTATCCTCTCACTGGCCAAACCATAACGCTCTAACAATTGTTCAAATGGGCTTTTGTGTGGCTCTATTTTTTCAGACCTCTGTGGTCCGGCACCCATCACTATTCCAAAATCTTTCGATTTGCCTCTATCCTGTCTTTCGGAATATTTCTGTTGGAACTCTCGAACCGCACGAAAACTTTCCGCATCCAAACTTAGATATCTGCCAAAAAAACGATCACCGCGACCGGCTGTTTGTTGCATACCATCCATCGGCATTTCCACAACTTTCCAAGTGTTATTGCCTAAATATATCTGAATCGTACCTTTTTCAACCGTGTCTGCAAATCGTATCTCACCGATACCGGTTTCACGATCGGACACAAACCGTCCCGTTGGATACTTACCAGAGGTGAATTTATCAACCACAAATAATTTCGTGCCTACAGGAGCATGTTCTAAAAATAAGAAAAGGGCGTTCCGCAACGGCCCTGACAGCGATGAATCTATTTTTTCTTGCTGTTCTAATTCCGGCACCTTATTGCCACCATTTTCTAATGACATACTAAGCTTATTTATTCTAAAATCCTATCACAAAAAAACCAGCGCATCAAACGCTGGTTTTTTGTTCTGCAAATAGTTATTTTTGACTGCCGGCAATTAGGGTTTCGGCCACATTTCTTGGCACTTCAGCATAGTTGCCGAATTCCATCGAATAGTTGGCCCGGCCCTGAGAAATACTGCGCAGTGTGGTGGCATAGCCGAACATGCTTGCGAGTGGCACAATCGCTTTGATGACTTTGATCTGGCCTCTGTCAAACATTTCTTGGATCTGTCCGCGCTTGGAGTTCAAGTCGCCGATCACATCACCCATGTAGCTTTCCGGAGTGGTAACCTCTACCTTCATGATTGGCTCGAGGATTACCGGATTAGCTTTCTTGCAAGCAGCTTGGAAAGCCATAGAACCAGCCATCTTGAAAGCCATTTCGGAAGAGTCAACTTCGTGATAACTGCCATCATAGACGGTAGCTTTGATATCCACGACCGGATAACCAGCCTGGATACCGCGAGTGAGTGAGGCTTTGATACCTTTTTCTACAGCCGGGATAAATTCACGAGGAATGACACCGCCTTTGACTTCGTCCACAAATTCATAGCCTTTACCTTGTTCTTGCGGCTCTACTTTGATCCAGCAATCACCGTACTGACCCTTACCACCAGACTGCTTGATATATTTACCCTGGGCTTCGGCAGACATCTTGATGGTTTCTTTGTAGGCTACTTGCGGTTTGCCGACATTAGCCTCTACCTTAAATTCACGCTTCATACGATCAACCAAGATATCGAGGTGCAATTCACCCATACCTGCGATGATGGTCTGTAGAGTTTCTTCGTCAGTATGCACTCTGAAGGTTGGATCTTCTTCGGCGAGTTTTTGCAAAGCCAAACCAATTTTTTCTTGGTCAGCTTTGGTCTTTGGCTCAATAGCCATGGAGATGACCGGCTCGGCAAAGGTTGGGCGATATAAGACCATTGGCTTGTCTTCATCGCACAACGTGTCACCGGTACGAACATCCTTAAGGCCGATAGCGGCGGCAATCTCACCTGCATAAACTTCAGTCACATCTTCACGCTGATTGGCATGCAAACGAACAATGCGACCTAGACGTTCCTTCTCGCCGTTACTGGAGTTATAGACATAACTGCCAGCACTCACGGTTCCAGAGTATACACGGAAGAAGATAAGTTTACCGACAAATGGATCGGTCGCAATTTTAAAAGCCAAGGCGCAGAACGGATCTTTATCCGATGCTTGTCTAGTCTCTTCGACATTGGTATCAGGATTATTACCGGTAATCGCAGGTAAATCAGTCGGTGCTGGCAAGTAATCAACGACCGCATCAAGCATGAGCTGCACGCCGATATTAGCAAGCGCTGAGCCGCACAATACCGGATAGATTTGACCCTTGATGACCATTTGACGAATACCCGCTTTTAACTCTGGAACACTAAATGTCTCGCCATTCAAAAACTTATTCATCAACTCATCGTTGGCTTCGGCCACCTTTTCCATAAGTTTGGCTCGGTACTCAACTACTTTGTCTTTCATGTCATCTGGAATTGGAATTTCAACGATGTTTTCACCTTTTGCACCTTCAAATTTAAAGGCTTTTTGCTCGATAATATCGATGAGACCAGAGAAAGAACTGTCTTGACCGATAGGTAATTGGGCCACGACGGCATTTTTTGACAAACGTTCTATAATAGAATCAAAACTCATGTAAAAATCCGCGCCAAGCTTGTCCATTTTGTTGATAAAAGCCACGCGAGGCACATTGTATTTATCAGCCTGGTGCCAGACAGTTTCAGATTGCGGCTCTACACCCTGAGAAGCATCGAAAACCGCAACCGCACCATCAAGCACACGCAAACTGCGTTCTACTTCTACAGTGAAATCTACGTGGCCCGGTGTATCAATGAGGTTGATGCGATGTCCTTTCCAAAAACAAGTAGTGGCCGCGGAAGTGATAGTAATACCGCGTTCTTTTTCCTGTTCCATCCAGTCCATAGTCGCTTCACCTTCATGCACTTCACCGATCTTGTGTTTTTTACCGGTATAAAAGAGCACACGTTCGGAAGTGGTAGTTTTACCAGCATCGATGTGCGCCATAATACCGATATTACGAGTTTTTTCTACAGGGTATTCACGAGGCATATAAAATATAAAATACTAAAAACTAATCACTAAACACTAAAAAGTTATTTAGCAAAACGAGCAAAGTGCGCAAAGGCCTTGTTTGCTTCAGCCATTCTGTGAACATCATCACGCTTCTTAATCGCGTCACCCACACCTTGTGCGCTGTCCATAAGTACGGTTGCTAATTTTTGAGCCATGGCCTGACCTTTTTTATTTCTGGCTGCCTCCACGATCCAGCGGAAAGTGAGCGCATTCTGACGACTTACACTTACCGGCATTGGCACCTGATAGTTGGCGCCGCCGACACGTCGAGAACGAACTTCAACCTGAGGCTGGACGGTCTTTAGCGCTTCTTCAAATACTTTCATTGGATCTTTTTTTGCCTCAGCAATTATATCAAAAGCACCATATACGATAGTTTGAGCTACAGTTTTCTTGCCGCGCTCCATGATATGATTGATAAATTTTGCGAGCACAACATTACCGTATTTCGGATCCGGAGCAATCACTCGTTTATAATCTTTTTTTCCACCTCTCATATGATTTCAATTATTAAAGGAATTACTTCTTAGCTGCTCCAGCTTTCGGCCGTTTGGCTCCATATAAACTTCGACCCTTGCGTCTACCTTCTACGCCTTGAGCATCGTAGACACCACGAACAATATGATAACGAACACCCGGCAAGTCCTTCACACGACCACCGCGAAGCAATACGATGGAGTGTTCCTGCAAGTTATGTCCTTCTCCCGGAATATAGGCAATAACTTCCATACCATTACTTAAACGCACCTTAGCAACCTTACGCAAAGCTGAGTTTGGCTTCTTTGGAGTGGTGGTATATACCTTAGTACAAACACCACGCTTGAAGGCAGCACCTTTGGCAAAGATGGTTTTGCGTCTATGTAAATTATCTACGGTAAATTGCAGAGCCGGAACCTTGCTTTTGGTTTTTTTGCTAGTTCTGCCCTTACGAATTAACTGATTGATTGTTGGCATAATCTATTTAAAATAATAAATTCTAATTTCTAAAATACTAAATTACTTGAGTATCCGCGCTCCGTCCCGCTTGGCGGGACTGCGGCGGATTGTTTACGTGCACAAAATTTTCACCCCGCCCTAGGCGGATCGAAAATTTTGGCAGTAAACAAAAAAACTGAACGAAATGAGCTCAGCCACGAGTTTTTTCTCCACTTTGGAGAATCCCATGCGGGGACGTTCTGGGTATGAGTATATAGCATGAAAATGAATTTGTCAAGGTTACATTCTCTCGAGATACATTTCATTCCGTCTAATCAAGGATAAAACTTAAGATTTTGGCACGGGCATCGTATCCTCAAATACGATCTTCGACCTAATTGCACCAGCGACACTATCATTAATATTATAAGTGGTAGCAAAATTAAAAGAATCAAACAGATTCCAGGCATCTCTGGCACGAGTATTTACATTCTGGGCTAATACAACTTCTATCTGTTGTAAACGAGCAATATAGCTTCCCATATCTATTAAACCGCTATTCTCATCCCTTAAAAGAATCCACATAGTCGGATCAACCCTCAATTGTTGAAAGATAATATTTTGTTGCAAAACTTGTTTAAACACTTCTATTAATTTGTTAATTTTCCCACCCGCTCGTCTGACTGAACTCTCAAAATTCGCCATAACCCTCGCGGAGATTATTCTGCTTGCAGCATCTCTCAAGCCATATTTACTAGTTAAAGCACTTAAATGAGCCTCGGGCACGACTAATTCACTGCTAAAAAATTGTTTTACAACCCCAATATTCGCCTTGACTTGAGCCTTTTCCAGCTTGTTTCCTCTACTATCTATTAGATACTCATTGAAAGCCAGCCGATCAATCTTATCTACAATTTCCTCAAAAGTTGTAGCATACCTAAGATCTAACTGTGCTTCTCGTTCCCCTCTAAAACTTTCCCCATCACGATTCCCCATATTTCAAAAATTAATTTAGATTATTTTCTACTGTTTATTTTTTCTCATTGCTTCTGCAAAATCAGGCAGATAGGCATACTCAATCTTTTTGCCACCTTTCTGAAGGTGAACGGTTGCTCTTTCCAAATCTATTTTCGAAACTACAAAATTCTCACCTTTATAAACAACAGCCCTTCCTTCATATGCGGATGCTTTTGCAAAATCTTCTAGCATTCCCTTCCCATCTCGGCCTTCTGTCATAATTTACGGATCAGTTGGAAATTTTAGATAATACAAATTTATTTCTTTGTTGATCTTTAATAAAAGATACATCTAAACTAAAATCCCAATTCCCAAGTTCTGTAGGGATCGTAATAGTGTGACCGGTTTTATAATAATCCAGCGCACCGTCTTCCTTACTTTTTAAGTCTATTAATGTTTCACGTCCAAATTTGACTTTATCAGCTTCACCTTCTAATTCACGTACCACAGAGTATGCCTCGGCTGTACCAAAAGAGGTCTTATTCACCAATCGCTCTCTTACCTGATCTTTTAAATTTTCAAATAGCCCATCGCTTACCTCGCTAAAAGACGGCGCCTTTTCCTTTATCTCACCTGAGATAGGCTCCTGTGATGATCTCCAGTCCGCATATGCCCGTCTTGGATCAATTGAATCATGACTCATACACAAAAATTAACTAATTAACTTTAATATTATACCAAAAAATGACCAAAAAGTCAATAGAAAATGAGGGCAAAAACACTAAAATACCCAATAAAATCAAAGATCTTCGAGGCTACGCAAAAAACTCCCCGGTTTAATTTTCAGCGGCTTATTCTCATCTACATACGTCACATCAGCAGCTTCGTCGTTAAGCACCAAACCATTAGAAGATAGCAACGAGTGATCATCCAAAAAATCAGCGCTTATCTCTCCAAGGAATAAGCTTGGACCAGCGAGCGAATCGCCCCACCCACCGGAAGCCATAGGATAGGTCAAAAACAAATACTGCTTTGCCCGCGTAATAGCCACATAGAACAGCCGACGCTCTTCCTCCAGTCCATTTTCTTCCTGAAGCGACCGATCATTCGGGAACGCGCCACTGGCGAGATTGACGATAAACACCACTGCCCACTCCAAGCCTTTGGCTTGATGAATCGTAGACAACACTATTTTTTCTTTATTGTCAGATTGGTTATTATTTTTATTGCCAAATCCTTCTTGCAGACTGGCTTCGGCAAAAAATTCTTCCAGGTTAGCATACTGACTTGCAAACACTTGGATCTGCTTGATATCTTCTAATCGATCCCGACTGTCTATATATTCTGCTTCCAGATATTCTTTATACGGAGAACTGAGGATCGAATCGATGAGCCCTGCGATATCCTGCTTACTTTTTTCAAGCATCGCCTCCCAAACCCGCATGAAATTACTCCAGCCTTGCCGCGCTTTTTCACCCAAAACTTTTTCTCCCACCCCTCTTACTTCGTCAATATTTGTAATATGTTTTATAGCTTCCACAATTTTTGCGGCGGCCGCCGGACCAATACCTTCTTCGTGCATGAGTACCCGCATCCATGCGGCTGTGTCGGTTAGGTTATTAAATATTCGCAAGTACGCAAGCACGTCTTTGACATGCGCCCGCTCGAAGAATCGCAAACCACCCCGATAATCATAGGCAATATTGGCTTTGACCAATTCCATTTCGAGTAGTTGTGAATGGTGACTGGCGCGAAACAAAACCGCAATCTCATGCGCTGGCACACCTTTGTCTAAAAATTCCAAAATTTTACTGGTGACAAATTCCGCTTCCAGAGATTGATCCATCTGCGGATGCAGAGACGGTTTTTGTCCGTTAGCAAACACGGTCTTCAGTTGTTTTTTATATTGCCTGACATTATTCGCAATCACGTCGTTAGCCACTTGGAGAATTTCCTGACTTGACCGGTAGTTGGTTTCTAATTTAAAAACTCTTGCGCCGGGATAAGCTTTTTCGAAGTCCAAAATATTTGCAATATCAGCCGCGCGGAACGAATAAATACTCTGGGCGTCATCACCGACTACCAACACATTATTGTGCGCGGAGCCGAATTTCCGGATAATCGAAGATTGGATTTTATTTGTATCTTGGTATTCATCCACGAGGATATACTTGAATTGCTGGGCATACTTTTGCCGCACTTGTTCGTTATTTAATAACGCCGACAGATTGACCAAAAGATCATCAAAATCCATGGCATTGGCCTCTTTCTTTTTTTGTTCATATTCCTGAGCTACACTTTTGATGGCATCAAGAAAAACAAACCATTGCGGGTATTTCAAATCCAATACCTGCTCAATAGTCGTTTCAGAGTTACGCGCAAAACTGATAATTGATTGCAGGACTCTAGCCGAGGGGAATTTATTACGACCGCTATCGGTCTTAAACGATTTGGCACAGAGTTTCAAAATCGTTTCACTATCATCACTATCAAGGACCGTAAACCCCGAACCAGAACCGCCTTCAGCGGTTCGGTACGGGGCAAGATTATTTTTATAACCTAATAGCGATGAATACTGTCGTAGAATGCGATAAGCAATATGATGAAATGTTCCGGCCCAAGGCAACCGGCTACTCGAACCGGTCAACTTTTGCATACGAGAAATCATTTCATCAGCGGCTTTGTTGGTAAAGGTAACGAGCAGGATTTGCTCTGGAGTAATGCCTTGCTCCAAAAGATACGCCACGCGATAGGTAATCACTCGTGTCTTGCCACTACCAGCCCCGGCCAAAACTAAACACGGCCCATCGCCGTGCAATACTACTTCTAACTGTTCGGCGTTTAATTCTTTAGCAAAATCGATCATACATTATCTTTTAGCAAACAAATCTTATCATACATAAATTGTTTACACAAAATTTTCCAAACAAAAAACCGTTCGCGTGATCGAACAGTTTTTTGCCTTATTTGTAGACAAGCTAGTTGTACACAAATTCAGAGCCACTTTGACGTGTGTGGCGCACGTGTCACGTTCATGACTCCTCCTTGCTCCGAATATTTATGCCGCCCGGAGTTGGCGGAAAAGAACAAACTACTGCAACTCGAACGGGTCAACCCACTTGGCAGGCCTCTCCTCGAGCGGGAGGAACGACGACACGTCGACAGTGGCCACCACTTGACCGCATAGGGTGTGGCGAACTATGCCGTCGGTGTAGACCCGCAGGTCGACAACGGTTCCACGGGTCCGGCCGTGCACCCAGCAGTCACAGTTCATCCGAACTGATGTGGCCACCAGCCGGATCACGATCGCATACCTGATCGGTCGGCGGCCGCACCGCTTCCACGGCAGCCGACCCAACGAGCGCAGATGATCCAAAATCGAAGTATCCATTGATGTCTCCGTGGCTTTTGTAAGCCACTTAAAGTAAAGTTGCCGGTGGTATCCACGAACATCGCGAGCGCCGCGACGTCCTGGGGACCAGGTGTCATAGACACCACTCGACAACCTTAAAATTTTTCTAATTTTCAAAAATCTATACAATCAAAAAAACCTCCGCTTTTGGCGAAGGCTCTCTGATTTAGCATTTTTTAATCTATTCTACACATATGCAAATCGAGCCTTCACCGAGCGGTAAAAGCTAAAGAAAAATATACTTTGTCTTTGCGTATTTATCATACTATTTTTACTGTACCGAAAAGATAAAAGCCTGTCAAATTATACATATTCCTCCCAACTCTTTACCTTCAAATCATTGATCTTATATTTATACACCGCCTTCACATACCGCCGCGCGAATTCTAAGTTCGTGATCAAAGAAATATTCTGGTCAATGGCTTTTCTCCTGATTGCATAGCCATTTGTTGCACCGTTTCTTTCGACATTGCTCGGAATATCAATGACTAAATCGATCTTTTTATTTCCTAAATAAGAAATCACATCCGGTTGATTATTTTCTCCGCTCCAGTCTAGTACCTGTGCCTCTATACCATGCTCTGCCAAAAATTTTCCTGTGCCATTGGTAGCATACAATACAATGCCCATTGACTGTAATGTCTTAACCTCGTCTAAAAATGCCAACTTTTGTTCCACCGAACCGATAGCCAAAAGGACCGACTTTGGTTCAATAGTAAAACCAGTAGAAATAATACTTTTCAAAAACGCTTCGTTGAGATCGTCGCCAAGACATGCTACTTCACCTGTCGAACTCATCTCGACGCGCGTGATCGGATCAGAACCTTTGAGCCGGGTGAAAGAAAATTGCGAAGCCTTCACTCCAACATAGTCAAGTTCAAACGAAGAGCGATTTAATTTTGGCACTGGCTCCCCGACCATAAACCGAGTGGCAATATCTATAAAATTAATCTTGAGCACTTTGGAAACAAAGGGAAAACTGCGGGAAGCTCGCAAATTGCATTCAATCACTTTGATGTCATTATCTTTGGCAATAAGCTGCATATTGAACGGCCCGGTGATCTCGAGCGCCCGCGCTACTTCTTTGGCAATTTTTTTGAGTCTTCGCATGGTCTCTAAATACATTTTTTGCGCCGGAAATACCAACGTAGCGTCTCCTGAATGCACACCGGCATTTTCCAAATGCTCGGAGATCGCATAGCAAAAAAGCTCGCCGCGATTGGCCACGCCATCAAGCTCAATCTCGCGCGCCTTGGTGATAAATTTACTGATTACCACGGGATGTTCAGTATTTAACTCAACCGCTTTTTGTAAAAAAGATTCCAAATCTTCTTCTTTATAGACAACACTCATAGCCGCGCCGCTCAAAACATAGCTCGGACGCACCAGCACCGGATATCCGACTCGAGTGGCAAACTCTTTTGCCGAAGACACGTCGATTAGCTCTTTCCATTCCGGCTGATCAACGCCGAGATTATCTAAAATTTGGGAAAACTTCTGCCTGCTCTCCGCATTATCTATCTGTTCGGGTGAAGTTCCCAAAATTTTGACCCCTTCAGTATGAAGTTTTAACGCCAAGTTATTTGGCACTTGCCCGCCCATGGACACTACTACTCCCACCGGGTTCTGTAACTCATAAATATCCAAGATTTTTTCCAGACTTAATTCTTCAAAATACAGTTGATCAGACGTATCATAATCCGTACTGACTGTTTCCGGATTGCAATTAATCATAATCGTCTTGTACCCGGCCTTCTGCAAACTCATGAGCGCGTTAACCGCGCACCAATCAAACTCGACGGATGAACCGATGCGATATGGACCACCGCCCAAGACAATAACCTTTTTTTCATCGACTGGCACAATATCATGTTCTCTTCCATTATACGTAAGATACAGATAATTTGTCTTGGCGGGGTATTCGGCCGCCAGCGTATCTATTTGTTTTACGACGGGCAATATCCCTACGGACTTCCGCTTAACTCGAACTTCTGTTGGCGTTGCATTAACACTCTTAGCAATTTGCAAATCGGAAAAACCAAATTGTTTTGCCTGGCGCAATAACTCTGACGGCAAACTTTCTAAATTATGCGTCTGCAATCTTGATTCTAAATCGATAATATTTTTTAATTTTGATAAAAACCAATTATCTATTTTTGACAGTTCATGAATTTTTTCTATAGCATATCCCGACTTGATGGCCTGAACAATAGCAAAAATTCTCTTGTCAGTCGGTTTGGCAATCTCTTCGTCTACATTTTCAAATTGAAAATGATTGCCCACTAAGCCCTTGGCACCAATATCCAGCATGCGAACGGCTTTTTGAATAACTTCTTCGAAACTTCGACCGATGGCCATGACTTCACCGACGGATTTCATTTCTGTGCCCAACACTTTGTTTACTTGTTCAAATTTTTGGAGGTCCCAACGAGGAAATTTCAGCGTGATATAGTCGAGGGCCGGCTCAAAGCAAGCCGAGGTTTCTTTGGTAATAATATTTTCTACTTCATTGAGGCCATACCCCAGAGCTAATTTAGCCGCCACAAACGCCAGTGGATAACCAGTAGCTTTGGACGCGAGGGCCGAACTGCGACTAAGACGGGCATTGACCTCTATAATGCGATAATCACCGGATTTAGGATCGAGCGCGTATTGGATATTGCATTCTCCCACGATACCAAGATGTCGAATGAGTTTGATGCCAATGGCACGGAGATTGAAATTTTCTTTGGCAGTCAGTGTTTGTACTGGCGCTACGACAATACTGTCGCCCGTATGAATACCCATCGGATCGAAGTTCTCCATGGAACAAATCGTAATACAGTTATCATGTAGGTCGCGAACAATCTCATACTCAACTTCTTTCCAACCATATAAACACTCCTCGAGTAACACTTGCGGGGCAAACGCAAACGCCCGAGTGGTTTTCTCTACCAACTCTTCCTTGTTCTGCACGATACCTGACCCGAGCCCACCGAGCGCATACGCCACCCGGCACATCACCGGATAACCGATTTCTTCTGCGACCTGTATGGCCTGGTCGACACTGGTAACAGTTTTACTGCGCGCGACTTTAAGCCCCACTTCGCCGACCCGCTGAGCAAACAATTGCCTATCCTCAGTGTCTTTGATTGTTTCAACCTGCGTGCCCAACACTCTTACATTGTATTTTTCTAAAATTCCTTTTTCATAGAGTTGCACCCCCACATTAAGGGCCGTCTGCCCGCCGAATCCAAGCAAAATCGCATCAGGATTTTCTTTGGCAATAATTTGCTCTACAAAATATGGCGTGAGCGGTAAAAAATACACTTTGTCTGCCAAGTGTTCAGAAGTCTGAATAGTGGCAATATTGGGATTGATAAGCACCGTAAAAATTCCGTCTTCTTTTAAGGCTTTGATAGCTTGGCTCCCCGAATAATCGAACTCACCGGCTTGGCCGATTTGCAACGCGCCAGAGCCAAGGAGCAACACTTTTTTTGGTTTATTATTTCTAATCATAACGTCCGAATAAACATATCAAAAATAAACTCACTATCATCAGGTCCTGGCGCTCCCTCGGGATGAAACTGCGCGCCAAAAAATGGCTTGGATATATGAATGATTCCTTCATTTGTGCCATCATTGTCATTGGCAAACCACTCTCGCCAATCTTGCGGCAAAGTCTTGGTATCTACCGCAAACCCATGATTCTGTGAAGTGATAAAACAACGCTTGGTGCCCATCTCTACTACCGGCTGATTCTGACCGCGATGACCGTATTTCAATTTATACGTATTGGCCCCAGCGGCCAAAGCCAAAATCTGAGACCCTAAACAGATTCCCAAAATCGGACGGTTCTGAGTCAGAGCCTGACGCACATGCCCAATAGTTTCTTGGCACATTTTCGGATCACCAGGACCATTGGAGATCAGAATTCCATCCGCTTTTTCATTCGCAAAATCGTAATTCCATGGCACGCGCAACACTGACACGCCTCTGCTGACCAACGAACGAATGATATTATTTTTTACTCCACAATCAACGACAATCACCATCTTGTCTCCATCGCCATATCGTACTGGTTCTTTGACACTTACTTCTGCCGCTAAATTTCTCAGATTTGAATCCGCGAAGTCAGCTTCTGGCTGATGATCAACCACGATCTTTCCCAGCATTGTCCCGCTCGAACGTAACTTCTTTGTCAGCTGACGAGTATCGACTCCGCTAATGCCAGGGATATTATTTTTTTGCATCCAATCTGACAAAGACTGCTTTGCGCTCCAATGAGAAAATGCTTCACACTGCTCGCTCACTGCCAACCCTTGTATCTGAATTTTGTCTGATTCAAAATTATTGAAAAGATTTTCCACACTATCATCTGGCACGCCATAATTTCCCACCAGAGGGTAGGTCAAAACTAAAATCTGACCCCTATACGAGGGGTCAGTCATTGTTTCCGGATATCCTACCATGCCAGTGTTAAATACCACTTCGCCGCTTGTCGCAACTTCTGAACCAAAAGACGTACCCTCAAATTCCGAACCGTCTTTTAGTATCAGTTTTGCTTTGGACATAGGTTATTTTATGCAGTTTTTTTCTGGAAACCTTTTTCTTTCAATCGGGCTTCTAACTGACGTAATATGGCTTTTATCTTCCCGGTAATCTGTCGTTGAGCATCCACAACCCAAACATTTTGACCACTCTTAAAACTGAGAATTAATTTAAATTGTCCTTCAGATCCTGTTCCCTGCAATTCGGCCATAATTTCTTTAAATTGAGGAGTTGGCACAAAACTATCTACCAAAGCCTGCAACTGTACTTCCGGGCTTAAGTTTTCTAAATTTGGTTGGCTTATTTCCATTGGAACTCCCGTAGGTTCAGTAGTTGGGGTGTCTTGAGGACCCCAATAAAAACCGCCTGTTTCATCAGAACGACCAGAAGACGCTACTAAACTGGCAATTTGCCGTTCTCTAGCTCTATCTGGTGGTCTTGTACGTCCACTTCTTGGAAGCTGATCTGTTATACCTGGACGGTTCCTTCCAATACCTGTTCTGTGAGTCGATGAAAGAAGGTCTCCTCTTCTCAAACTTGCAGGTATCGTCGGCCTCGTGGTTGCAAGACCTTTAGCTACAGGAGGCCCACTTTCGTAGTCTTCATCACCAGTCGCGTAATCTTCTTGGTTTAAAATTCCCTCGGTTTGTTTTTCAACATTCCCACTCACAGCTTTCTTCCCAACAATAAATTCCCCCTTAATTTCTTCGTTACCTCCCCTTCCCCCATCTCCTCCTGGCATACAATTCACTTAAAAAATTATCACATAAATACTATCACAACTTTTCTCTTGGTGCCATAGCCTTTTGTGTTGATAAAAATTGATGGTATACTCTATTGATTTTTCTTCAAAATTCGCTATAATCCCTACACAAATTCGTTTTTTGTTAATTGTCCTCATGTCATTTTTTGAACTACAATACAAAGATAAGAGTTCCCGGGCGCGAGCCGGAATTATTCACACCGATCATGGCGATATCCAGACGCCTATTTTTATGCCTGTCGGTACTCAAGCCACGGTCAAAACTCTCGATCAAACGGATCTGCAAAACCTGCCAGCACAAATCATCTTGGGCAACACATACCATTTGCACCTACGTCCGGGAGAAGATCTGATTAACGAATTCGGCGGACTACACAAATTCATGAATTGGGACAAACCCATTTTAACCGACAGCGGTGGGTTTCAAGTGTTTAGTTTAGGATTACAAAAAGACGCGACTATAAACAATCAAAAATTAGTAAGTATTGATGAAGAAGGCGTGACCTTCCGCTCCCATCTTGATGGCAGTAGCCACCGCTTCACTCCCGAATCGGCGATAGAAACTCAACACAAAATCGGCGCTGATATTATCATGGCCTTTGACGAATGCACACCGGATACAGTTGACGAACAATACGCACGTGAGGCTATGGAACGCACGCATCGCTGGGCCAAGAGAAGTCTGGATGAACACAAAAAGTTGTCATCAACAAACACCAGAGACTACAAACAATTTTTGTTTGGTATTATCCAAGGTTCAGTTTATAAAAACTTACGGGAAGAATCTGCCGCCTTTATTTCTTCCCTTGATTTTGATGGCATCGCCGTAGGCGGTGAATCTGTGGGCTATAATATGGAGGCCACTAAAGAAATTTTGGACTGGGTCTATCCACTCATTCCCGAAAACAAACCGCACTATGCTATGGGCTTGGGACTATCTCCCACGGATCTGCTTATTGCCATTGAACACGGCATAGATATGTTTGATTGCGTGGCCCCCACCAGGCTGGCACGGCACGGCATGCTTTTTGTACATCCAGAGCAAGATAAAAAATTACGAATAAATATTACTAACAGTAAATACACCAAAGATGCCGGTCCAATTGATCCGCAGTGCCAATGCCACACCTGTCAGCATTATTCCCGTGCCTATATACACCATCTGTTTGCGGCCCAAGAAATGTCCGCCATGCGTCTCTCTAGCATTCACAATCTTCATTTCATGCTTGATCTGACGAGACTTGCGCGTGAGGCGATATTGGAAGATAGGTTTGATGAACTTTTGAAGAAATGGATGTAATATGCTGCACATAAACCTGATTGTCCTGGGAAAACTCAAAGAGAAATTTTGGCAAGAAGCAGAGGCCGAATATTTAAAACGTCTGCAAACGTGGGCAAAAATTTCTATCCACGAATTGCGAGAAGAGTCTTTTTCTGAAAAAAATAATCCTGAGCAAATAAAACAAAAAGAAGCGGAAAAAATTTTGGCTCAGCTAAAAAAATTTTCCCTAGAACAATCATATATTATTGTCTTAGACGAACACGGTAAACAATTTTCATCTCTTGATTTTGCCAAACATACCAACCAATTATCAAACGAACAAATTAACACCTTTACGTTTATCATCGGCGGGCCGCTGGGACTAGACCAATCTATTCTCAAACTAGCAAAGCTAAAACTCTCTCTGTCTACCATGACCTTTACCCACCAGATGGCCCGGGTATTTTTGTGGGAACAAATTTATCGGGCGATGACTATTAATAACGGCAGGAATTATCATTATTAAACACCCTAGTTGACTGCCATTCTGAGCAAAGCGAAGAATCTCTGTCCAACTAACCCTAACCGACAGAGATCCTTCATTACATTCAGGATGACAGTTGGTTTACAACCAAGTGCAAATTCGGTACACTATCATCATTCGTAAATCTGCATAATCCTGTTATAATCTGTCTAAATCTTTGTCTATGAAACGAATTTTCTCCGGCGTCCAACCAACCAACAATCTACATTTAGGAAATTACCTGGGAGCAATTAAGCATTGGGTTGAATTACAAAATTCCTACGACGCATTTTATTGTGTCGTGGATCTGCATGCTATCACCATAAAACAAGACCCAAAAGAACTACGGCAAAATATCTTAAATGTCGCTAAAACATACTTGGCTCTTGGCGTAGACCCAAACAAATCTACTATTTTTGTGCAGTCACATGTGTCTGAACATACAGAACTGGCTTGGATTTTAAATACGATTGCCAAGGTGGCTGAGATGGAACGCATGACTCAATTTAAAGATAAAGCCCAACAGAATGCAGCAAATATAAACATGGGTCTATTTGACTACCCCGTCCTCATGGCCGCGGATATTTTGCTCTACGATACACAGGTCGTACCGGTTGGTGAAGATCAAAAACAGCATGTAGAGCTCACTCGAGATCTAGCTGCTCGATTTAATTCACTGTATGGCAAAACATTTATCGAACCAGAACCAATAATACAAAAAGAAGGCGCCCGTATCATGGGCCTTGATGATCCAAACAAGAAAATGAGCAAGAGTGCCAGTAGCGCCAACAACTATATCGCCTTACTTGACTCACCAGAAGTAATAAAGAAAAAAATCAGCCGCGCGGTCACTGATTCGGGAAGCACGATTACTCAGGGTGCAGACAGGCCAGCCCTGACAAATTTACTTACGATCTATTCCCTGCTCACAAACAAAACCATCAAAGAGATAGAAAACGAATATGAAGGCAAAGGCTATGCAGATTTCAAAAAAGGATTAGCTGAAGTAGTGACAGCATTTACTTCTGATTTCCAAAATAAATTCAACGCGTTAGATGACGAAAAGGTAAAGCAGGTTTTAAGAAAGGGAGCTGAGAAAGCAAAAGCAGTTGCAGCGGAGAAAATGAAAACAGTAAAAGAAAAAATTGGTTTGTTATAAATATATTTAATTTATTAATAAAAATTATATGGGCTAAAGCCCATATATACTCATTCACTCGGAAATAATCAAACACATTTGATTATTTCTCTCACTCATTTCGTATATGGATACTCAAAATCCAACATCAAAAAGTCGAACTATAAAAAGTCTCTACTTCTACGTAGTTTCATTTGTCGCTCTGATGATGGTAGTCTGGGCCACAGCCAATCTTATCAATATCGCCTTAAAAACCTGGGTATTTACCAAAGCTGATGAATACACATACAGAGTAGCCTGCCCTACAATGCCATATTATAATGATAAGGGTATTGAAATATCAGATCCGGCTATAAAAGAACAAAGAATTAAAGACTGTGAAAAACAAGAAGAAATAAATAGAGAAAATGAAAAACAAAACAAAGTTTCCAGAATGCAAGCAGATATTGTGCGCGATATTTCTATGATTGTGGTTGGCTTGCCTCTCTTCTTTATCCACTGGAGAATTGTGAGAAGCAAAGAGGAAAACCTATAAACACAGATCCAGGCTGATTAGAATAAAATTACACAGATTAAACCATCCGAAAGGGTGGTTTTTTTCGTCCTTAGCCAGCATCTTGACAAACCAGTCAATCTATGGTAAATTTCGTTGTTATTTTAGACAAATGACCGAAATTGTTCTGAGAGAAATATTAGCTACCAACTACTATTTCCGTCGGAATAACCGCCATATATATGGGCGTAATTTCCGCGTTCGTTGTACAACTCAAACCAGGAGGATGTCGTGAAACGACTATGCTGTTGTGGTTGAAAATTTGCGATGATCTGCCGCACCTCAAGAGGTGAACTCCAGAAGGAGGTGCGGCTCAACCCGTACCAACCCTTCCAGGAGATCGCCATGCTCAACCTCACGTCGCTCGTCCGTTCGCTGATGTCCCGCGCCACGCAGTTCGTCGACCGCCTGCTCGGCTTCCAGCCGCAGCAGGCCGACTCGGTCCCGCCCGTCTCCGACTCCGTGGCTCACGCCGCCGAGCCGGAGACCATCGCTGCCCCGGTCGTGCCGGAGGGCAGGGAGCCGGAGCCCGTCGTGGTTCCGGCTACCGCCGACAGCACGACCAACAAGGTCAACGAGGGTTCGCCGGTCGAGCTGTCCGTGCCCCTGGTCGAACCGATCGCTGTTCGCGAGCGGCCGACCAGGCAGTGCCGCAACTCGATGCATCCGAAGACGCACAAGCAGTGCACCAACCGGGTGTGGCTCGACAACGAGTCACAGCTGTGCGCCGACTGCGTGCACGACTGCTGGGGCGGCTGCGGCTACGAGATCTTCTGGTGGCATACGCACTGCGACACCTGCCGCAAGCAGGGCCGCATCAAGCGCTGCCAGGACTGCGGGGTACTGGTCCGCCTCGGCCACAAGCTGTGCGCGGCCTGTCGACCGCAGGTGACTCAACCCACCAAGGTCCGGCCCCTGAATCAGACCAGGAAGCCGGGCGAAGGCTGGCTCCAGCCGGAGTCGCACATGCCGACTGAACGTCACAAGTGCGGCCGTCGGGAGTGCAACCGGATGATCCCGGCGCACCACCCCTACTGCCTGACACACCGGCGGTCCTGAAGTACAACCCCCCGCTCCGACATCCATCCCCTGGACCTCGTCGGAGCAAGTACAAAAAACAGCTTTGTTAAAAAGCTGTTTTTTGTTTGTAAATTTTACCTAATAAGACCTCGCAAAAACCCATCGTTTATTTTGCGGAGTCTTGTGGCCACAATGGACACAAACATGTTCGCCCGCTTCTTCTACTGCATCAAATGGCAGACAGCGCGTAGTGGCTTTTGTTTTTTCCTTTATCTCCACCTCACATTCAGTGCGCTCACACCAAAAAGTTGAGATATACCCGCCTTTTTCTAAGACTTCTTCAAATGATTTCCAATCTTCAACTACAGAAGTATTTTCTTTCTGACGCTGCAGAGCAGATTCAAATAAATTTGCCTGAATTTTTTCTAATAGGCTTGCCGCCATCTGTTCTACTTGATCCAAGGGACAAATAATTTTTTCTCCGGTATCTCTTCGAGCCAACACACACTGTCCAGCAGCTAAATCCTTAGGGCCAATCTCTAATCGTAATGGTACACCTTTTTTTTCCCATTCAAAAAATTTCTCACCAACGCGCAGATTGTCTCGTTCGTCTATTTTGACTCGTATAGTATTTTTCAAACTTGCAGCTAATTTTTTAGCAACTTGTAAAACCTCGTCTTCAGCAGTTTTAAAGATAGGCACTACCACCAGTTGAATTGGGGCAACTTTAGGAGGTAACACCAAACCATTATCATCGCTATGGCTCATAATCAAGCCGCCGATTAGTCTGGTACTAACTCCCCAGCTAGTCTGGTGCACAAACTGCTGCTCTCCGTTTTCGTCCAGATACATGACTTCAAAAGATTTGGCGAAGTGATCTGACAGGTCATGAGCCGTACCCATTTGCAAAGACTTGCCATCCTGCATCAATGCTTCAATGGTAAATGTTGATAACGCTCCGGCAAATCGTTCTTTGTCTGATTTTTGACCAACCACAACCGGGATAGCCAGACATTCTTCCGCAAACCATTTATACACGGTATTTATAATCATAAGTGCATAGGCGCGCGCTTCTGCAGCTGTCTTGTGCGCCGTATGCCCTTCCTGCCACAGAAATTCAGTCGTACGCAAAAACAATCGCGGCCTCATTTCCCAACGCACCACATTAGCCCATTGATTGATTAGTAGTGGCAGGTCGCGGTAGGACTGTATCCAATTCGCAAAAGTACTGTACATGATCGTTTCTGAGGTTGGACGCACCACGAGTGGCTCTTCTAATTTTTTACCACCGCCATGCGTAACTACGGCTAGCTCAGGAGAAAAGCCTTCTACATGTTCTTTTTCTTTTTTTAAAAAACTCTCCGGAATAAAAAGAGGGAAATAGGCGTTCTGAACTTCTAATTCCTTGAGTTTGGTATCCAAAATTTTCTGGATATTTTCCCAGATCGCATAGCCGTACGGCTTAATGACCATCGTGCCCTTTACTGGCGCATGTTCTGCCAATCCAGCCACTTCAATGATATCGTTATACCACTCCGAATAGTCGTCGTTGCGTTTTGCAATCGCTTTTTTTTCTCCAGCAGTTAACACTTTTTCATCTTTGCCTTTAGACATACGATTAACTTACATTAACCTATAAATACTGGAATATTCTAACATCTGTTCTTATTCTTGGCAAACAAAACACCCTTCTGATTAAAAAGGGTGCCGGGAAAATTTATTATTAAGAAACTATAATTGTACGGCGTTTACCAAAGAAATTTACGATTAAAGCTAATAGGCACAGTCCGATTACCCAAGCCCAGTAATATGGCACATGGGCCTCAAGCATTTCTGGAATACTAACCCATTGGATACTAATATTTCCTTGGACAGTTTCTACATGTTCATCCAATTGCTTGTCTTGTTTCGCGAGCGCATCAAGCTGGCTCTGGTTATTTTTAACATCTTGCTCGAGCCTGGTTTTATCCCAACCATACCAGGTATTTTCATCAGATATTTGGCGCTGTATTGCCGCTCGACGAGCAGACAAGCTAGCGATTTCAGTCTTAATTTGTTTTTGACGTGCCGGATCGGTAGTCACCTCTGTCTTAAGTTTGGCAATACTTGCATTTACACCGTTTAAATTTCTTTGTAAACCAGCTATGGTTTTGGTATGTTTTTCATTTAAATCCTTCAATTTATCTTGAGCATCTGACAACAGTTTGCTGGCGCTTTGTGCAGAATCCTCCAGATACACTTTTTCCGGCAACAAATTTTGCAGATATAGACTTTCTTGATAGAACCGTTTATTGACCAGGGCTTTAATTTCCATTTTAAAATTAAGCAATTCATCCTTTGGCACCACAAACGAAACATTGGCATACTGGTCATTGATTCTAGCGTTATCTACCCTCCCATTATATCCGCGCACGATAGTTAAAATTTTTGTCGCCACTTCTTCTACCTCTCTGGTTTGGATATTGCTATTATAGCTATATTTCAAAAATTCACGGTCATCCACGGCTGCTGTAGACCCAAACTGCTGGTATTCTGGCTGGACAAAATCTCCCACAATGGATTTGGCTCTATTGGCCACCGAATCAACAACTCCGCCAATGCCATCTTGTCGACCCAAAGCAGTAACTTCGCTATATTGAATTCCCATATCTCCATCTGCCACAGACGCATCGTAAGCTTGTTGTCCTCCTAATTTTTCTAACTCACCACCATATCCCGGACTACCCGGACTATAGGAAGCCGTGGGTGAACTTGCTACCATTAGTGAATTTTTTGCATATTCTTTGAGACCCACCACCAACAATAAAACTGCGAAGCTCGTAGATAATAGACCAATATACAATTTGCGAGGTTTAATTTTCAACGGTTTGCTCGCTGGGATATTCGCAGCCGCTAAAAATTTTTCTTTCATGGCCACCATATTGCCTGGAACTTGCTGCTTCCCCTTACCCCACTGGGTAAATTTTTTGTCTATGAATTTATTGAACAACATATTTATTTATTAAGAATAACCCGAGCGTGAGACAAAGCCCGATGCACCCGCACTCGAGCCGCTACCATGGAAATATCAAGCACGCCTGCAATATCGGCAAAGGAAAGATCCGCGATATACCGAAGTCTAACAATTTCTTTTTCTTCTTCAGAAAGCTTGGCGAGTGCCGTATCTATCATCAAAGTATCATCCGACTGAGACTGGTGGTTGTGCGTATCGATATCATCAAGCGCAGCATCAAGAGCCACCTCCCTATTTCCTTTGCGCCAATGCTGCCGACACTCGTTGCGGGCAATGGCAAATACCCAGGCACTAAACCGCACGCCTTTGTCGGTAAAATTTCCCAAAGCCTGGACAGCTTTGAGCCAGGTTTCCTGACAAATATCTTCCGCTAAGTCCTTCTGTCGAAGCTGATTTACTAAATACCCATACAACTTGGGAGTAATCGCATCCCACAACAACCCCAACGCCTCCCGTTCGCCCGCCTTGGCACGACGCACCAACCGCAGCTCTTCTTGGATTTCCATAGAACTAATTAGTTATATATAAAGATAATACAATAAGGATACCAGATGTTACATAGAACAGCTATAGCCTAAAAATTGACAGACCAATATAAAAAAGAGTAAGATAACTTCTATGAAAAAAGCCAACAACAATGTAAATAATAACAATAATAACTGCTGACCGCAGGTGTAGTTTTATATAACAAAAACTATGCCCGCGATAAGCGGGTTTTTAAATACTTTCCGAGGTAGTTGAGTGGTACAACGCGACGCTGTTAACGTCGATTTCGCTGGTTCGATCCCAGCCC
>CAZETA010000013.1:0-23225 GCA_964514995.1 uncultured Gammaproteobacteria bacterium
GAACCGGCGCATAGGGGTTTTGCAGACCCCTGCCTTACCACTTGGCTACGGTACCTTTTTAAAAACAAATTTATCCAATCTTAACAGATATTTGTTTACTTTACAAACTGGAACGGATTAGTGCGAGCGCCATTTATCCAAACTTCAAAATGGAGATGGATACCTGTACGGCCCCGTACATTTCCCGTATTTCCCATCATGCCGATCGTCTGGCCTGTTTCTACACGTTCGCCTGCACTTACCAACAGCTTTGAGTTGTGGCCGTATAATGTCTTTACACCCCCTCCATGGTCAATAATAATGACACAGCCGTAGCCAGAATTCCAGCCGCACTGAGATTTTTCTACCACCCCAGCCTTAGCCGCGTAGTTAGGCGTAGAAAAACTTCCGCCCGCAATATCGAGACCATGGTGTTTCCAAGTGAAATATTGAGTTATAAGCCTTGTACCGGTCGGCCAAACAAAGCCGCTAGCGCTTGGAGATTGCCTGGAGGAGGCTGGCGCAGCAACCCTCGCAACATTACGCGGGCTCACAACCGGTGCTTTAGGCACCGCCACTCTGATACCGTTTGGAATAATAATTTTTTCTCCAGCCACCAAATCAGAACCGTCTGGTTTTAATTTATTCTGCTTAATAATATCCTCGGCAGTAACAGAATATAGATTAGCAATCCTGTTAAGTGTGTCGCCCCGCTTAATAACATGAGAAAGTCCGGTCACTGGCAATATCCGCAATTTATCACCCGGATGCAGATAGGCGGTAACGCCAAGGTTGTTTTCCCACAAAATTGTATTTATGCTTATCTGGAACTGTCCTGCGATACTACCAAGAGAATCACCGGCCTCGACAAAATACTCTATAATATCTTCACGACCACCACCCACCGACACTCCAGAGAGTATGGTGGGCTTAGACAAGGCTGATCCGCCTGCAACGACCGTACCCAATTCAATAGTGCCAAAATTTGCCCTCATTGACTGGTCTTGCCGCAAGGCTCCAGTCTTCCAACCGGAAACATTATTAATTTCAATCTCCGAAACAACACCGGCCGTAACCTCTTCCAAACTATAATCGGCATCAGCTGGCGAGAGAGAGTAGGCAATGGTTTTTTGCCCAGGAACCCCTAAATTTTTTTGGGCATATAACTTAGTTTGAGGCAAAGCAACTACAACTAAAATGCAAAAAATAACGATCTGCAGGTTGTCTCGCTTCACCAAACGACCGTCAAAACCGCTTACATTAGCTATTTTTTTAAAAAAATAGTTGGTTTTATAGTGCACCAGACCTACCAAACGCCATCCTGGAGAGAAAATTTTGGCTAAAATAAAAGCAACCTTGGCTCCTCCCCACCAAAATAAACGCTTTACATAAATCAAGATTTTAAGAGATTTTAAGAGAATTTTATACCGCATACATGCTTGACGCAGGCAGTATCTTAGCATATCATATTGATAAAAACAATCTATGAAGGCACTGCCTTCTATATCTTTATTCATTCATCCCGCCAAGCGGGATCTAAATTAATTTCGAGTATGACTGTAGTCCTCTACGCGATATTGCCGGCTATTTTGGCAATAGTGTACGGAGTAGTGTTAACAGGCTGGATAAATAGACAGCCAGCCGGAGATGATCGCATGAAGGCGATTGCAAAGGCAATTCAAGAGGGTGCAAGCGCCTACCTAGCCAGGCAATATAAGACTATTGCCGCGGTGGCTGTGGTAGTTTTTTTCCTCTTGGGCCTTGGCACAAGCTGGCTTACAGCTATTAGCTTTATCACTGGCGCCATACTATCAGGCCTGGCTGGCATTATCGGCATGAATGTCTCTGTGCGAGCAAACATCAAAACTGCAGAGGCCGCAAAAAAAGGCATGAAAGAAGCACTAACGGTAGCTGTACGCGGCGGATCTACCACTGGTTTATTTGTGGTTGGCTTAGGCCTGCTCGGCGTAACTGGTTTTTATATTCTCACCAAAGATTTATCCGCTCTCATCGGTCTTGCATTTGGCAGCAGTTTGATTTCTGTATTTGCGAGAATTGGCGGTGGTATCTTTACGAAAGCCGCAGACGTCGGCGCGGACTTAGTTGGCAAGGTAGAAAAAGGTATTCCTGAAGATGATCCACGCAATCCGGCAGTAATCGCAGATAATGTGGGGGATAATGTGGGAGATTGCGCAGGCATGGCTGCAGACTTATTTGAAACCTATGCGGTCACTGCAATTGCCACCATGGTTTTAGGCGGATTATTATTTGTAGGAAATGAAAAGGCTGTCATTTATCCGCTCGTGCTCGGAGGTGTTTCTATTATCGCTTCCATTTTAGGCACTTTCTTCATTCGTCTCGGCAAGAACCAAAATATCATGGGCTCATTGTACAAAGGCTTGATTGCCGCCGGCATACTATCTGCCATCGCTTTTTATCCTATAACTCAGTGGCTCATGGATGGCTTAGAAGGGTACAGCGTAACAAATATCTACCTTTCAGCCTTAATTGGCTTAGCTTTGTCAGGTGTTATGGTTTGGATTACTGAATACTACACGTCTACTGAATACGCGCCAGTAAAACAAATTGCCAAAGCCAGCGAAACAGGTCATGGCACCAATGTTATTTCAGGTTTGGCAGTATCTATGAAATCTACTGCATGGCCAGTGCTGTTTATCGTTGCTTCCATTCTTGGCACCTACTGGCTCGCTGGATTATACGGCGTAGCCGTAGCTGCCATGAGCATGCTGTCTCTGGCTGGCATTATTGTCACTATCGATGCTTACGGACCAATCACAGATAATGCGGGCGGCATTGCTGAAATGAGTGAGCTGCCAGAAAACGTTCGTGAGATTACCGACAAGCTTGATGCGGTTGGTAACACTACTAAAGCAGTAACCAAAGGCTATGCCATTGCCAGTGCTGGTCTTGCATCTCTCGTGCTATTTGCCGACTACACCCACAAACTTCCTGATTCAGTACAGTTTCTAATCAATGACCCAAAAGTTTTGGCTGGTCTGTTTATCGGCGGCTTATTGCCATACTTGTTCGGCTCAATGCTAATGGAATCCGTTGGTAAGGTTGCTGGAAAAGTGGTAGAAGAAGTTCGCCGACAATTCCGTGAAATTCCAGGTATTATGGAACGCACCAACAAACCAGACTATGGGAAAGCGGTAGATATCGTGACTAAAGGTGCGATTGGCCAAATGATTGTCCCAGCGGTAATCCCAGTCCTAGCCCCAATTGTAGTTGGCTTATTGCTGGGAGTTGAAGCTCTTGGCGGCTTGCTTATCGGCACGATCGTAACTGGTTTATTCGTAGCCATTTCAATGACTACCGGTGGCGGCGCTTGGGATAATGCGAAAAAATACATCGAAAAGGGCAATTACGGCGGTAAGGGTTCGTTTGCTCACCAGTCTGCAGTCACCGGAGACACTGTTGGCGACCCATACAAGGACACAGCTGGTCCAGCAATAAATCCTATGATTAAGGTAGCAAACATTGTGGCACTACTCATTGTGGGATTGCTGATAAAATAGGCGACCAAATAAAACTCCACCTATTTACAAAGATAAAAAGAAGGCTCGAACGAGCCTTCTTTTTATTAGCCCTACGGTTGACATCGCGCATAATTTCAAGTAAAATCACCGAATAAATTATTATTCATAATATGAAATACGAACTCAAAAACCTAGAAAAATCTCAGATACAACTGACCATCACTGTCGAACCAAAAGACTACCAAAAAGATCTGGAAGCCGCCGCTATCCGCATTTCCGAACGCGCCGCTATCAAGGGCTTTCGTCCTGGCAAAGCTCCATATGAAATGGTTAAACAACAAGTCGGTGAAATAAAAATCATCGAAGAGGCCATGCAGACTATTGTCGAAAAGAATTTCTTCACGGCTGCCAAAGAGGCAAAACTCGATACGGTTGGTATGCCACAAATTACTATCACCAAGATTGCTCCGGGCAATGACCTGGTTTTTACTGCCACCGTGGCGCTACTACCAACCATCAAACTCGGCGATCTCGCAACTGTCAAAGTCAAGCATAAAGCGAAAGAAATCACTGATACAGAAATCGAAAATGTTTTGGGTGAACTCAAAAAAATGCAGACTCGGGATATCATCACGCCGGAGAGCGCCAATAACGAGGATAAGGTGTTAGTCAACATGTAAATGTTTTTAGATAAAGTACCGGTCGAAGGCGGTCAGGCGCCAAATCACCAAGTATACTTGAGCGAACCACACTATATCCCGGGACTTGCCGAACAGCTTGTGGGGCTGAAAAAAGATGACACCAAGGAATTCTCTCTGAAATTTCCTAAGGATCACTACCAAAAACATCTAGCCGGAAAAGACATTGATTTCAAAGTCAGCGTCAAGGAAGTCTACAGACTGGAACATCCGGAAGTAAACGAAGAATTTGCCAAAACCTTGGGACAAGAAAGTGTAGAAAAATTAAAAAATGTACTGCGGGAAAATCTCGCTGCTGAAGCCAAACAAAAAGATGAACAGAAGATAGAGATAGAAATCTTAGATCAGCTGATTGAATCGAGTGAAATTTCCGAAGTTCCAGACGTGTTGATTAATGCAGAAAAAAATAAAATTTTTCAGGAATTAAAATATAGTCTGGCTAACCAAGGAATTGAGCTGGAAAAATACCTCAAAGACTTGAAAAAAACCGAAGAAGAAATTTTCAATGATTTTGCCGAACAGGCCTTACGCCGGGTCAAAGCCGCGCTTATCTCTCGTCAAATTGCGCTAGACAACAAAATCAAAACCGAGAAAGCAGACCTGGACGAAGAAATAAGACAGATCAAGGCAGCATACCCAGACAACAAAACCGTAGAAGAAAATCTGAAAAAACCAGAAGTGCTCGATACCCTGTCTCTCACTATTCAGAATAGAAAAGTGATGAGTTGGCTGAAGGAAAAGATTGTAGGAGATAGTAAAAAATAAAAACTTAATAACAAAAAATCCCGCTCTTACGAAAGGGATTTTTTGTTATATATCTGGATCCAAATTGCATTGCCAGTTTATAGTGATGGCACACTCCACGCGCCCAGCGTGGAACAGAAAGAGCGAGTCACTTCCAGTGGATTGAATCGATCGTTGGCGGAACCAGAGTAGGGTTGCCGCACCGTTCCTGGGCCACGGTCACCTCGAACTTCAGCTTGGCCGGTGGCAATTGCGCCTGTTGCCACCAGATTTTCATCTGTTCGAACAACCGCCGCCCCTCGTTGGCGCGGTTGATACCTTGAATGGTGAAGGAATACCACTCGCACCGACTACCCGATTCGTTCTTGTCCCAGCGAGTGATGTAGTAGAAGCCGCACGACAGCAGGTAGTCGCGAACCTGGTTCGAGATCTGATGGGTGTACACGCTGATGTGGATGTCCCACTCCTTGGGTAGGAGTCGGGGTTCGGCCTGGAACCGGTGACAGGGGAAGGATACGGTGAGGTCGGGTAGCGCGCCATTGTTCGGAGTGAGCAACCCTTGCGCGGCGGTCCACTCTGCGTGCCAGTACCCAGACTCACCAGTGCCATGCTGGTCGAACACCCCCTGCATCTGTGCGATGCATACCCTGAGCTCGTCTCGGGTGAAAATCCCGTCCCGCGTCATGTGCAGGGCGATCAGGGGGCAGGCCGAGTAGTGCAGGCCGGTTTCGGGGCTGAACTGAACACCTTGCTGCACAAGGTTATCGTGGTGGAAGCCGATGCTCACCAGTCCCTGGGCGAGAATGAGATTGACCTCACCCTCAGTCGCAATGTGAAGGTCGTACATGTGTCATTCTCCGGGTTGAAGTTGGTTTTAGTATGCCATTACAGATAATTTTTGTCATATCTGTCCGACACTTTATCTTATTGACTTATTTTATTGCTTATCTTAAGATAATATCTGTTGTCAAATAATCCGACATATTATGAAAAATAGTCAATTAAGTAATGTCCTAACTAGTTTAGGCTTAAGTGAAAATGAGGCTACAGTCTATTTAACCGCCTTATCTTTGGGACCAACAACAATTCTTAAGATAGCGCAGGCTGCGGAAATAAAAAGAACTACGGTCTATTCTGTAGTTGAGTCTTTGAAGTTAAAAGGTTTAGTAAGCATAGAAGTAAAGGGGTTTAAAAGGAAGTTTGTAGCCGAAAATCCTGAAATGTTGGGAACCATTCTAGATAATAGAAAGAGTCTTCTAGCAAAAACTTTGCCTGAATTTGCAGCTTTATTTAATTTAAAGGGTGGAGAAAGTTCAATTAAATATTTTGAAGGTTTGGAAGGTGTAAAGTCGATATATGACAATTTACTAAAGGAGGTTAAACCAAAAGAAGATTATTTAGTTATTTCACATATTGAGCCGTGGCTGCAGCTAGATGAAAAGTTTTTTGATGACTTTACTAAAAGAAGATCAAAATTAAATATTAATATTCGCTTATTATTACAAAGCTGTCAGGTGGCACAAGAATTTAAAAAAAGAGAAAAAAATTTGAACCAACAAATAAAAATGCTGCCAACTAATACTACGTTAGTGACTAACTTAGTTATTATCCCTAAAAAAATCGTTATCCACCAGTTAACACCGCCCATTATGGCGATAGTGATTGAGAACCCAAGCGTCGTACAGATGCATCGACAGCTATTTGAAATCATTTGGAATTCAATTGGAGAGAGTGGTAAACCTTGACTTTTCGTTAAAAATACCCTATACTAGCCTGGTTAATTTTTTAACCTAAAATTATGTCCGAAATCGAACAAAATCAGACTGGCTACTCAAAAAAGTCGGTTTGGATAATCGCCTTGCTGTTAATTTTGGCAGCGGCTGGCCTCTTATGGGTCATTTGGCCAAAAAACTCTTCTGTTGAAGAAGTGTTAGAAGAAAAAAGCTCGTCCGTAAACAACGGAACTGGCACTAACAGTTCTAACAACACCACAAGCAACGGCAACAGCACCCAAGCTGGCGGAAATAACAACCAAAACAATGGTGGAAATGGCGGAAACACAGGCAACACTAACCCGCCAACCACCGGCACCTCAACACCACCAAACGCAGGCGGGGTTAACCCGGGCGAAGTCAACCCAAACCCTAACCCAACTTCGACCCCTCCAGCCGGAGACACGCCTCCAGCCGGAGCAAATCCAGACAGTGGCACAAACCAAACTCCCCCTACCACCGACGCCTCTGGCGGAGCTACAGTAAACGGTGGGGCAAACACCACAACAACTCCTCCAACCGCAGACTTCCCAACCGGAGGAATTCGTCAATAATTAAGACACTAAAAAAACCTCTCTAGAGAGGTTTTTTTAGTCTACACCGCTAGCTAACGGGATCGTTGCCACCGGCACTCCAGGGATTACAACGCAGTATGCGCCAAACTAACTTCGGCACTCCAAGAATTAACCCATATTTTTTCAACACTTGATAACCATATTCACTGCAGGTTGGATTAAAACGGCAATATCCTTGCGGAAACATAAATTTGAAAGGTCCGTGGTCTGGAGAAATCGTATTTTGATATATTTGTATCAATAATAAAAACGGTTTTCTTGGCAAGGTTAAAAGAAAATTAACAGTTTTTTTTAGCTCCATACTAAGTTATTTCTATCAACAAGATTTGCCATGGGCGTTGGTACTATGCTTTGCCAACTACGAGAAGTGGTCTATTTTAAAACTTTTGCCTTTGATAATAAAACTTTTATTTCTTTGCTAATTTCAGCATAAATTTTGTCTAAAATCGCCTTCTTTGCTACTACTAAAATATACTGGCCGTTCTTGATTTGGCCATCCTTGATAAGGAGCCTTATAACTTCTCTAATCTGTCGACGCACCCGATTGCGGACAACCGCGTTTTTATGTATCTTTATACCAACAGAAATTGCTAATTTTAGCTGTTTTTCAAAATTTTCTGAATTTTCTTTTTTTGGAAAGAAATCTTTATTTTTTGCTAAATCAAGCACTTTAATATCTAAAATCTGACCGTTTAGCCAACGACCGTGTTTGATCACCAGATTAAAATCCCGCACCTTTTTTAACCTATTTTCTTGTTGAAACATATCCTTCAGTATATCACAAAACCCGCCTTTCAGCGGGTTTGGTGTTTTATCTTGTCTTTCTGGTACGCTTGCCTTTTCTCTCGTCAGAAACAGTGAGTTTCTTTCTTCCTTTAGCCCGTCTTCGACTCAGTACTCCGCGACCACCTTTCGTTTTCATTCTAGCTAAAAAACCGTGTGATTTTGCGCGCTTTCTTTTTTTTGGCTGGTAGGTTCGCTTGGTTGACATAATCAATTTTTAAAGGTTAAATATAGCAATAAAAATTATACGACATTTCTTCGAATTTGTCAAACTAAAACACCTATCCACATCTTTTCCCCACTTCTTCCCCGTCCTGATTTTTAAACACTCTTTGTCATTATACCGTATTATGATACTATTAACTCGCTTAACAAAATTCCTACCACCATTATGTCAAACCACGAAATCTGGCAAGCAGTTTTAGGCGAGTTGGAATTATCCATATCTAAACCGAACTTCGTTACCTGGTTCCGCGGCACAGATATCATGTCCTATCAGGATAACTGCGCGGTGCTGTGCGTACCCAACGACTTTTATCGGAGTTGGCTAGAAAAAAACTACCACCAGATGATCGTAAAATCTTTAGAACGCGTAACGGGCAAACCTATCAAAAAACTGGAATACAAAGTCTTTAATATAAAAAACATTTCCACTTCAACTTCAGCACCCGTGCCAGAGGACAAGACACAGGCCACCCCCCTTCCTAACACCTTCCCACAACCCAATTTCCCTCCCGCGAGCGAAATTAAAGCACCGGCTCGAGTTGGTGAATTTGGCTTAAACTCAAAATATGTATTTGAAACCTTTGTGGTTGGTGGCGGATCAGAGTTGGCCTATGCCGCTGCGCAAGCAGTAGTAAACAGGCCTGGCGAAGCCTACAACCCTCTATTCATATACGGCGGTGTGGGACTGGGGAAAACCCATTTACTACAGGCTATCGGAAACCACCTCCTAAAGGCCCGTCCCAACATAAACATCATGTACGCCAGCGCTGAAAAATTTTCGAACGATTATATTGCTTCTGTTCGCGACGGTAACGCAAAAAGTTTTCAAAGCCGTTACCGCAACATAGACCTTCTATTAATCGACGACATCCAGTTCATCTCAGGTAAAGATAAAACTCAGGAGTCTTTTTTTCACACCTTCAACGAACTCCATCAACAAAACAAACAGGTGGTGATGACTTCTGACCGACCACCCAAAGCAATCCCAGCCCTAGAAGACCGACTTAAATCCCGTTTTGAATGGGGAATGATCGTTGATGTCGCGCCACCAGATCTGGAAACCAGGATTGCAATCCTGCAAAAAAAATGTGTGGAAAAAAACTTCCCCCTACCCCAAGAAATTCTACAAATTGTGGCCACCACCATCCACAGAAACATACGTGAGTTGGAAGGAGCGCTCAATAAAATCATTGCCATGCACCAACTGAAAAACATGGAACCAACTATCGAGTCTGTCAAATCACTGCTTGCCGACACGGAGGTAAAATCCATCTACAAATCAATTACCCCACAGCAGATCATAGACGCAACCAGCGAATTCTTTACGGTTAGCGTGGCAGATCTACTTGGCCAAAGCCGTGAAAAGAAATTCTCTTACCCCCGCCAAATCATCATGCACCTTATGCGCAAAGAACTAAACATGTCATATCCAGCCATCGGCCACGAACTTGGCGGCCGTGATCATACCACAGCCATGCATGCTGATAATAAAATAATTAACGAAATGGAAAAAGACGCAAAGTTAAAACAAGAAATTGAACTAATCAAACAAAAGATTTACATTACTACCACCTAACGGTTGATAACCTGTGTATACAGGCCCATAAACATGCTCAAAAGACTAATTTTTCATCCACCTCCATTCCACAATTATAAAACTTGTCTACAGCTGTAAAAAAATTCACCTTTGTCTTCCCACACTATCACCTCTTAGCCACACCCACTTATTCACCTGCCTAAAACGTAAACACCTAACAAAACCAAGCTCTGTATAAATTTATACACCTTATCCACAACCTTATTATTACAATTTCATTTATATATAAATATTTTAAAAAAACAATAAACAATACAGTTAGTCACAGATAAGCCTAACACATCTAATCCATATATGAAATTTCTCTGTACAAAGGAAAACCTATCTAGAGCTTTGGCTCTCGTTATAGGGGTAGCTGGGAAAAACACCAACTTGCCCATTTTGGGGAATGTCTTGATACGGGCAAGTGAACAGAAGGTCGAGTTGGTAGCCACCAATCTTGAGCTGGCAACAGTGGCCACCTTGCGTGCCAAAGTTGAAAATCCGGGTAATTTTACCGTGCCTGCAAGAACCTTGAACGATTTTGTAAATCTGTTATCGGATGAGAAAGTTGAGTTGAGTTTAAAATCTAATGAGGTTGAGGTGACTTGCGGCCGGTCGTCTACAAAGATAAAAGGAACCCCAGCGGATGAGTTTCCGGTTGTGCCGGTAGTTGGTGATGGTAGAGGGTATGTGCTTGACTTGGAGTTTTTTAAAAAAGGTTTGGGACAAGTATTTCAGGCAGCCTCAAAAAACGAAATCCGAGCCGAATTAGCAGGGGTTTTGTTTAATTTCAATGACGAACCAGGGATTCTGACTATGGCAGCAACAGACAGTTATCGATTGGCTGAAAAGAAGATAAAATTAATACAAGGGGAAGAAAAAACAAGAATTATAATTCCAGCCCGCACCGCCTCTGAGATAAGCCATGTTTTGTCTTTGTCAAAAGGTTTGGAGAATGAGAAAAATGTGCGGCTGCTAGTGACAGAGAATCAAATAGTGTTGCGGTGTAATGAGGTAGAGCTCGTTTCGCGCCTCGTAGAGGGTCAATATCCAGATTATACCCAAATTATACCTAAAGAATTTAAAACCACTGCTTATTTTTCAACCAATCAAATAACCAAAGAAGTTAAGGCGGCGAGTTTGTTTACAACGGTGGGAATTAATGCGGTTAACTTTGAATTTGAGCCGCACTCGGGTGTGGTCTTAATTTCTTCAACCTCCACTCAAGCTGGTGAGCACAAATCAGAAGTAAGCGCTGAGATACAGGGTGAAAAGAATACTATTTTACTCAACCACCGGTATGTGTTAGACGGTTTAGCGAATATTGACGAAGAAGCTTCGGTTCTTAAGGTTGTAAATGCCGAAAGTCCTTGTGTTCTTGCTCCGAAACAGGATACAAATTTTTTGTATATTGTAATGCCTATTCGGCAGTAGATTACTCCACATTTACTGTAAGTATTTTTTCGCTAACCCTTCCTTTGTTGTCGGTTAAAACAGCTTTGAGGCTGTGCTCGCCTATGCCAGGCGATCTCTTCCAGGTGAAAGAAAGCATGTTGTTAAAGATCGTATCTTCCTGATGATTGAAAGTATAAATTTGTCTTGGGGGAGCATTACCAGTAATAAGAAATACATCAATTTTTTTCATCTCTTCCCAGCGGAACGGAACGATGTTTACAACCCTTGGAAAATCCTCTGTTTTGATGGTAACTGGGCTGGCATCAAACCATTCAAAACTAGCGGGGTCAAACTCAGCCTGCAAGTCGAAACGGACACTTTTTGCGCCAGCGTTGCCTTGGTCATCCACCGCCACGGCATTGAGCGTGTGCGCGCCGATTGTAAGCTTTTGGGCATGGTAGTTCAAGTTGAATGGTGCCTGGGTCGCTGTGCCGATGATGACACCGTCAATTTGGTAGATTACTTTGGTGATGCCGCGTGGCGCTGAGGCTTGAACCTGGATAAAGAGGTCGCGAGAGTTTAGAACAGATCCTTCAGTTGGGTAAACAAAATCTATGGTCGGAGAAAATTCCGACGGCTGAGTATTGTCGTATTCAGTAGGCGGTTCTTCAAAAGTGAGATTGGTGCCCGCTTTTTGTTGGCGCGCCATCCAATTTTGCAATCCTTTTTCCCAAGTAGAGTATTGCGGGTCGTCAGTTGGAGAAGTTGGAACAGGACCGCGAGGGTCGTTTTTATTTACATAATGCAGAATATCGTGCGGCGGTAAGAAGGTTTTTTGTATAACTAAATCAGAGGGCGTGAGAATAGAAGCGATTTTGCCGGTAATCGAGTTTATTTCCAGGGTTATACCGCCGCTACCACCTCGCAATACAGGTTTTTCTATATCATCTACTGGTGGCGCGGGGAAATACTCAACAGGTGCTCCCTTGAGCGCTTCTCGCATATATCTGTTCCAAATCGTACCAGCCAAGGCGTTGCCACCAGCCTTCATAGGAGTGGCAGTGGGTGAATTGCCAACCCATACGCCCGTAGCTAATTGCGGCACATAGCCCATCGTCCAGGCGTCTTTGTTATCATTGGTGGTGCCTGTTTTAGCTGCGGCTGGGCGGCCAGGTAAGGTCAGGTTGCCGTTGCGGCCGAATACCCAGGCTCGTGCTTCGTCATCCGAAAGAACGTTGGTAATGGTGGCTGCGACTTCTGGTTTGATTATTTCCTGGTCTGGTGACTGCTCCCATTCATACAAAATTTCGCCCTTAGTGTTAGTTACTTTTAATATACTTACAGGTTGGTTGTACTTTCCGTTATCGGCAAGTGTCGCATAGGCGTTGGTGTGTTCAAGCAGGTTAACTTCTCCGCCGCCCAACACCAGACTTAGGCCGTAATCGCCAGTAAAAGTCGTATAACCGAATCGTTTGGCAAAATCGAGGGTATTTTTAACACCTACGAGATACATTGTTTTTACGGCTGGAATATTGAGAGATCCTTGTAGAGCTTTACGCATCGTAACTAGCCCATGTTCCTTGCCGTCATAGTTTCCGGGGCTATACGGTTTGGCGCCGGGCCGGCTCTCAAATTCTGTCTTAACATCGTAGAGGACGGTTTCGGGTGTAAAGCCTCTTTCAAAGGCTGCAGCGTAGACAAAAGGTTTAAATGACGACCCTGGTTGGCGTGTTCCCAGAGTTGCAACATCGTATTTACCTCGGATCTCATCGTTGTTGTAGTCTCGAGATCCTACAAGCGCAAGAACCTGTTTTGTTTTTGGGTCAATAGAAACCAAGGCAGCATTGTTGGCGTTGGCATCTTTGGCGTTTTTGTCCCCCAATTCCTTAATCACTTTTTGTGCTATCTGTTGTTTGTCAAAATCTAGAGTAGTGATGACTTTTAGGCCGCCTTCATCAATGGCGCGTTCGCCAAATTGGTCGGCTAATAGTTTCTGTACATAAAAAACAAAATGCGGAGCCTCGATCGGGCCGTATGTTTTAGAGATTTCGAGTGGCACTGCTTGTGCTTCGGTTTTTTGCTCTTCCGTTATATATCCTTGATCAAACATGAGTGCCAAGACTAGGTTTCTCCGGTCATGCAAGGCTTCAAGATCTCGTAAATACTTGCTGGGAGCCTTGGGAATAGCGGCGAGAGTGGCAGCTTCAGCCAAGGTGAGATCCTTGGCGTTTTTTTTGAAGTAGGCTAAGCTGGCTGATTCAATACCGTAATTAGTTGAACCGTAAGGAATTTCGTTCAGGTATAATTTTAAAATTTGTTCTTTAGTGTATTTTTTTTCTGCCCGCACAGCCAAGATAACCTCTTTTATCTTTCTGAAATATCCCGCAAATCCAGTACGAGCATCACCGACAATTACGTTTTTAATGAGTTGTTGGGTCAGAGTTGATCCTCCACCAGAACCAGCCCTGCGACCGATAAGGGTATTAAAACGAGCTCGTAAAATGCTTTGGATGCGAATACCCTTATGAGAGTAGAAATCTTTGTCTTCCACAGCCACTGTGGCTTGTTTGACATAGTCGGAGATTTGATTCATTTCTACTAAAGTTCGTTTTTGGTCTTGGTAGACTTCAAATAGCAGATGTTCGCCGGTGCGGTCGTATATCTTTGTGCTTTGAGGTATTTGGCGGTCGCTTAGTCTGTTTGGATCTGGCAGGTCTCGGCTGACCACAGCCACCACAATCGTGCCTAACACAAACATCGCCACAGCCCCAACTCCGGCGGCTGTAACTATCGTTTTGATAAGTTTTTTTCTCGCTTCCTTATCCGATAATCGGTTTCCCCCTGGAATATGTCCATAATGGCGGCTCTGGTGTAGTTGTGGGATAGGCATAGTCTAAGCTGTAAGACTTTAAACAAAGTAAACAATAAGTGATTGATAGTTATTTTATATTATCCTTGAATAATTTACCAGATTTCATTCACTGGCTTTGTTGAGCTTACCAAAACTGGATTTTCCTCAGGTGGTATGGATAGGATTGACAAAAAGATCGATTTGTGATATATTTATTCGTTAATTAAGCAAAGGTATCCGATATGGATACTTTTTAATTTTAACGAATATGCGCTTAGTTGAGCCAAAAAATACTATAAAAACCGCTATTGCCACCTTGTTATTTGTGGCTTTAATTAGCCAAATTATTGTATCCAAGCCTGTAAATGCTCAGATTGACCATAAAATGGCTAATTCTACACCAAAAACAGGTTCTATAGAGGAGCAAACTCTAGAAAATGCTGAAAACGCTATCAAGTTGGCCTTTGACCAAGGTGAAGAGGAAAAGCCTGATAAAGTGATGACTGTTGTGTTTACTGCCTATACCAGCACCCCTGACCAGACCGATGATAGTCCCTTTATTGCCGCTTCGGGCAAACGAGTGTTTGATGGAATGATTGCTTCTAACTGTTTTCCGTTTGGTACGGAAATTAAGATCCCGGCCTTATATGGAGATAAAACTTTCGTTGTAGAAGATCGTATGAATAAACGATATGGCTGTGGTCGGATGGATATTTGGATGGATGTGCCTAGATCTGAAGCTATGAAATTTGGGGTAAAGAGAGTTGTGGGCGTTGAAATCAAGTATAAGAAAAAAGTGCCAAAAGAAATTGCTAAGGCTGGGAAATAAAATTTTAAAATAAAAACCCTGCACCGATCGGTGCAGGGTTTTTAAATTCGTTACCTATTTTTCTATAATCTCAACCGATAAAATCTTGACTGGATTAACCGGTTTGGACATTTCGCCCATTTCGCTCATGCTGACCGGCGCCTCAGCGATTTTGTCTACCACATCAAGTCCGGAAACAACCTTGCCAAAGATGACGTACTGAGGAGGTAAGGGATAGTCATCGTGCATGATAAAGAATTGACTGCCGGCGGAATTTGGGGCAGAAGTTCGGGCCATGGCAACTGTGCCTTTGACATATTCTCCTTCAAACTTTTCATCCGGAATAGTGTATCCTGGTCCGCCCGCACCCGTACCGGTTGGGTCGCCGCCTTGGATCATGAAACCTTTAATCACCCGGTGAAAAATTACATTTTCATAAAAATTTTTCTTGGCAAGAAAAACAAAGTTATTGACCGTGACCGGTGTGGCTTTGACGTTTAATTGAATTTCCATTTCTCCGGCGGTTGTTTTCATTTTCGCGACATAGCTCTTGTTTTGGTCCACTAGCGTAATTGGTGTTTTATATTGTGATAAATCCATAGGTTTACTTTCATTTGAATTAGCCTTAGTAGTTGTTTTGGTGCTGGTAGGTGCTGGGGTTTCGGGGTTTGCAGTCTCATCGTTTTGCGGAGGGTTTTGTGTGGTAGTATCTGTTTCGGCTGGGGCCTGAGCCGAAGGAGTCTTCGTAAAGTAGAAGGCGGCTGCGATAACGATGAGTACTAGGATTAGGGGAACGATTATTTTTTTCATATATGTGATGAGTAAATAAAACTTTAATAAATTAAGGTGTTAGAGAATCGCCTTCCTCGCATAAAATTTGCCTATTATCTCCTCTAACCGCCATTGTTTCTATAACAGGACCAGGTATATTAAACCAATAGTAAGGCCTGATTTTACCTGCCGAAATTATATCATACCTTCGAGTAATTAAACCTACTGTGCCTACAAAATCTCTGTTACGTACAAAACCATCCCAGTAAGTTGACCGTATTTCACATCCCGAGAGGTCTGGGTTGCTGCTGCCAACGGTTAGAATTAAAATAGAGATCGGGTTAAATTTATTGTTTCCCTCACTAAAAAAAGAGAAAAGAACGTATTTATTTCCTGAGGTGCCGAAAAAGAGAGGAAGTAGATAGCCAGTGGTTATTAAGAAAATTACTATTAACACTATTCGGAATTTATGCCCTGTTGTTTTTGGACTAGGGTTTTTTGTTTGGTTCATAATAAATTATTCCACTTTAGCCCGAAACTGTAGAGCCTCTGCCACATGATCCAAACTAATATTATCACTATTTCCTAAATCTGCAATAGTGCGAGCGAGTTTGAGAATGCGGTTATAGGCCCTAGCAGACAAATGCATTTGGGTGACGGCCGCGCGTAAGAGATCGATAGATTGATTATCAAGTTTGCAGTATTCTTTTATCTCCGCATTGCGCATTTCACTGTTGCAATGGATGGTGGTCCCGCCAAACCGGTTAGTTTGTATGTTTCTAGCTGCCTCTACTCGGTCGCGAATCGTGGCCGATGATTCGCCGATGGCGTCGGAAGAAAGCTTTTCAAATTTTACACGCGGCACTTCTACGTGCAAATCAATACGGTCAAGCAGCGGTCCGCTGATACGTTTCTGATACCTTGCAATTTGGCTGGGACCACAGACACACTGTCTGTCTGGGTCAGTGCTAAATCCGCACGGGCAAGGATTCTGGCTGGCAACCAAGATAAATCGAGCTGGGAATTTGAGGACGCTTTGGGCGCGAGAAATAGTGATTACTCCATCCTCTAATGGTTGTCGTAAATTCTCTAGCACCGTGCGAGGGAACTCTGGAAATTCGTCCAGAAATAACACGCCGCGATGAGCGAGTGATATTTCTCCGGGCCTAGGAAATTTACCGCCGCCAACCAGTGAAACGCCGGAGGCAGTATGGTGCGGCGAACGGAATGGCCGTTCTTTGATAAAACCGTTTGAAAGTTGTCCGGCAACTGAATAAATTTTAGTCACTTCCAGTGCTTCATCGGGTGTAAGTTTGGGTAATATAGATGGGAAACTTCGGGCAAGCAATGTTTTGCCAGATCCCGGCGGGCCGCTCATCAGTATGTTGTGAGCGCCACTAGCGGCGATCTCCAGAGCCCGTTTTACAAATTCCTGGCCTTTGATCAAGGCCATGTCTAATTCATATTGAGGTGTATCGAACTCGTTCCAGGTATTTGGTCGCCTATAGGGCGGAATTAATTCTGTGCCGGTTAAATGGTCGATAAGTTGTTTGAGATTTTTTACCGGATAAATATCTATACTTTCTACGAGCGCGGCCTCTGGCGCATTCATTTCAGGCAAAAATATTCTCGTATATCCCCGTTGTTTTGCAAAAATAGTGATGGGTAAAATGCCATTGGTGTGGCGCAAAGCGCCATTGAGGGCTAACTCACCAACAAAGACTGCGTCTTGCAGATCCAGATTTAAGTCGTTGCTAATAGCGATAATTCCCAGTGCCATAGGCAAATCGTATGACGGACCTTCTTTGTGCAGATCGGCCGGAGCCAGGTTGACGAGGATGCGAAAATTAAATGGATAGGAAAAGTTAGAATTTTTTAAAGCAGAGTGAATGCGATCCTTGGCTTCGTGAATAGAAGTGTCTGGTAAACCAACAACAGTAAATGCGCTCTGACCTTTGTTAATGTCCACTTCCACATCCACCGGCACGCAATCAAGACCGACTGCGGCGGCAGAGTTTAATTTTAGAAACATATGACCCTCCTTATACAGTTTTAGATTTTGACGGTTGTCATTCCGAGCGAAGCACTCGCTCAGGATGACACGCCGCTACCTCTATTTTTAAAATTCAGTAAATATAAAATTAATCCCAGTACTATCATTATATCACCAATATTTATAATAGCTGTAGCAAGCGCGAAATAATCAATGACATGTCGGTATACAATGCGGTCAATAAAATTTGAAATAGCCCCGCCAAGCAGGAGCGACCAGGCTAGAATTAAATCGCTGCTTCTATCTTCTTTTTTCAACTCCGTATAGAGGAAGTAGAAGACAAAGATAATTATAGGTATGCTGAAGATAAGTGTGATTTGGTATGGAATAGACAGGCTAAAAGCAATACCGTCATTATAAAACGGCTGCCATCCAAAATAGCTGCCAATCAGGCGAGGCTCTGACCAGCTATAAAGTGCTTGCCATTTTAGAATTCTGTCGATCAATAAAAAAAGCCCGCTGATCAGTATGACGACACGGGCTTTTTGTGGGTTCATAACAGCTATACTTCCTGATTGATGGTTTTTTTACAACTCATACAGGAACTTGAAGTCGGTCTGGCAAGCAATCTTTTTTCTTCAATAGGGTTATTGCAGTACTTGCAGATGCCATAGTCGCCCTTCTTTAGTTTTTCCAAGGCTTTGTTGGCATCACGCAGTGCTTTTTCAAGATTCTCCTTGAGAGAAATATTTACTACATAATCAGCCACTTCAGCGGCGTTCTCATCCTCTTGATCTCCATAGTCAGGAAAAACTTCTCCTCCCCTTTTTTCGGAAAATTTCTCAAGCTCCTTTTCAAGCTTCGCTTTTTCGTCTGTAATCAATGATTGGATTTGTTCAAGGAAGGTATTGGTAAATTGCGATTTTATCTTAGCCATATAATTTTTATTATGGATTTAGTATACAGTATGCTTGAGAAAAAATAAAGCAGTCAAGAAGACTGTCTTTTATTAAGCGGATAGTATTTTACTGTTAAATGTGTGGTTTGTCAATATGGCATAGCAGCCAGCAAGTTTTTGATAAAAATCGTTGAGAAGAATAAAAAAAGGCGACCACCCTTCTAGATCAAAACACATTGCTTTGGTGCAGAAGGCGAATCGCCTTTGGAACACTACGAGGGCGAGGTTGTTTCCCCCTTACGGGGAACGACCTACGAACCTGTCGTAGAAAATTGACCTCAACCGCTTGTGGGTAGAGCCCCGGCGCCACAGGGACCCGAGGGGTGTGCAGCTAATTGGAGTTGCCCGAGAAGAAGTTGGGCGTGCCATTGTTTGCCTACTGTATGTAGTAACAATTGTTCGCCCGCTTTCTATGTGCAGTTTGATGTCTTCGCCTGACTTTGGTCAGGCATGTAAGTTGTAGAGAACAATCTACATAAATAATTATACTATTTTTTCCTCTCTTTGTCAATTATTTGTATAAACTAGTATATACAAATAAAAATTTTGCTAAGATTAGCACAAGTGATGTTTCTTTTATCCCCAGCATTGAAGACTTATACCCACACTTATCCACAGTTGTATACACTAGTTTATACAAAATTTTGATTTTGGTGTTGATAAAGGTGTTGATTACACTTTTTTTGTAACCAAGAGTATATTTGGCAGCCCCTTTCTTTAAAAGAAAGGGGCTAACCATCTTTTATTTTAGCCAAAAAATTATTCACTCTAGATCAGGTATATTGACTTTATACTATGTTGGAATTCATCCAAGATATCCTCATGTGGCTCAGCATCCTCTCCGAGGTGCTGGCCAAAGCCACGAAGGTCGCCTTCCGAGGGCGGTCAGAGGTCGTCATCGTCTGAAAGGAATTTCATGCACACGTTGTCAGTCAGCCTACCCGGACCCTGACAACCTTTGCTGGTTCCTCTGTCGTCCCCGCGGGTTTCGTATTTTTATACAAAAAACACTTAAATTAGCCAAAAAACTATTATCACTCTTTGTGATGGATTGACAAAATCCCTGTTTTGTGATATACTTGTCTGTTGCTCTTTACAATGAAAAGCCAGGTCTGTTAGGGGAAAGAAAGTGCGTAGCTTAGCGCTCTTTCTCTCCCCTAGCATGCCGATGAGCGGTTTTGCAGAAGGGGCCACCCGAACATCCTGTCTTTGATAGACAGGATAAGGAGCTCCCATGCGCACCCTCATCATCGCCACCGTCGCCCTCATCATCGCCACCGTCGCCACCGCCCGCGCCGACGAGGTCCGGACCATCACGTTCCAGCCCATGGCCGTGCCCCGTCTCGCCGAGCTGAAGAAGCAGGCGAAGAAGCCGGTCGTGCGCAAGCCCACCCGGGCGGAGGAGACCGAGGCCGATCTCCAGCAGCAGGACCTCGTCCGGCAGACGCTCGACGATCGAAAGGTCGTCGAGGACGCGGTCGCCCGGATGAAGGCGATCGCGAACGCCGCCCGGCAGGAGCGGCGCCACCCCGCGGTGGCGGCCGAGAAGGCGAACAAGGAGATTGCAGCCATCATGGCCGATCTCCAGAAGCGCAAGCTCGACCGAGGCATCACGCCGCCCACCTGCAAGGTGGAGCGGTAGCCGTGCGGCAGAGAGGCCTCAAGCCGGCTCGCTGCACCGGCCCGATGTTCCCGATGTAGTTGTATATATAATCGTTGTGTATACAACTACGGGAATATCGGAAATTTTTTTAAAAGCATTCCACGAAAGTGGGATGTTTTTTGTTATCCACGGCTTGACATTTGCGAAGTGTGCAGTAAGATAGTGGAAACTAAATTGATTAATTTATTTTTAACACATACATATGAAAAGGAGGATTCATATCGTTGTCTTTTTAATATTGTTGGGGGGAGTATCTGTTTTTGCCAAAGCAGGAGCGGTGAGCACAGATATCATCATCAACGAAATTGGTGCGTACGAGTCGAGCGGACATGAGTGGATTGAAATTTGGAACAAAGGAAGCGAACCGGTTGACTTGACTGGGTGGAAGTTCTGGGAAAATGACACCAATCATGGATTGTCTGTAAGTAATACAGATGCGATCATGCAGCCGGGTGAGTATGGTGCCATTGTTCAAAACGACACGCAATTTTTATTAGATTATCCTAATTTTTTCGGTTCAGTATTTGATTCATCGTGGAGCAGTTTGAATGAAAGCGGTGAGGAGATTGGTTTGAAAGACGCAACTGGTAGTGTGGTAGAGCAGTTTACGTATATTCCCGCATCTCACTTTTCTCTACAGCGTAAAGATCCAAATTTGGCTGATTATTCAAATGCAAATTGGGCAGAACATGCCGGTAGCAATACGGTGGGCCTATTGAATGTGTTTGATGCAACTCCGCAAGAATCGACCTCGACCACTTCAACCCAGACTGAGAATTCAGATTCTGTATCAAGTCAAACTACTCAAAACAGTGGCGCCTCACAGTTGGCAAATCAGAGCACCGATACTGCGCCTGCAGTAGTGGTAGCTAGTTTGACAGGTTTGAAGCTAAACGAATTAGTTGTTGATCCAGGAGAGGATACTGAATGGGTAGAAGTATACAATTCTTCGTCAGAGCCCATCGATTTAGCGGGCGCTATGATCTGTGATTCCCGCAACACGACTTCTACTTGTAAAAAAATTAGCGGCATCGTCAGTAGTACTGGTTGGCTGCAAATTGATTTGAAAACAAGAAGTTTTTTAAATAATTCTGGCGACAGTGTCATTTTGAAAAATGCGGCTGGAACAATCATAGACCGGATTGATTATGATGAGGCGTTGGCTCCGGATGAAGGGCAGTCGCTCGCGCGTATTCATGATGGAGTTGATACAGACAACGATGATGATTGGCTAGTGACCGACACACCGACTCCCGGCGCGGTCAATATTATTTCAGGCAATGATGAACAAGGTGAAAATGGTGTCAGTGGGACCGCTGCTTCTAGTACCGCGAAAACTACCAAGACAAGTACCAAAAAAACATCTTCGGTTTTTGTTTGGAGTATAGAAGGACCGTCCAGCGCCGCGCCGGGTGAGCAAGTTGTGTTTAATGCCGAAGGCACGGCCGATCCTCGCGGAGGCTCGCTTAGTTTTCGCTGGGTGTTGGAGGACGACTCGGTGCTTGTCGGGCCGGAACTCATGACTAGTTTTGCTTCTTCTGGCACGCATATATTTTCTCTTTTTGTTTCCAGTACGAGCGGATATGGAGAGGAGAAAAAAGTAGAGATAACGGTTGATACCGGACTGAGTCAAAATGCCGAAGTGGTTATCTCAGAACTGTTTCCAAATCCAGACGGCAATGATACCAAGGAATTTATTGAACTTAAAAATAATACGAAGGGGATGGTGAATTTGTTTGGTTGGTTTTTGCGGATTGGCACTAAAAAATATACATTCCTTGATAACACATTCATTCCGCCCGAGGGCTACTTGGTTTTTTATAAAGCCGTCACGAAATTAAGTTTAGTAAATACGGCTGGCAAAGTGGAACTGCTCAATAAAGATAAGACACTAATGGATATCGTCAAATACGACAAGCCAAAAGAAGGGCAGAGTTTTTCGCTCGTCAACAATGAATGGAAATGGGCAGCTCCTTCTCCTGGACAATCTACTATTGCAGGAGAGATTCTGGGTGAAAAAATTATTACTGATGAAGTAGCGGCTAAGAAAACCTCAAGTGCCAAATCATATGGACCGACCATAAAAAATATTGCCGAGATCCGGCAAGGCGAAAAAGGCCAGCCCGTAAAAATACAAGGGGTTGTAGCGGCATTGCCAAATGTATTTGGCAGCCAATTTTTTTATGTGGTGGGTGATGGTGGTGGTGTACAGATATTTCAAAGTAAAAAAGATTTTCCGCCAGTGGGAGTCGGAGACCTGGTAGAAATTACGGGAACAGTATCAGAAGCAAATGGCATCAAACGAGTGAATGTAAAAAATAGTCAAGCTGTAGATATTCTTTCACTGGGAAATAAATTAGCTACTGTGCCGCTTGATATGGATAATATGGATGAAAATGTGGCCGGTGAATTGGTGGAAGTAGTAGGCGAGATAACAGAAATAAAGACAAGTTTCATGTATGTGGATAATGGCACGGATGAAATCAAGGTGTATTTCAAGAAAAATGCCAAGATTGATAAACAAAAATATAGAGAAGGAGAAAATGTGAAAGTGGTCGGGATTTTGGAAAAGACCAAGGACGAGTGGCAGTTGTGGCCGCGCTCAGGCGATGATCTAGAGTCGCTCGGTATGGCCGAAGAAGTGTTGGGAGAGAAAATAACTTCCGTAAGTCAAGCCAGTCAAGATAATTCTGGTCCGCAGTATATCCTTGCTACCATAATTGGCGCAGTGAGCCTGCTCATTGGTTTTTTGGCAAAAGCCAAAGGACATATGTTGGTGAGCGCTGTTAAAGGGGTGGTTGGGAAAAAATAAAGAGTGTCAAACCTATTGATTGTTGCGCTTTATTGTGTTAGGCTATGGGTACTTTTTGGAAGGGTGGCCGAGCGGTTTAAGGCAACAGTCTTGAAAACTGTCGCCCATGAAAGTGGGCC
>CAZETA010000014.1:0-22164 GCA_964514995.1 uncultured Gammaproteobacteria bacterium
GAGGTGGCGTTAGCAAAGACAGTGTTTGTAGCAAACAAATTAGTGGAAGTGACATTGACCACCAAGATATTGGTCGGGTTGAAATTGGTGGCCGAGAAATTGGTGGCACTTAACGTAGTAAAGAATCCATTAGTTGAAGTCTGGTTCGTAGCTACGAGCGTGCCGATAAAGGCATTGGTTGAAGTGATGCTGGTGCCGCTGGCGGTCGTAAAGGTGAGTGCGCCAGCTAACACGGCCGGACCGGAAACATACAAGTTGGTTGAAGTCAGACTGGTGCCGCCCGCTGAACCAAATGAGATGGTGGTGCCAAACAAATTGGTGGAAGTGGCAGAGACAAACACGGTGTTGGTGGCAAAGAGATTGGTCGAAGTGGCGCTACTAAAGATACTGGTGGACGGTGCAGAGAGACCGATGGCCGTATCATTGATGGAACCGCCGGAAATAGTGAGACCGTTCGCGACCATGGCATCGGTAACGGAATTGTTTGGTAGTGAGAGACCGCCGGAGATATATAGGTTGGTGGAGGTGAGACTGGTGCCCGAGGCAGAGGTAAAAGAAAGAACACCTTCTACACTAGTGGTAGCTAAAACTGTACTAGTAGTAACGGTAATTGCGCCATTGGCGAATTGGATGAATGGGGTGCCGGTGACGGAATTTGGGGTTTGGTAAAATGCAAAGTAGTTTGCGGTTGAGGTGCTTACTGATCCACCGCCTGTACTTGTATCATCAAGCAAACAACTAAATTTACCAGTCTCTAAATCATAACTAAGGGTTTGTGTTTCAAGATCACAATCAGTTAGTCCGTTCTGATAAAAGCCGCCGGCAACAGTGGTTGTTTGCATAGTAGTTGAATTAGCAAAATTAGCTAATCCCATGACAAACAAATTGGTGGAAGTGGCAGAGACAAAGATGGCGCTGGTGGCAAAGAGATTGGTGGTGGTGGCGTTTACCGCAAGAATATTGGTAGGGCTGAAATTAGCGGCTGCAAAATTAGTGGTGGTTAAATTAGTAAAGCTGCCATCGGTTGAGGTAATCATAGTACCGGAGGCAGTACTAAAGAGTAATTGACCAGATAAGGTGCCGCCGGTTAAGAGCAGATAATTGGAAGCGGTGATATTGTCGGCAACTTCGGCATCAGAGATGGTGTTGTTTGGCAGATCCACATTGCCTGAGACATATAAGTGCGTGGTGGAGGCGGCCACAAAGATAGTGTTGGTGGCAAACAAGTTGGTGGAGGTGACATTGGTAAAGACACCGGTTGACGGCGTGGTGGCGCCGATCGGAGTGTTGTTAATGGTGCCGCCGGAAATAGTGAGACCATCCACTACCATGGCATCGGTAACGGAATTGTTTGGCAAGGAAAGACTGCCGGATACTGCTAAATTGGTGGAGGTAAGACTGATGCCCGAAGCAGAAGTAAAAGAAAGAACACCTTCTACACTAGTGGTAGCTAAAACAGTATTAGTAGTAACGGTAATTGCGCCATTGGCGAATTGGATGAATGGGGTGCCGGTGACGGAATTTGGGGTTTGGTAAAATGCAAAGTAGTTTGCGGTTGAGGTGCTTATTCCACCCGTTGCGCCCGACCCACCATCATCAAGCAAACAAGTAAATTTACCAGTAGTAGCATTATAATTTAACGTCTGACCTTCGCCGCTACAATCTACCATTCCATTTTGGAAAAAACCCCCTACTATCGTGGAAGTTTGAAAAGTTGAACTAGCGGAAATATTTAACGTAACTGCAGATAGATTAGTACTCGTTACATTAGAAAAAATAGCATTTGTAGAAGTAATAGCTGTGCCCGAGGCGCTAGTGAAAGTTAAACCTGCCGTCAGAAGAGACCCGGATAGCACTAAATTACCGCTACCGTTTAGTACTGGAATCTCATTAGGTCCAGGGGTTGTGCTTGCTGTAAACCCTGCCAATGTACTAGCATTAATCGCGTAGCCAGCCGAAGTGATACGCTGCCGCGGACTCAACGTCTCAAACACAGCTGCCGCACAGGAACCAGCTACTTGCGCTCCAACTTCTACATTAAGGTAGACTGCATCAGTATCTTGGAAGTTAAAATCGAGCGTATCTCCCCCTGCCGAAGTATCTCCAATACCTGCGTTAAATACACCTGTTTTCACCGGTATAGTCATTGTAGACGGAGCCCCAGTTGGCCAAACCTTAACACCAGCTCCGACTGCCGCTAAATCGTAAAAAGAAAACTTAAAACAATAGTTGGTACCGCTCGCACCTCCCAAAAGATTACCACTCGCATCAAGTAACCTACCCTGATAATTTATTATCTTTGGAACACCGGCCACTGCATCTGAAAAATCTGCCCTAAATAGTAAAAGAGAAACAAAAAACAATACGAAAAAGAATATTTTCCGCAATTTTTTCAATCCGGATTTCTCGTTTTGCCTCCTTAAGGGCATACCGATTAATTTTATGCATAAATTATACCATAGAATTCGCTAGGCTAAAATAAAAAACATCTTGTGGATAAAAAAATTTTTATTAGGTATACTTACAGACACTATGTCACTTATACAATCAATCGCCAAAAATAGCTTAGTACAAATTATTGGCAAGGCGGTCAGTACGATTCTTGGTATTGTGGCGATCGGTATTATGACTCGCACACTCGGTATTGAACAATTTGGCTGGTATGTGACCGCCACAGGTTTTCTGCAATTTATCGGCATATTCAGCGACTTTGGTTTTACCGCCATTACCGCCAAAATGCTTTCCGAGCCAAACTTTGACAAAAAAAAACTACTTAACAATCTATTTACCTGGCGATTTATCACTGCTTTTGTCTGCCAAGGACTTGCGCCGATCCTTATCCTGCTCTTCCCCTATCAAACCCCCATCAAAATGGCAGTAGCGGTAATGTCGCTTTCCTTTTTTGCCATTTCTCTGAACCAAATTTTCATTGGCTATTATCAATCGCAACTTAAAATGGCGATTCAAGTTACTGGTGAGGTATTCGGACGAATAATCTTGGTGACGGGACTAGTGTTTGTGGGCGCTAAAAACTACGGCTTTTTATGGGCAATGGCGATAATCACCCTAGCTTCAGTTTTTTACACGTTTTATTTATGGCACAAAAGTGATGGGGTTGCATTCTCAATAGACAAAGCCATTTCTAAAGCTATTTTTACCAACATCTGGCCAACTGCCGTCACGGTCATCTGTAATGCTTTTTATCTACAAGGCGATCGAGTGATTTTACCCCTCTACACCGCGCAAAAAGAGGTTGCTCTTTATGGTGCCGCCTATCGCATTTTGGATGTAGTTACACAGAGCGCCTGGATGCTTATGGGTATTATGATGCCTCTGCTAGCTTTTGCCTGGTCTAGAAAACTACTGGATGAATTCAAGAAAAAATACCAAATGAGCCTCGACTTGGTCGCGATATTTCTTATCCCGATAATGGCCGGCATTATTATTTTGGCTAATCCGATCATGATTCTAATCGGCGGCCAGGATTTTGCCCAAATGAATAATCCCGGTCGAATCCTGCAAATATTATCTTTTGCAATTTTGGGCATTGCCTTTGGCAATATTTTTGGCTATATCGCCTTGGCTATTGAACGTCAACGCCAAGCTATCTGGATTTATCTCTCCGATGCGATTATTACTACTATCGCTTATCTGATACTGATCCCGCGGTATAGTATATATGGCGCCGCCGGGGCAGCTATTTTTTCTGAGCTATATGCAGGTATTGGTTTGATGCTTCTCGCAAGTCATTATGGAAAATTTGTACCTAATTTCAAAAATCTCACCAAGATCATGCTGGCAAGCACAATCATGGCAATAGTTATCTACCAAATCCAGCCCATCAGCCCAAACCTAGGACTGAACCTTGCACTAACCATCATCATAGGAGCAGCAATTTACGGAATTTTGGTTATAACTCTTAGGATCATTTCCAAACAGACGGTGTCAGAAATCTTGAAACGTGGTTAAATTGTGTTATACTAAAAGTATAATGAGCAACCGACTCTCAATTACAGCCTCTTAAAATTGTTTTTGTTAATTTTATATATGAATTTTTCTCGAATAAAACATCTGACGTTTTTTGCAGCCTTAATAGTGATCTCAATTGTTTTTATTTATATCATGAAACCGTTCTTATACCCGATTCTGTGGGCAGCGATAATCGCCGGCATGTTCTACCCTGTTTACACCAAAATAAAATCGAAGATTAAAAATGCTAATCTTAGCTCCTTTATCACTATTTTAGTAGTGCTAATAATAATTATTATTCCGGTAACTGTGCTGAGCGGTCTGGTAGCAAAGGAGTCCGTAGACATTTACACATCTCTAACCAACAACCAAGGATCCATTATAAATGCAAGTAAAAATGTAATACACTGGATCCAAAATAATCCTATCACGGACAGACTAAACTTAGACGAAAAGGCTGTAACAGAAAAACTAGTAGAAATCGCCAAAACGGTAACAGACTTTATTTTGGCGGGTGCAAAAAAACTGACTCAGAACTCTCTCACCTTCCTTATCATGTTTATTATTATGTTCTACACCCTGTTTTTCTTCCTTAAGGATGGAGAAACCTTACTAAAAAGGCTGGCTCATCTGTCTCCACTCGGCGAAAAACATGAAATAACGATGTACAAAAAATTCACCTCAACTACTCGCGCCGTACTGAAAGGAAGCCTTATTGTGGGCGGTGTCCAGGGTTTACTTACGGGTCTATTATTTTACTTTACCGGCATAGAAGGATCTCTTATTTGGGGAATAATCACCATGCTTTTTGCTGTCATCCCCGGCTTTGGCTCTTACATTATCTGGCTTCCAGCAGCACTTATTATGTTTGTTTTAGGAAACAATTTAGAAGGCTTTTTAATTTTGATTATCGGAACACTGCTAATTTCTCAAATTGATAACCTGATACGCCCAATCTTGGTAGGTAAGGATACTCAAATGCACCCACTATTAATCTTATTCTCTACTTTGGGCGGTATACTGCTTTTCGGAATCTCTGGATTTGTCATTGGCCCTGTCGTAGTAGCGCTCTTTCTTTCTTTATGGGAAATGTATGAACAATACTACCGACAAAATTTAAACAATGACACAGAGGATTAAAATAATAATTTTTTGATATGCAATTGTTTTCAAATGAAGGAAAAGAAATTATGCGAGCAGCTGCTGAGATTAGCGGGAAAAACGGTATTCACGGCCAGGCAACTTTTACCGAGTACCAGTTCGGCACCCAGACACTAGTCAAAATTGTCTTGACGCTAGCTGGAGATCCGGCAGATATTAGGCCCGGCCTACATGCCGTACACATCCACGAAAAAGGCACCTGTGAAGGTGAATTCAAGTGCGCGGGCGGACATTTTGACCCGGGACCAGCAGGAAATCCTGATCCAGATGTTAACCATCCGTTTCATGCCGGAGATCTACCGAATATTGTCATAGATGCAACAGGCAAAGGAACTTTGGAGGCAGTGACTACGCGCGTAACCTTATCCGAAGGACCACTCTGCATCCTAAGTGGCGAGGGTACAGCTCTAATGGTTCACGCAAACGAAGATCCGTATCGAGGTGGTGAGCATATGTCTGGTGTTAGTGGCGGACCGAGAATTGCCTGTGGCATTATTAGAAAAGTGTAATCAAAAATATAATCCAAAAAAACAGAGGTTGGCCTCTGTTTTTTTGTTTATTACTGTGCACACTATTAAGTCCCGACATTTTTACTCGCCGTCGGGAAAGCGAGATGAACCTAGAGAATAATATGACCGCTCGAAATACCTCCTTTTTCAAGCGCCCTTGCCCCGCCGAGTGACGGACGGACCATCGTAATGCGTGATGTCTGTCATAACACTACATTCGGGACAGGTGAAGGTCGTGTAGTACTCCGACGACCCGTCATAATGGTGGCTACCGGTGATATAAAGATCACCGTGTTCAACCAGGAGCTTTGCCCCACACCCACCGCCGTTGTTACCGGCACCGGTGCAGATAAACTCCTTTGCCCAGCCCTTCTGAGGCCGACCCTTCTTGAGAACCTTCATGATACTCTCCTTTCAATGAAAAGTGTCGTACTTCACATAGGTCTTAGCGCTACACTCTGGACAAGTAAAGAAGTAACTAACATCACCTTCCCAGTCAGTTGAGGTTTCAACATCGGCAGGCACTACATAGAGCACTGCCCCACACCCACCCTTGCCCTTACCAAGACCATACCCCTTGCAAACGAGTTCCTCGCCAAAACTGGTGTTCTCAGAACCCTTCTTCAGGACCTTCATGTTATCCTCCTTGAATTGTAAAGAGCGAAGCGCAATCGATTACGATGTAATAATAATTGATAACAAAAATTAAAGACATAAATTTATGTTGATAAATATACAATTTTATTAGATTGTGTTATTATAAGAGAAAATAATTTACTTATTAACTACTAAAATTTACGTAAATATGAAATTAACATCTACCCAACAAAAAGAGATTAATGAAAACCTGTCTGCCTTTGGTCTAAACGACAAAGACAAAAAAGTCTACCTAACCCTTCTCGCCACCGGACCAAACACCATAACACCGTTAGGTCGTGCCCTAACACTCCCACCAACCACTATCCAAGCAGTCCTGCAACGCCTAGAAAACCACGGTATTGTCTCTATAAGTAAAAGAAAGTCCAGGCATATCTATGAAGCCTTAGATCCGATAATATTCAAAAGGATACTGGAGAGAAAAGCTCAAGAATTTTCCTCTATAATCCCCTGGCTAGAATCTCTCAAACAAGAGTCAAGTATAACAACAAAAATTCGTATTTATTACCGAGAGAGAATGACTGAAATTTTCCATGAAGCCCTAAATACAAAAAGTAAAATAATTTATGAGATAGTATCTGGCAGAGAATTTCAACATATTATTGGGGAAAAACTACACTTTACCAGACAAAGAATTCGTTCTGGCATACATCTAAAAAGTTTGCGAGTTGAAAAAAATGAAATAAAAAAATACTCAGAACAACATCATAAAAGAGAACTGCGAGAAGCAAAATTTTTGCCGCGAGAAATGACTTTCCAAAGCAATATTATGTTTTGGGATAGCACTGTGGCGTTTTTTACTACCAAAGAAGAAGGGTTGGCTTGGGTAATAGAAAGCCCAAGCGTTAAAAATATGATTTACCAAATATTTGACCTACTGTGGTCAGTAGGCAGAAAAATGGAAACATCTGTCTAAAACCAAAAACCACCTAAATAGGTGGTTTTATTTTGTTGCGGGACCCGGACTTGAACCGGGAACCTCGTGGTTATGAGCCACGCGAGCTGCCATTGCTCTATCCCGCTATATAGCGATGAAATTTTAAGCTGATTGGAGCGGGTAACGGGAATCGAACCCGTGTATTTTGATTGGCAACCAAACGTACTACCATTGTACTATACCCGCTTGCTATAAATTTATTAGTAACAATATACTACCATTTACTCCCGAATTGTCAAGCTTTGGTTTACCAAAATTAAAACCAGGTTTTGGACGAGTCTGGAATTAAGCTGTTTGGCGCGTGAAGTTAGAACCGAAATTACGGCAAATTCTTCTGCTAATTAGTCTAGATATCTATAGACTGCCCAAATTTCCCGTTAAACTGAAACGATGTAATAAAGTCATTAAATAAGCTATCCCCATTCTCTGCCTCTCTTTCGTCAATAATTGTATAGTTTGCTCCCTCAGATAAAACTATAGCAGTTGTTTGATTTTTACTACTGACAAACATCTTACCAGAAAGGTTGCCGACTTTCTTATCTTCTACTGTTATTCCACTCTCCTTTAGTCTTTGCACATAGGAACTAAAGTATTTTTCTGGGGAAACTGATACTAGCTCACCTAAATTTTCGCAGGTGGCTGTAGGACACTCTGAAAATATTGTATTTTCAACTATTGTAAAAACTGGCTGACTGTTAAATTGAAGCTCTGTTATTCTTCCATAATCTGAGTCGCCTCCCTTTACAGTTAACTCAGGCGGTCGTAAAAAGGAGGTATCCTGAGAAAAATTAGCCTCATCCCAAGAAGTGATTAAAACCCATTTTGATTTATCTGTAGTAATGTCTTGAGGTTCCTTGATTTCCACGGCTGATTCAATACCAGGATTACTTTCGGTTGGGGAGGGAACTGTATTGCAGCCAGCACCCAGCAGCACTACCACAAAAAGCAATGTAATTATTTTTTTCATAAAATTTAGACAAAATAATTAACAAAGATAGCATATAGCAATTGAGTTTAATTTGCAATTGATTCTACCCCCGTTTGGGGGTATACCAAAAACACCCCCGAGTACTCGGGGGTGTTTTGTGCGTGAGCTGTTTGGTGCTTGATGTTAGAACCGAATTACTTACCAACAATGTATCTTAACTGCACAATACCATTATCTAGCTGCTTCATTTCTTTTAAGGATAACTTTTTTTCAAAATCAGAGGCGGCAAAAAGTGGAATACCCTTACCAATTACTACTGGTTCAATATTAAGTATAATCTCATCAATTAAGTTTGCTTGTATAAAAGCCGTGTTAACTGTAGCACCCCCAACTACTAATACGTCGGAAAATTTATTTTGTTCCAATAGAGCCACGGCTTGTTCTGGCGAAATAGCTGTCATGTATTTATTTGATTGACTATCAGAGTGAGATAGGACCACCTTTGTTATACCCTCGATATTATCTAAGTCATATTGCGGCCCCCAAGACTTAACGCTTTCATATGTTTTTCTGCCAACTATGATATTTCCTTTCTCTTCTGCCAGACTCAAAAATACTTCCCAATTTTGATCTGATAGGAAGTCTTCATTATAATCTTCGGTGGCAATAATCCCGTTAAGGGAAACTGCCATATATAATGTAATTTTCATATACACAAATAATACAATTAAAATGAAGCAGTTACAATACTAGTTCTACTCCCGTTTTGGGCATACCAAAAACACCGCTTAAATAGGGGTGTTTTTTATCTGAGCTGTTTGGTGCGTGATGTTAGAACTGCCCACCCCCCCTTCATTGCAGGCTAAATATCACAGCCTGGTTTAGTTGTCATTGAAACGAAATCTTTATACATTTTATCAAATACATCATTACTATTTCCAGCAGCTAGCACTACTTTTTTCTTCCCCGCATCAGAATCAACCTCAATGAACAGACTACCCTCTTCTGTATTCAACTGCTGGGTGCCAATGGTGTCAGGCAGATCCCAGAAATCCATTGTGGTAAAATACCGATCTAATTTTATTAGCTGCTCCATAACTACTTTCCGATTGTTATTTATACAAGAACTCTCTGAGTTAGAAGCAACCAAACCCTTTTCTGGATCAGTGTTTGATTTTTGGTTTGGTGACAAAATAGTGATTGCATACGGCTGTTTGCCGCCTATTCTACCAAAGGAGAGTGTGCTAAATCCAGAATAAACACCGGCCGGGTTTGAAGGATTGTTAGAAAAAACCTTGGAAGTAGATGGAGCAGTGGGATTGCCAGAAGCCGTGGAATTGCGATTAGGCTCAGATGATGTTTTATTACAACCAGCACCAAGCAATAATAAACCTACTGAAGCCATTAAAAGAATGTTCTTTTTCATATACAAATATTAAATAAATCTACTATTGTAGAGTACAATAGTAATGTTTAAATGTCTATTGGCCCTACTCCCGTTTTGGGCATACCAAAAACACCCCTTAAATGGGGGTGTTTTATACGCGAGCAGGTAACGGGAGTCGAACCCGTGTCACCAGTTTGGAAAACTGGGATAATAGCCGTTATATGATACCTGCATTGAGTGAAAAGTCGCTTGCGAACTTTTCCGAACAAAAGGTTTTATATATCTAAAATATATGATACCTGCAGTGAGCTAAAACTCAATTCTCTTTGCATATTCTACCTAATTTTACAAAAAAGTCAACTCGGTATACCATACGTAGTACTAATTCTTAACCTGTAATATATGCAAAATAAAGCTAAGGTCCTAGCCATAATTCTTGTTGGGATGACATTAGCAGGTGTCGGATGTAGCAAGCTCCCGGGGGTACGCAACACCAAACCGCTAATCCCCGCCATTTCCGCAAACGACCAGTCTTTATCTGAAGACAGTCAGATAGTAATCAAAGACGCAAGCACGGATCAGGCTAGTTGGATTGTAATTCATGCAGTAGAAGATGGCAGAGCTGCTGATCCAATCGGCTACACATCTCTAGCGGTAGGCAAGGAGTCAAAGATAAAAATTACCGTCGATAAAAACAAGATCACTCCAACGCTTATCGCCATGCTTCATTATGATCGAGATCCGATGGGCTCGTACGATTTTCCAAATGGTGACGGACCGGTTATTAGAGATACGCAAGTTATCATGGGCGAATTTGCAGTTTCAAATTTTGAGGATATTAAAAAAGACAATCCAGCAGAATCAACCGCTGGCACACGCAAAGAATTTATTATTACCGCCAAACAGTGGGCTTTTTCGCCAAACAGCATAATGGTTAAAAAGGGAGACACGGTCGTATTAAAATTAACAAGCGCAGATGTGGCTCATGGACTATCCCTGCCTGAGTTTGGCGTCGACGCCAAAGTAAACCCAGGCGAAACAAAAACTGTCGAGTTTGTTGCTGACAAGGCCGGCACGTTTACCTTCACATGTAATGTTCCTTGTGGTGCCGGGCATAAGGCCATGACCGGCACATTGATTGTCGAGTAAAACTTCTCAATACAAAAACACCCACTCAAGTTCTGAGCGGGTGTTTTATTTTTTCTAATCTCTTATTAATCATTAGCGCGAGCCGAATAATCTCCAGTTTCAGTGTTGACCAAAATTTCTTCTCCTTCTTTAATAAATATCGGAGCCTGAATATGAAGTCCATTATCTAAGGTGATATCCTTGGTCACATTACCGCCCGCGCTATCGCCACGCACAGCCGGCGGAGCTTCTACTACCTTATATTTTACTTTCTTTGGCAATTCAATGCTGACTGGCCTTTCCTCGTACAAACCAACCACCACATCCAGACCTTCTTTAAGGTATTTAGCTTCCTCGCCAACGAGATCGCCGTTCATTTCTATCTGTTCATATGTATCCATGTTCATGAAAGCAAAATTATCCCCATTCTTATACAAGAATTGCATAGTACGGAAATCTACCTGCACAATATCTACGCTTTCGCTCGTTTTATAGGTGACTTCTACCACCTTGCCGTTACCCAAACTTTTCATGCGCGTACGCACAAAAGCGGCGCCTTTTCCCGGATTCACATGTTGAAATTCGACCACCACAAACAAATCATTATTTTGGCGGATCACGACTCCTTTTTTTACATCTGAGGTTGAGGACATAATCTATGAATTAAGAATGATGAAGTTGGAATTAAGACACGGGTTCTGTTTATAACTCTTAATTCAATATTCATTACTCAAAATGAATTAAATAAAGCTTCTACAGGTTAACTTGATCTTTAATTGACTGAAAAATCGTTTCGTTAAGATCTCTCGCTCCGGTAAACAATAGTACCATACGATCTATGCCCATGGCAATACCCCCCACCTGCGCCAAAGCTCCGCCGGGCAAAGCCGCTAACGCTCCAATAAAATCAGGGTCAACTGGCCACATTTCTTTACCCAAATCTCCCCTTTTTACTTTATCTGCCTCTAATTTTTCTTGCTGCTCTTTCGCGTCCGTCAGTTCGCCAAACGCATTGGCGACTTCCAGCCCTCCGATATATAGTTCAAATCGCTCGGCATAGCGGCCGTCATGTTCACAAAGTCTCGAGAGCGAGGTCATCTGGGCAGGAAAATCATAGATAAAAAGTGGTTTTTCCAGAGCTAACTTAGGCTCAATTTCATTTAGAAAAAGTTTATAAAACACATCTTCGTATGCATCCGCTTTATCCACGCCATATCCTCGATCATGAGCTAACTCTGACAATTTATCTAATTCCAAATAATCATTTAGCTCTATGCTTAAAAACTCCTGCCACACTTCTCGCATACTTTTTCGCTCCCAACTACCCATTATGGATATTTCTTTATTTTTATAGACCGCTGTTTCTTTTTGCAAACTACTACCGACAAATTTAAATAATTTTTCGATATCATCCATTATTTCTTGATACGTTCCTGGCGCCCGATACCACTCAAGCATGGTAAATTCCGGATTGTGGTTGCCGCCAAAACTTTCGAAGTCTCGAAAACATTTTCCGATTTCAAAAATTTTTTGATAGCCTGCAGCCAATAATTTTTTGAGCGCATATTCCGGAGAAGTTCGCAGATACATTTTCTCCGGCTGACCATTTGGATCATGCACTACCAAACTCATCGGATTCAGATAAGGCTCTTGGCTAGCGAGTCGCACCGCAATAGGCGTGTCAGTTTCTACAAAACCTTGAGACCAAAAAAATTCTCGCACTGATTTGATAATCGCGATACGAGCATCATAGATATTTTTAAGGCGAGCAGTATTTTGTAATTCTGACCAAGTACTCATAATTGCAAAAGCCCCTCGCGGGGCTTTGTATAATGGCTTATGCGGTGTATGGCATGAGCGATGTCTGCCTGGCTCTTTTTACGGCTGTAGCCACTTGGCGCTGGTGCTTTGCGCAGAGACCGCTGCGGCGGCGAGGCGCAATTTTCATATAGGAAGAAACAAATCTGCGCAGGATGCCAATGTCTTTATAATCAACGACCAATTTATTGTTGACACAGTAATAACATGCTTTGTCTTTCTGCGCGACTTCTCTTGTGTTAGAATTTGTAGGCATAATTTTTTAGAGTATTTTAAAATGGAATATCTTCTACTTTTACTTCTTCCTCGATGACTTCCTGAGGAGCATCATTAAAGCCAGATGGTTGCTGGTTATTGCTAAAAGAGGTTGGAGCCCCACCTTCTGCTCCTTTGGAATCAAGCATGATCATATTTTCACCAATAATCTCGGTGCGGTAGCGCTTTACGCCATCCTGACCAGTCCATTCGCGAGTTTGCAGCCTTCCTTCCACATAAATCTTAGCCCCTTTATGCAAATACTGACTACAGATTTCGGCCAACTTCCCCCACATAACGACATTGTGAAATTCGGTCTGTTTTTGCTTTTGATTATTGGCATCCACCCAAACACGGCCCGTGGCCACGCCAAGTGTTGCTACTGATTTACCATTCGGAGTATTGCGTAATTCAGGATCGCGAGTTAAACGACCAATGATCATGACTTTATTCAAATCCATATAATTTTATTTAAAATTTAGGATTTAATAATTTTTAATTAGACCCCTGGGATTATATTTTCATTTTCTAAGATAGCGTTGAGCTTTGCATCAATGTCTTTGAGGTCAACTTTTTTATCTTCAATCTTAGCTTCAACTTCTGTTTCTTTGACTGCTGCTGGAGCGGCTACGTGTTCTTCCACAGCGTGACCTTCTTCTTTTTGCATCATGGTGGTTACACCGCTTTCGTTGGTTGTGTACACGATTTTCTTGGTGGCGCTGATATTCGTGTTGAAATACGAAATCATGCTGCGCAACACATCGGTGCGCAATCTCAATTTTTCCGAGATTGTTTTTACCGCTTCAGGTTCGGCGTTAAAAACAAGCGTGTAGTAATATCCATATCTAATCTGCTTGATCGGATAGGATAATCGCACTTTTCCTAAATTGTTCAGCTCCATGTCTTGAGCCTGCTGACCTATAGAGTCTTGGATGTCTTGAACTTGTTTTGCAACTTCTTTTTCATCCAAAGTTCCAGGCAAAACCAACAATAATTCGTATTTTTTCATAGCGTTTTTTAAAATTCATCCGAATGTACGGATAATTCAAATTTACAGATAATTAAGAAGTTTGTTCTGTATATCCGGATTATCTGAATATCCTGATAGTACAGTTAGATACTTTAAACCAAAGGTGGGTCTATACTAACAGCAAAATCAGGGAAAGTCAAGGGTACAGGAACTAAAAACACCGCCCAAATTTGGCAGTGTTTTTAAGAAAAGACTGATCGTTCGGGTACTATCTACAATAGTTTATAAACAATACGCGACAACGAACGACCAGGGTGAGGTGCGGAGCCTATGGTTTGTCCAGGGATGCTTGGGCGATTTCTTGCGCCACAGCACGCTGACACCAGTACTCTACGCAGACATACCGAGTATCATCTCGGAAAGTGAGCTGCGCCACTGCGGGGTTAGAGCACTGAATTGGCCCCATCATTCCCGCTTTGACACGGCTACAGCTCTGGCCATGCCCAGGCGCAAGAACCTGAGACGCCGGGACAATCCTGACCGTAACGGCGAAGGGGGTACGGACCACTATAACTCCTCTTGGGCTTTTGGAAACCCATTCATTGTTTGGTAGAAAAACAATTCTACCATACTTTTAACAAAAATCAATTTTACAAATAGGCAGATTACAATCCGAATCTAAATATGATATAATCAATCTATCAATTAAAGCCTTCCGTTTTTTGGCTTTATAATTTTTATGTTATTAGCAAAAACTCTCAAAACAATTCTCAAACAATACAAACTCGTTGACGCCGCCACACTGAAATCGACACAAACGAAAGCTGAAAAAACCAACAAAGAATTGGAAGAAGTTCTGATTAACGACAATATTATCAATGAAAATACCCTCTACGAAAAGGCGGGCGACTACTTACAAATTCCATATATCAGCCTGAAAGGCAAGGAGATAAAAAAAGAAGTACTAAACCTCATCCCCGGTCCGGTCGCAGGCACGCACCAGGTCGTAGCTTTTGATACTGATAAAAATGAAGTGAAGCTGGCGATGACCGACCCGACGGATATCCAAACTATCGAATTTTTACGCCGCAAAACCGGCCTAGAACCAAAAGTGTATATCACCTCTCCCGGAGACCTCAAGGAGTCTCTTCGCCGCTACCACGCCGAGCTTGAGGCAGACCTCCACATCGTCCAGGAGACTGGTGAAAATACCGAGGGCGGCGACTTAAAAAAAGCAGCCGAAGAGGTGCCGACCATCAATATCGTCAACACAATTCTCGAGCACGCTGTTTACGAAGGAGCTTCTGATATCCATATTGAACCAAACGAAAAAGAGTTGGCGGTGCGCTACCGCATAGACGGCATCTTAAAACCGATCATGACCCTGCCTAAAAATGTGCAGAATGGCCTGATTGCAAGAATAAAAATTCTTGCAAATCTCAAGATCGACGAACATATGGTACCCCAGGACGGCCGATTCAAGATTCAGGTACAAGAAGAAAAAATGGCTTTTCGCGTCTCTATCATTCCAGTGTACGATGGCGAAAAAATTGTCTTGCGTCTATTACATGAAGCGGTAAAGCCGTTGACCTTGGACGAACTCGGTCTTCTCGAAAAACCGAGAGCAATTCTCGAGGAAGCCATCAAAAAACCGCACGGCATGATCCTGGTTACCGGTCCGACCGGTTCAGGGAAAACCACCACCCTCTATTCCGTGCTTGGCATTCTAAACCAGCCTGGTGTCAACATCTCCACAATTGAAGACCCAATCGAGTACCGAATTCAGGGAGTCAACCAAAGCCAAATCAATTCCAAAGCGGGCTTTACCTTTGCCATGGGCCTACGTTCATTTCTACGCCAGGACCCAAATATTATTATGGTCGGAGAAATCCGCGACCAAGAAACAGCGGAAATCGCTATTCACGCCGCCATGACCGGCCACTTGGTACTCTCTACCCTACATACGAACAACGCCCCGACTACTCTGCCTCGCTTAATCGACATGGGAGTACCGCCATTTCTCGTGGCATATACCACCAATATCGTCATGGCTCAGCGTTTGGTAAGAAAAATTTGTCAGTATTGCAAAAAAGAGTACACGCTCGACAAAAATGCCGGCAACGAACTTGGGCGTGTTTTTGATGTAAAGAAAATCTCGGCTCTGCTCAAAAACAACATACCAAAAAATTATAAAGACGAGGGTGACGACGTGGAAAAAATTGTTTTTTATAGAGGAGAGGGTTGTAATCGTTGCGGACAGACCGGTTATAAAGGACGTATCGGTATATATGAAATCATGGAAATGGATGACGAGCTCATCAAAATGATCAATGCGCATGGCACCGCCGAAGATGTTGCCAAGCATGCCCGCGAAAAAGGAATGCTCACTATGCTTGAAGACGGACTGGTCAAGGCAAAAATGGGCATCACTACTATCAGCGAAGTATTGAGAGTCACCAAAGAATAAACTACCTATGCCACGATTCAAAAAAACAACTCCGGCCACAATAGCAGCGGATACGGAGTCACCTGCCGAAAGCAAAATAAACGCTTGGCTTACGGCTCATACTCAACATGTGCCGGTAATGCAAAAAATTCTTTTTATCAGCCACCTAAAGACGATGGTGAAGGCGGGTCTGTCTTTGATCGAAGGACTTCGCATCCTCAGCGAAGAAATAGAAAATAAAACTTTAAAAACGGTAATTATTAAAATTAAAGAGGGCATGGAAAACGGCCTCCCGTTGAGCGAAATGTTGGGCAAATTTCCCAAAATATTTCCACCTATCTATGTAAGCATGATCGGCGCCGGAGAAACGGCGGGAAAGATAGAGACTGCTCTAGAGCAAGTCTCAGTCCAGATGAAAAAAAACCACGAATTATCCTCGCGCATCAAGGGAGCGCTTATGTATCCGGCAGTGATTGTAGTAGCCATGATCGGTATCAGTATTGAAGTTGTTGTATTTATTTTGCCAAAGTTACTTATAATGTTTAAGGATTTCAACGCCACCCTGCCGCTACCCACTCGCATTCTCATCGCAGTTACTGAATTTACTCAGCAATACGGCTTGTGGATGCTGTTGGCTTTTATACTATTAATTATCGCCTGCTATCAACTTCTTAAAAAATACAAAGTAAGGCGCGTCGTGCATATAATAAACTTAAAGCTGCCGATCGTCGGATTGATTATCAGGAAAATTAACCTGGCTCGCTTTTCGCTCACTCTATCATCGCTGTTGGAAAGCACTATTCCGATTATCGAAGCTACGCGCATATCTTCTGAGGTGGTTGGCAACATTGTATACAAAGAAAGCCTGCTGGCAGTCTCCGAATCGTTAAAAAAAGGCGAACCGCTTTCTGAAATTTTACGAAGATACCGAAATATATTTCCACCCATCGTCACGGAAATGATCATGGTTGGTGAAAAATCTGGTAAAAGCGAAGGTATGTTGCGCGAACTGGCCGAACACTACGGCAACGAAGTAGACGCTACTATGAAAAATTTTACCACAATTATTGAACCAGTCATCATTCTTGCCATGGGTCTGGCGGTAGCAGGCATAGCGGTAGCGGTAATAATGCCAATGTATTCACTCGCGCAAAATATCTAGCATATGCTACTACGGAATCCTTTCTCTCATGCTTTCGGCCTTAATATTGGCGATCTGTCCATCAAACTTGTGCAGCTTGCATCCGCCTCGCCTTTTCATCCGCATCAACTAAAAATTAAAGAACTGCGCAGCACCTCTCTACCTCCCGGCATTATTGTTAACGGCGAAATTCAACAACCCGAGGCTGCTCGAAAAAAAATTCTACACTTACTAGGCAAGGAAGGAACTGGATTTCCGCTCATTAAAACACCGTGGGTTGTGTCCAGTCTTCCCGAGCCAAAAACGTTTCTCAAATTAATAGATGTGGAAAACGATATTGAGACCATAAGCTCAGTTGACATTGTCTACCAGGCAAAAAAACATCTCCCGTACGAAATTGAAGACACATATCTAGATTGGCAACTAATTAAACCTACAAACAAAGATAGAGTCCAAGCACTCATAGGGGCTGTGCCTAAAATTATAGCCGATTCCTATATTTACCTACTAGAAAGCACCGGCCTCAACCCCATCGCTCTCGAAACAGAAGCTGGATCAATTGCTCGGGCGATGATTACCTCTGATAAAGATTATACCGGCCAGGCGAGAGCGATTCTAGATCTTGGCGCAACCAGATCAAACCTAATTATTTACGACAATAACAGCATCCAGTTCAGCAGCTCCATCAGCTATTCCGGCGAAACCACTACACTTGCGATTGCCCAAGCTCTAAAGATTGAACGCGCACAAGCCGAAGAATTAAAGATCAAAAACGGATTAAAATATGACATACGACATCCTAAATACTTGCCTACGGTGTACAGCATAATTGAGAATCTAATCAAAGAATTGGAGACTGCTCTGCAATTTTATAAAGAGCATTTCCAGGAAAACAACGTCGTGAGCGGTATTACCCTATGTGGTGGCGCATCAAATTTAAAAAATGTCGATGACTTCATCGCTAAACAGCTAAAGATTCCGACTGTACTCGGACACCCTTGGAAAAACCTTAATAATAAAAAATTATACGAATACGAGCAACAGGCCAGCCTGTCTATGGTAAGCGCCGTCGGCCTTGCTCTGCGCGCTATCCAAGACCCTTTTCAGAATCAACACCCGTAAACATATGATGGATATAAACCTAAACCTGCTTTCAGCGGAAAAAAAGAGTCGACTTGAATATCTTTTACGAGTTTTCTTACTCAAAGATATCGTAGAATTATTTTTATTTGTGGTGGCGGTACTATCAGCCATACTTATCTGGAGCTGGGTATTTTTGGAAGATGATTTCGCCAAACTAACCGCAAGCGCCATTAACGTCAACCGCACTTTTTACTCCGATAATCAGGAAACAAAATCAATCAACAGTCTGCTTAAAGAGATGAACCTGGCTGCCAAAAATTTCTCTCCTGTAACTCCGAAATTACAAGACTTAATAGCGGCGCTGCCTCCCGAGATAAAGCTGCAGTCCATAAAAATTGACATCAGCACACAGAGTTTAAACCTCGACGGCATTGCGCTGTCTCGCGCCAGCCTTCTGCAATATCAAGAAAATTTAAACAAGATACCTTGGATCAACGATCTAGAAACTCCTGTTTCACAATTATTTCAAAAACAAAATATCGGATTCGAATTTAAAGCAAAATTAAAAAAACCTGCGGAACAAAAAACACTATGATGCCGATCCAAACTAAACAAATAATTTTTCGCACATCCTTGTTCTTGGTTTTGTTTTTGGCTATCGGCCTTGGCATCATGCTGCCAACTTTGCTGAAAATTAAAAAAACTGCGGACGAAAGCTACAAACTACGCCTATTGCTTGAACAAAAGTATGAAGAGTCAATCCGCTCTCGCGTGACTAAACAAAGGCTGAATGAGATTAAACAGCGTACGGCTGATTTTGGAAAATACATATTCAAAGCCGGTGACGAATTGCAGCTGATTACATTCTTAGAAAATTTAGCTGCCACTCATAAACTGACTCAAACGGTCGCCGATTCGAGTCTTAATCAAATCGGCCCAGATCAAACAGCTTCAATATCATTGAGCCTGAGCGGATCGTATCAAGACATATTGAACTACACCTCCGATCTTGAGGCGTCAGATTATTTTCTGAATATCGAACAAATACAACTAAAACCGGTATTTAACAAGAACGGGGAGTTGAGCGAACTCGCCAATTTGGAACTAACCGCAAAGTTATATGTCAATAAATAAAAAACGGATTGCCGCCCCCACAAAATACGCTCTATGGCGCATGGCGTACATACTGGTCTTTGCCTTACTTACTTTTGGCGCCGGAATAACTGGCTATTTTATTTATAAAACAATTTACATCGGCATCGCCGATGCCAACACGATTGTTGCCACCAACCTTACAGCAAACACATACAGTCTTGACATTGTTTCGTTTGAAAAAAGCACCGCCGCTATTATGCAAAAAAAACAGCTGACTCGTTTCCCAAATAATACCAGAAATATATTTGATTATGCTCAACAACAAAACATCTCAACCTCTACAACCTCAAGTACCCAGCCATAATTATTGGTTTATCCTCGGCAGAGAGACATATATTGCCGCGGCTGAAATTGCCGCCATGCTGCGCACAGAAAAGTGCGAAATCTTTGGCAATATATTAAAAACAAACGCCGTGACTGTTGATCCAAAAAAACTAATAAAAAAACTCGGCGGTACTGTCAAAATAGCTCAGGAAATAGCCAGTCAAGCGACAGAGAAAGAAATGGAAGACTTGCTCATCAAAGAACTCAGGACTGTTTCCGGAAAGATAAACTTCGGCATTAGCCTCTACACAAACGAAAGAAATGATTTTAACGATCTCAAACTAACCAAAGAATTCGGAAAAAAAATTAAGAAAACCCTCAAAGCCGACGGTCTGTCAGTACGATATGTAGAAAATCGCGAACCGGTTTTATCTTCCGTAACTGTTGATAAAAATAATCTTACTGGTCGCGGCAAAGAATTCATTATCCAGAAGCATGGCAATAAATTTTCCTTGGCAAAAACTGAAGCCGTCCAACCATTCGAAGAATTTAGCGCCCGAGATTTTGGTCGGCCTGGCCGAGATGATGTCAGCGGCATGCTGCCGCCAAAACTAGCCATGATGATGATAAACTTAGCCAAGCAAAAAACCGACGCTATTCTGCTCGATCCCTTCTGCGGTTCGGGCACAATCCTTAGTGAAGCAGCCCTCCTTGGTTATACCAATCTCATTGGCACTGACATTTCTGAAAAAGCTACTGCCGATACCAAAAAAAATTTAGACTGGATAATCGAAAATTTTGCCATCGACAAAACAAATATGCAGGTAAAAATCCAAACTGAAGCGGTGGAAAACATTGCCGCGCTGGTCGGCGCACAATCCATCGATGCGGTTGTCGCGGAACCGTATATGGGCAAACCGCTCAAAGGCAATGAAAAATACGATGAACTAACTCAGCAGGCTAGCGAGCTAAAAAAGTTATTTTTAAAATCTTTCAACGAATTTCACAAAATTCTAAAACCGAAGGGAAGGATTGTTTTCCTAATCCCTCGTTTCAAATACCAAAACGATTGGATAAAAATAAACTGCCAAAAAGAAATAGAACAGCTTGGTTTTAAGACTGTTTCGTTTTTTGAAGATAGGATACCGCTTGTCTATGCGAGACCTAATCAACGAGTCGCGAGAGAAATTTGGGGGTTTGAAAAATCTAACTATTGATGTGGAAGTAGCACGTGTCTCCGTCTTTCATCACATATTCTTTTCCTTCTAACCGCATCTTGCCAGTTTCTTTTATTTTGCTCCACCCGCCGGCGCTGACAAAATCTTCCCAGTTCACCACGTCAGCCTTCACAAATCCTTTGATAAAATCGGTATGGATGACTCCGGCCGCCTCGGGAGCCTTCGCACCACTTCTGACGGTCCAAGCTCTGGTCTCCGGTTCGCCGGAAGTAAAAAATGTGAGAAGGCCAAGCAATTTATAGCTGGCACCAATTAGTTTATCCAGTCCAGTTTCCTGCATTCCCAACTCAGCCAAATACTGTTTAGCTTCTTCGGGACTGAGATCTGCGAGTTCTGCTTCTAGCTTTGCAGAAATTTCTATCTGTGGCGCGGACGCGCTGATTTGCACGCGCGTATTAGGGCCAATATTTTCATCAACATTTACCACATACAACATTGGCTTCATAGTTAAAAGTTGCAACTCTTTCATCAAAACAAACTCGTCTTCTGCATACTCTAATTCTCGCGCCGGTTTGCCTGTCTGCAACTGCTTCTCAACTTTTTCAAAGAGCTGTAATTGACCCGCAAATTCTTTTGCACCGGCACCTTTGGCCGAACGCTTCACGGTGTCTAGTCTTTTAGAGACCGTTTGTAGATCTGCTAAGGCTAATTCGAGATTTATAACTTCCGCATCAGACTGTGGATCCACTTTATTATGCACATGAATAACATTACTGTCGCTAAATGAACGCACTACCTGTACAATTGCGTCTACTTCACGAATATGAGATAAAAATTTATTACCCAAACCCTCTCCTTCGGAGGCCCCTTTGACAAGTCCCGCAATATCGACAAACTCAATAGCTGTGGGTATGGTTTTTTTTGATTGAGACACTGCAGCTAATTTTTCGAGCCTGACATCCGGCACTTCTACCACCCCGACATTTGGATCAATAGTCGCGAACGGATAGTTCGCGGCAAGGGCTTGTTTGCTGCGTGTGAGCGCATTAAAGAGAGTAGACTTGCCGACATTAGGAAGACCAACAATACCAACTGATAAAGACATACGAAGAATTTTATTTTGGTGGACCAACGGGGATTTGAACCCCGGACCTCTTCCATGCCATGGAAGCGCTCTA
>CAZETA010000015.1:0-19857 GCA_964514995.1 uncultured Gammaproteobacteria bacterium
GCTTGTTATCCTAGCCTTTTCTGCTATACTATTTGTGCTTATGCAATGGACAGCCGTGCGTAATATAAAAATGAAATAGTATGAAAGAGTATAAAGGTTCTGCCGATCGTTGGAAGGGGAAAAGACAAACAAATGATCAAGTTGATCCGAGTAGTGAGGATTTTGGCTCCCTCTCAACAGAAGAAACGGAAGAGTTAGAAGGCGGCGCTCATGAGTTGTATGAAGGTGTTTCTGCTCGGGAGGAGCTTAAAAAAGCCATGGAAACATATTTTGGTTATCTCGGGGAGCTTGACGGACTATCTACTAATCAAGACAAGGATGTGGTATCAGAAGAATGTAAAATTCTTTTGAGAGCTATTCTTAAGATAGAAGAACTGTATAAGATATCTAGGAAAGGCACGTTACGTATGTTAGGACAAATTTGTAGATCAAAAATTTTAGATTTAGGTAAAACTAAGATGTATACTGACGATAAGACCTTGGGAGAAAGTATATTTGCAGATATTATAAGACGTGCGAATGGGCAAAATAATGTTGGTGTTAGTTAACAATATTAGAATTAGATAATTTAATCAATAATCATTATCGTATGATTAAAATATACGGCACACCTCGTTCGACCGCGTTTCGTTGTCATTGGCTCATCGCAGAAATGGGCGGTATTGAATACGAAACTGTATCAGTAGATTTTGCCAAAGGTGAAAACAAATCCGCCGAGTATCTGAAACTCAACCCAAACGGTAAGATTCCGACCATGGTAGATGGCGATGTGATCGTGTGGGAATCAATGGCTATTTGTTATTACCTGATGGAAAAATATAATGCCTTGCAATTTGTCGGTACAACCGCTCTCGAGCATGCGCAGATTAATCAGTGGAATTTCTGGTCAGTGATTCACTTAAACAACGCTTTTGAACCGCTTGTTCTCCAAGTATATCGCAAGACACCGGATTCCGAAGCCACCAAAAATGCGAAAGAAGTAGAACTGCCTCGATACCTGGGGGTGTTAGAAGCGCATTTGACTGGTAAACAATATATGGTCATGGAGAAATTCACCTTGGCTGATATAACCGCTATGTCTGTGGTCCGTCAAGCCGCGTTTATTAACCATGATTTATCGATGTACCCAAGTATTCAGGCATGGATGGCACGGCTCAGTGAACGTGAGGCGTATAAGAAAGTTTCAGCTTAAGTATAAAATTTTATAAATAAAAAAGCCCTTCTTCATCAGAAGGACTTTTTTAAATTGTATTTTGTCGACACATTCGGGTTTGTATAAGATAACAAATTATTTTTATTACCTTAGCACAACAACCCGACTGCGCCGTGGTGTGCCGACCACGGTCGTGGAATTCGTTGCTACAGCGCCATCCCGCACCAGCTGGGCGGAATTCCCTCCTCACCTGGGTACGGGAGACCGCAGTTCGTGAGGACCGGTGACGGGATGCAGCCCCCGATCGGAATCTGGAGCTCCACGTCGCAACACTCGGTGAGGGTCCAGCAGATCGAGATCTGCGGGCCCGCCGTCTGGATCCGCCACTCGCCGAAGCAGGCTGTCGTGAGTTCGGACGTCCCGTCGGCCTGTTCGTACGGGAAGATGACGTAGGGCGTCTCGCCCCACACCTCGGCACCCGCCGGGACCGTCGACGGATCCGAGACCTTCAGATCCACAGCGCAGTTACCGAGAACGGTGCAGGCGGCCGTAGCCTTCAGATCGTCGGAGACGCCCCTGTAGCCCTCCTGCTCGAGGAGCGAGACCCACTGATCGCGGGTCAGCCCCTTCTTCCCCCCCTCGGTCAGCGCCTCCTCGCTGCTGCCGACGCGCTGGCCGCTCTGCTCGGTGCAGGCGCCGAGAGCGAGGACGACGAGGGTCAGGAGCAGGACGGTGGCGGACCAGCGACTGAGCAACTTGTACTTGTGCGTGAGCATCGTAGCCATCCTTGACCGGGTACGTAAAAGCCATTTCCTTGCAACAGCACCCCGCACAACACGTGCAGGATTTCAGTTGTGGATTGTAGCTAGGTCACCGGTCGAGATAAGACTACACTATTAAATTAAAAAGTCAATGGTTTTATGTCCAAATTCATTAAAATTAGTATTTAGCCTTGACAAAACCCTCATTTTCTGCTATACTAGCGACTTCTTAAGTTACAGGTAGCTTTTGGCTAACCTTAGACTCGAATCTCTCTTGTGTCATATTAGTTAGTGACCATAAGTTATATCGGGTCACGACGCTCAGCGTCGTTAAAGACCCGCTAAGCGGAGTCACTAACAATTCAACGTATGTCACAGGAAAACCAAGTCCAAGCTCGTTTTAGCGATCTTGGCATCGCCCCTAAGCTTTTAGACAACTTGGAGCGACTCAAATTTTTGGTGCCAACTCCTATTCAGCACCAATGTATTCCGCAGGCTTTGCAAGGCAAAGATATTGTTGGTATTGCTCAGACTGGTACAGGCAAGACCATGGCCTTTGGTATCCCGATGATCCAGCGCTTATCTCAGGCAGCTGGGCCAGCCCAAGGACTTATCTTGCTTCCGACCCGTGAATTAGCCTTGCAGGTGGATGAAGTACTCCAAAAAATTGGCCGACCCCTAGGGTTGCGTACAGCCGTGCTTATCGGTGGCGCTTCTGCGTATCAGCAACGACAAATGCTCGCTCGCGGTCCGCATATTATCGTCTCTACGCCAGGCAGACTCGTCGATCACTTGCAGCAAAGAAATTTGACGTTAAATAGAGTCAAGATCGTGGTGCTTGATGAAGCTGACCGCATGTTTGATATTGGGTTCATGCCGCAGATCAAACAAATTTTGGGCATGCTTGGCGCAGACCGTCAGACACTTATGTTTTCTGCCACCATGCCAAAAGCGATTGCCGAAATTGCCGGTCGCTATATGAAAATCCCATTGCGTATCGAAGTTGCGCCAGCCGGAACTTCTTCCAAAAATATTGAACAAGAGTTATTTATTGTCGCGAAAGACAAGAAGACTCAACTGCTTGATAAAATTTTATCTGAAACTAACGGTTCTGTCTTAGTGTTTTCTCGCACCAAGCATGGCGCCAAACGAATTACTTTAAATATCCGTGGTATGGGTCATACCGCGGCCGAAATTCATTCCAACCGCTCCCTCGGTCAACGCAAAGAAGCCCTAGAAGGATTCAAGCGAGGCAAATACCGAGTGCTTGTAGCTACCGACATTGCTTCTCGCGGTATCGATGTGACCGGTATCTCGCTTGTTATCAATTATGACTTGCCGGACAATTCTGAAGACTATGTGCATCGTATCGGTCGTACCGGTCGCGCTGATAGTCTGGGTAAGGCAATTTCATTTGCGGCACCTGATGAACGGCATGATATCAGACAGATTGAACGGCTTATCAAAAAAACTATCCCGATCATTGCTTTGCCAGAACTGCCGCCACGTCGGGCAAATTCCGCGCCAAGTTTTTTTCAAGAAGAACAAACTCGCCGCAATAACTTTCCACCAAGACGTTCTCATGGCGGTCATGGTGGCGGAGGAAACAGAAATTTCCGTAGACGATATTAATCATAATAAAAAACGAGTGTTCAAAACACTCGTTTTTGTTTTTAAACCTGCTATGGTATGATTAGACAGGTATTTCTAAACTGTCATTCTGAGCCCTGCATAATTACTATGCAGGGTAAACGCCACGAAGAATCCCTGTCCAATACATAAAATGACAACTGACAGAGATCCTTCACTCTAGTTCAGGATGACAAGCTCGATTGGTATTAATTTCTATATATGGATCTGACTCTCATCCTTGGGCCCATGAAAAGCGGAAAATCATTTGATCTCATTAGCCACTTCGCACCTTTGCAATACACAGACGTATCCTATATTTTATACCAATCCACTCGTAATGTTCGGGATGAAAAAATATCATCCAGAAATGGTGTTGGGCTCGAAGCAAAAAAAGTTGAGAGTCTAGGCTGCGCTTTTGATACGAATTATTCCGTGGTGGGTATAGATGAGGTGCATATGTTTTCTCCAGAAGATGTAGCAGTGATTGCAAAGCTTTTGAAAAAAGGAGTAAAAGTAACCGCAGCCGGATTGGATATGGATTATCAGGGAAAAATTTTTGAAGTGGTGAAAAGTTTGTTGGAGTTGGGTCCAAAAGAGGTCCGTTATAAACGAGCGGTGTGTGAGGTGTGCCGTTTGCCAGAGGCCGTGTATACCCAAGTATTTGATGACGGAAAACCGATAGTAGCGGATATGCCTTCGGTTATCCCCGAAGACGGCAGGTACGCCTACCTACCAGTCTGCCGAACTTGTTTTATTCGAGCATAATTTTATGCAAATTAGATTTAAAAAAGAACAAATTGTTGATCCGGAAAAGTCTATCCTGCGCTGTGGCTATGCAAAGATTATAGACAGGCGCATGAATAAAATCAGCTTTGCCAAACGCATTCATCGGGATTTTTATCCTCGCTTTCATGTATATATAAAAATAGAAGGCGACTCTGTAGTATTTGATTTGCATTTAGACCAAAAGCGTCCGATTTATGAAGGTGTCACGGCTCATTCAGGTGAGTATGAGGGGGGAGTGGTTGAGCGGGAGGGGGAAAGAGTAAGGAATTTAATTGAATCTGGAAACAATAAAGCCAATCCCTTATATGCCTAATCCATTTAGAGATCATTTTGATCCGACTAAGCATATACATATTGATAAATTTGGAAATGCGACAGCAGGCAGTCCTTATGAATCCGGTGAGATTTTTGATAGACAAGAATTTGATAGGCAAAAATTGGGGGCGGAAAAAATAGTGGGTCAAAAAATAGGCGGTGAACATTCTGGGGCCTATGTTTTAAGAACTGCAGCGGAAAGATATCAAGGAGCTAAAGAATATGCATATGCTGTCGGTGGTTTACGAAAATATGAATTTACAGGCCTAGATAAGTTGCATGAGGAAGCGCTCATTGATAGCATTAGGCTAAAATTAAGATTGGGAGAAAATTTGGGTAAAGATGAGCTTAGCCTTATTTATGGCGGTGAGTTATATGATCCATACTCTTCAAATTATGAATTTATACAACATGTAAGGAGTCAGCGTGATGTTAAATTAGATGCACCGGTTATTTTAGGCTGTCAACCGGAAGTGATTGCTTGGGGTAAGGATAAGATTAATGAGGATAGTCGAATATATGTTGGGCCTTTATTTAAAGAACTTTTTTCTCATTTTAGTAGTTTAGAAACTATATATACTTCTTTTCCGGAAGGCTACGTGAGCTTTCATTCCGTTAAAATCAGCAGTAGAAGTAGTGATGAAATTATCAATTATTACAAGAGTAATGGAATTACTCCTACCCACAGCTTAGAACTTGAATTGCAGGCTAAGTATGGTAATGAGTGGCAAATAAGAGAGGTCTTTAGTCCAATCAATAATGGCAGAGAGGCTGAAGTGGAAATAGTAAACCTTACCGTAAGAGACCTTGGGTTTTCCGAGCGGGCAAGCTTGCAGGAGATCTGTAAACGCGCTGCCGATCTTGGTTTAGATGCTATGACCGCTCAAGTTGCTTTACACTACCGCTTAGAATATATGGATGAAGCTGACGGTAGCGAGCTGTTAATTCCGCTTAAAGAGCATACTAATGGCCCCAATCTATTTGCGCTATATGCAAAAGTTTTCAACTATCGAAAAATTAAATGCGAGCGACAGGATCCAAAAGTGCCAAAATTCGATTTGAATCAAAAATTCAGCTTTGAACTCAGGCCTGTCGAACTGTCAGAAGATGATAGCCTTGACGGGCTGTAGAGCCTTGATTATCAAGGGTATACGTGTTAAAATAGCCAAGCTAAAATAAGGCCCATTTTTTATATTTATATGTCTTTTCTTACTAAAATTTTCGGTGATCCAAACGCTAAAGTTATCAAAGGTATTCAGCCGATTGTCGATGAGATTAATGCTTTGGAACCAGAAATGCAGAAGTTGTCTTTGTCAGAGTTAAAAAATAAGACAGCTGAATTTAAGACGCGCTTAGCTGAAGGTGAAGATCTCGATGATATTTTACCGGAAGCGTATGCCGTCATCCGCGAAGTCTCAAAGCGTCTTACGGGTATGCGTCACTTTGATGTACAGCTGATGGGTGGTATTGCGCTTCACCGAGGCAATATTGTCGAGATGGGAACTGGTGAAGGTAAAACCTTGGTGGGAACATTGCCAACATATCTCAACGCGCTCGCTGGCAAAGGTGTCCATGTGGTGACCGTCAATGATTATTTGGCCAAACGTGACGCGGTCTGGATGGGTCAGCTTTATGACGCGCTTGGACTCACCGTCGGTATTATCCAACAGCAATTAGTTTCATACAAATACAATCCATTACAAAAAAATACTGCTCAAGATTTATCCGAAGGCAGTGAGGCTGACAAAGAACGCGATGCCAAGGGAATGTTCAAAGTCGAAACAGAATATCTTGATCGCTGTTCTCGCCAAGCTGCCTATGCGTGTGATATCACCTATGGCACGAACAACGAGTTTGGCTTTGATTATTTGCGTGACAATATGGTGCAAAACAGCGCTGAAGTTTCGCAACGGCCATTTTTTTATGCAATCGTTGACGAAGTAGACTCGATTTTGATTGATGAAGCGAGAACCCCACTCATTATCTCCGCGCCAGCCGAAGACGCGACGAGTATGTATTATCAGTTTGCTGATTTGGTACGGACGCTCAAAGAAAAGGAAGATTATAATGTGGATGAGAAAATGAGATCCTCAACACTGACCGAGGTTGGTATCTCAAAGATAGAAAAATCTTTAGGCATTGATAATATTTATGCCGAAGGCGGAATCAAAACCGTGCATCATGTCGAGCAGGCCTTGCGGGCGCACGCCTTGTTTGTCCGTGATCGCGATTATATCGTAGAAAATGGAGAAGTCATTATTGTTGATGAATTTACGGGCCGTAAAATGCCCGGCCGGCGCTATAGCGAAGGTTTGCATCAAGCCATCGAAGCCCAGGAAGGAGTAAAAATTCAGCAAGAAAGCCGCACCATGGCTACCGTTACCTTCCAGAATTATTTTAGATTATATCCAAAGCTTTCAGGTATGACTGGTACGGCGGTGACCGAAGCCGAGGAATTTGGAAAAATTTATAAACTTGAAGTAGTGGTCGTACCGCCACACCGTAATCGTATTCGCAAAGACCATCCAGACAGAATTTATAAGACCGAAGAGGCAAAATATAAAGCCATCGCTGCGACAGTCAGAGACTTGCAGGCCAAAGGGCAGCCGGTCCTCATCGGCACTGTTTCGGTAGATAAAAACGAGGCCCTGAGCTTATATCTGGAGCGCGAGGGTATCAAACACGAAATTCTAAATGCCAAGAATCATGAACGTGAAGGTGAAATTATCGCTCAGGCTGGTCGCGCCGGAGCCGTCACGCTCGCCACGAACATGGCTGGCCGCGGGGTGGATATTTTGCTGGGTGGGAATCCGGTAGTATCCGAAGAGGCAGAAAAAGTCCGAGCTGCAGGCGGGCTATTTGTCATTGGTACCGAACGCCACGAAAGTCGCCGTATTGATAACCAGTTGCGCGGCCGTAGTGGCCGTCAGGGAGATCCGGGTGAATCACAATTTTATCTTTCGACCCAGGACGATCTCATGCGTATTTTTGCCGGCGATCGTATACGCAATGTCATGGAAACCCTCAAAGTGCCGGATGATATGCCGATTGAGCAAAAAATGATTACTCGTATTATCGAGTCTGCTCAGAAGAAAGTAGAAGGAATGCACTTTGATACCCGTAAACATTTGCTTGAATATGACGATGTCCTCAATCGTCATCGTGAAGTGATATATGGTAAGCGCCGCGAAATTATCAGTTCTTTTGATAAGGAAAAACGTGGTGAGCAGGTAGAAAAAACGTTGCGTCAGATGATTTTGGAAATGGTAGAGCAGGAAATCGAACAAGTCATTTCGTTTCATACCAATGCCGACAGTCGTCGCGATTGGAATGTTAAAGAAATCTTAGAAACCGTATCGACCATCTTTGCCTTGTCTGATGAAGAAAAGAAACATGTTACTGATCTGGCTGCCGGTGAGGCCAAAGAAAAGTTAGATGATGTGGAAATTCGTACCAAAATTATTGAACATTTGGTGGCTTTGGCAAAAGAGAAGTATGAAGTTCTTTTGGTTAAAGCTGTGCCAAATCCGGAATTATTACTAGAGATAGAAAAACAAGTCCTGCTTCGCGCTATGGATAATCTTTGGGTAGATCATCTCGTTGCCGTAGATTACTTGCGTACAGGTATTGGCCTCAGAGGTTATGCGCAACAAGACCCATTGGTAGAATATAAACGAGAGACGTTCCGGATGTTCAATGAATTATTAGGATTGATACAGAAGGAAGTTGTTTATCTCATTTATAAAGTAAACCTCGGTATTCAGCTGGCGCCGTCTGTCATGAATACATTAAATACAAACGGCCTACAATTTAGTGGTGCGAGCAAAAGCGAGGAAGGGAAAGCGGAAGTGCTCAATGAGAGCAGTGTTGGTAAAGACAGGGATTCGAGCGGTAATGTGATCGGACGAAACGATCCGTGCTATTGTGGAAGCGGAAAAAAGTTTAAAAAGTGTCATGGGGCATAAAATAAAAGTGCCACCATCCAACCCTTCTTCTTATCGGCGAGCGTTGGTAAGACCAAGCTCTTTTTCATAGAATCCGACGGGGCAAAGGGGTGGTGGTGGCTAGGCTCTCCTCATAGCTGTACGCCCGTAGACTTTGAGTGGAGTGTCGCCACTCCGTGAGAGCCGATTGTATCCTAGCACCAAATCTCTATTTGTCCATATGTCTTCGGATATTAAACAGTTAATTCTTGAAGTCCTCGAAAAAGGCTACCTCATGAGCCTGGCTACGGTAGATAGCGGTGGAGTTTGGGTATCTGATGTGATTTATATTTTTGATGAGGACTTAAATATTTATTGGATGTCCAAGGATTTTAGAAGACATTCACAGGCAATTGAACTAAATTCAAATGTGGCTGGGACCATCACTGTTTCAGCTAATGGCGAAGATAATCTAGGTATACAGTTTTCAGGCATGGCTGCAAAGATAGAAGAAGCCCGCTATGATTTGGTACAAAAGTTTTATACCAAGAAAAATAAACCGGTTCCTGCAGAAACAGGTGATTTTCTCAAAGGTCATGCCTGGTATCAATTGAAGCCAGAGAAAATAGAGTTAATTTGTGAGCGGTTATACGGATTTGAAAAACAGAAATTAGAATTATGAAAAAAATATATTATCATAAATTAATTCGTGATGGTGTAGTTGAGAAGATGAAAAACAACGGTGTTGCTTTTGAAGGAAAGAAATTGGATAAAGTCCGATTTGGAAAAGCATTGTTTGCAAAAATAGTAGAAGAAGCTGTAGGTGTGCAAAACGCTAAAACACGTAAAGAGTTAATGCATGAAATTTGTGATGTAATTGCTGTCGTCGAAGCTATTTTGAAGTATAAGAAAATAAACTTTTTTAAAGAATTGCGAGCGGTTTGGAAAGAAGATATAAAACGAAAAGGGCGATTCGATGGCCGGTATTGGCTTGTCTGGTCGGAGGATGATGGTTATAAAACTAACGAAAGAAAGGGTAGAAAATTTCTTAAAAAATGAAGCGCCCGACTCGATGAGCCGGGCGGCGGGTGCATGCTTCCGAACGAGCGGACGCTTGCGGTTGATGGTTCGCGATGTAGATGCCTAGGCGTACTCGATCACCGGATGGATGACGGGATAGCCGTCCACCATTGTTCCGTTTTTTGTGGTGAGCACGATCCTCCCCGTCCTGCCGTCGTCGTTTTTCAGAGCGACAGCTATCCAGTCCTTCCGCCGGGACTCAGACAAGGCATCCGCGATAGCCTGTACCCCAAGCTTTGATCGTGCAGCGTCCGCCGTAGAGCAGCCCGATCCCGGCTTCTTCTACCGGGGAAGGCACGTCGACATTTATTTTGTTCGTGGGATAGAAATCCACGACTCTATCTGAATCGCTCTCGTTTCTCAACTGAATTGCATCGGTAAGCATGCGTTGTTCTCCTTACCCAGATACTACAATGTATAATATAATCAAGTCAAATTATATGATTTTAAAACCAGGAAAATACAGACATTATAAACAAAAATATTATCAAGTTATCGGAGTGGCCAAGCATAGTGAAACCATGGAAGAGCTAGTAGTATATAGAAAATTATACGACGATTATGGGTTGTGGGTGCGACCGTTATCTATGTTTATAGAAAACGTAGAAGTAGATGGTAAAATAATGCCTCGATTTGAGTATGTTGGCGATAATAGCAGTATGTAAATTATCCCCTTTATAATAAAATAGCTGCCCTTGCCAAAAGGCAACAAATGGATTAAACTTGTAGCAAATTCAGTATTCTAAATTCTATATTCCATACGTATGGCAGCAAAAAACAAGATCAAACCAGTCTCAAGAAACAGTCTAAAATGGCGCGCTTTTTCGATTGTAGCTCTCACCGCTATTTGTTTGTTGGTAGTGTTTCCAGCGTACGCTAATCGTGGCATAGATTGGGTAAACAGTAAGGCAAATATTGGTATTCCAAATTTGCCTGGTAAGGGTTTTAATCTCGGTCTTGATTTGCAAGGTGGAGCTCATTTGGTGTACCAGGCAAACACAGATCAAATTCCCGATATTGACAAAGCCGGTGCTGTAGAGGGTGTGCGTGATGTGATTGAGCGGCGCGTTCGTGGGGGGTTGGGCGTAGCCGAACCGTTAGTACAGACTACGAGAGTGAATAATGATTATCGTGTGATTGTAGAATTGCCTGGTGTTACCGATGTGAATCAAGCGATTAGTATGATCGGTGAGACTCCAATTTTGGAGTTTAAAGAGGGAAGCGACGAACCGTTGCGTGCGCTCACGGCTGCTGAACAGAAAGAAATGGATACGTACAATGCCGACGCTAAATCTCGAGCGCAACAAGCTCAAAAAGATATTAAGAGTGGAATGACTTTTGAGGACGCGGTGACTAAGTATTCGGAAGACGAAAGAACAAAATCAACTGGCGGCGATCTTGGTTTTATTGATGATACAGTTTTTCCTGAATTCTATACATGGGCCAGTAAGCATAAAGACGGAGAAGTCGGTAAGGAATTGATACAAAGTTTTGATGGTATAAATATCCTCAAACGACTAAGTGTGCAAGAAAAGTTGGATGAAAATTCTACAACGGTTAAAACCTATAATGTAGCAAGAATTTTTATAAAGATTAAACAGCCTATCGATATTGTGCCTCCAGCCGATCAGTGGAAAAATACGGATTTGTCCGGTAAGCAGCTAAAACGAGCCGAAGTAAGCCAGAATCCTCAAACCGGACAAGTGCAAGTTGCCTTAAATTTTGACGATCAAGGATCACAGTTGTTTGCCGATTTGACGAAGAGAAATGTGGGCAAGCCGGTAGCGATATTTTTAGACGGACTTGCTTTGAGCACCCCGGTAGTTAACGAACCCATTCTTAATGGAAGCGCCGTCATTAGCGGCATGTTCTCACTTCAAGAAGCCCGCCTTTTGGCGCAGCGTCTCAATTCAGGAGCATTGCCGGTGCCGGTTGAGTTGATTAGCCAGCAAAATGTCGATGCTACGCTGGGTGCGGATTCGTTGCAAAAAAGCTTTATGGCAGGGATCTATGGTCTGATCGCAGTTTTGGTCTATATGGTTCTGTATTATCGTTTGCCGGGGCTTATTGCCGCCATTTCTTTGACGTTATATACTCTGATTAACTTAGTTTTGTTTAAAACGTTAAATGTCACCCTGACTCTTTCAGGTATTGCCGGCTTCATTCTTTCAATCGGTATGGCTGTTGACGCTAACGTACTCATCTTTGAGCGTCTTAAAGAAGAGTTGCGCCAAGGCAGATCTCTCAAATCGGCTGTGGAAGAAGCGTTTGTTCGCGCCTGGCCTTCCATTCGTGATAGTAATATAACCACTTTGATCAGCTGTATTTTTATGATGTGGATGGGCGGTTTTGTCAAGGGTTTTGCTACCGTACTGGCAATTGGTGTTGTTATCAGTATGTTCTCGGCAATTGTGTTGACTCGCACCATCCTGCGTCTGGTATTGCTACCTATGCGAGAAGAAGGCAATATGTTATTTTTGGGCTATACCAAAAAACAAGAAGTATCTGTCAATAAATAATTTTATGACTATTCCATTTATTAAATATTCAAAAGCTTTACTTGTTTTCAGCGGCATTGTTACTATTACCGCAATTGTGTTCTTGTCCATGTGGCGATTGAAGCCCGGTATTGATTTTACGAGCGGATCGCTGATGGAAATGTCTTTCGTTACCCGACCAGAAACTGCCGTAGTAGAAGATGTTTTCAAAACTTTACAGTTTGATCATGCTTCTTTTCAGAAAACAGGAGATAATGGTCTTATAGTCAGGACTAATTTTTTGACAGAAGCCGAGCATCAGAAATTATTGACAGCGCTAAATAATAGTGCTGCATTGAAAAATGCCGGTTTCCATGAAGAGCAGTTTCAGACCATCGGTCCGTCAGTCAGTAAACAACTAAAATCAAGATCTATTTGGGCAATCATTCTCGTTAACCTTGGAATTATTTGTTATGTTGCCTACGCTTTTAGAAAAGTGTCCCGGCCAGTGGCAAGTTGGAAGTACGGAACGCTTGCGATTGTCGCTTTGTTTCATGATGTGCTGCTCGTGATGGGTGTCTTTTCTTTCCTTGGCCATTTCTATGGTATAGAAGTAGACACTGCCTTTGTGGTAGCAATTTTGACCGTTTTGGGCTACTCCGTCAATGATACAATCGTTGTGTATGACCGTATTCGTGAAAACCTGCTTCGTCATAGCTCTGAAAATTTTGCCGATGTCGTTAATACGGGTTTGAACGAAACTTTGATGCGTTCTATAAATACCACTTTCAAGACAATGTTGCCGTTATTTGCCCTTTTCTTTATCGGCGGTTTCAGTATTCACTATTTTGCCTTGGCTTTACTCATTGGTATTGCAAGTGGTGCATATTCCTCTATTTTTATCGCCAGTCCGCTCTTGGTGGTTGTATATAACTGGCAGCAGCGACGTCGAGCTTAATGCTTTGAGAGACAGAATCCGCCCGATCAGGCGGTTTTTGTTTTGCACTAAGTAATATGATATACTATTGAAGAATAATGAAGTCGGAGTTAGGAATTTTCTTACAATCAATGTTTAGCTTCATAATTCTAAATTCATAATTCATAATTCTTACCCGTATGTCCGATGATACAATTCGCCATCTAGTTGCTTTATGCGCAACCCTGATTTGCGTTTTAGCTTATTATAGCGGTTGGGTTTCCAGCCAGTTTGGCTGGTGGTGGACCGCATTTGCGGTACTTATTGTCTACGGGGGAATTTTTAAGATTCTTAAACATTAGATCTAGTTTGGTATGCCGCCCTTAATTGAGCTGCCGTTCAATGTTGCGATTGATCTCTCTGTCTGGACCGCGATTTTGACCCTGCCGACCTGGGAATTAATTCGGGTGATTTTTGCTATGGCCGGGTGGACAGCTCTTGCGCTAGTTATTTTTTGGCTCGGCACCCATCTTTGGTTGGAATTACGAGAAGAAAAAAACGTGCATCATTGGCAGTGGGTACTTTTAGCGGTAGATGTGCCGCCGGATACCGTTCAGAGCCCAAAGGCCGTAGAGCAAATTTTTGCCCACCTCAGCGGAGCTTTGGATCAGCCGAATTTTGGTCAGAAATACTGGGGTGGAGCCAAGCAGCGATGGTTTAGTTTAGAGGTGATTAGTTTGGAAGGGTATATACAATTTTTGATTTATACCGAAGCTACCCACCGGGATTTAGTGGAGGCGGCTATTTACGCTCAATATCCAATGGCTGAAATAACAGAAGTGGAAGATTATACCTCCGTGATACCAAGTACATATCCAAACGAGACGCATAATGTTTTTGGTGTAGAGTTTGGTTTGGCGGCTGCAGATGCGTTTCCTATCAGGAATTATGACGAGTTTGAACATGATTTTGCCAAAGATGTTACCTTTGCTGATCCAATGGCCTCTCTTCTAGAGAATTTCACCCGTATTGGCAAAGGAGAAAATTTGTGGCTCCAGATTGTGATTGAGCCGGCGGCAGATAGTTGGAAAAAACACGGCATCGAGCTCGTAAAAAGTTTGATTACCAAAACAAGTCATGGAGATCATGGGCAGCATTTCTTCTTGAAATGGATCAATATTGGTCTCGACACGATTATCCATCAAATCATTCCGCCTCATGAGGGTGAGCATGGCGCCGCAGATGAGCATAAAGAAGGCAAGGTTTCTGATTTGTCTCCCGGAGAACGTGATAATATCAAAGCCGTGGAGGAGAAGATATCAAAAGTTGGTTTTAAAAGTAAGATACGAGCATTGTACGCCGCTCAAAAAGAAGTTTTTAACCCTGATCGCTGTTTGAATGGACTCATTGGATCCTTAAACCAGTTTAATTATAGCGGCAGGAACGCCATTATTCCTGTAGCCACCACTAATGCCCATTACGCATTTAAAAAGAGCAAAATAGCCACATTAAAAAAGCATTTCGTGAAAGCGTATAAAAAACGAAAGCTTAAAATGGGTAAAAATCCGTACATCCTGAATGTCGAAGAATTGGCGACTATTTGGCATTTCCCAATACCGCTCGTGAAGCCGCCGTTATTGCAAAAGACCTCTACCAAGCGAGCCGAACCTCCTATTAATCTTCCGGTAGAAATGGTTACAGAAAGCCCGCTCAAGAGAAAATCGGTTGTTCCAGAACCTGTTAAGGAAGAAACGCCAGAGCCGCCGGAATTGATGTGGGGATAGAATAGAAATCCTAAAATATAAAATCTAAATACTAAAGCCAACTGAACTGTCATTCCGAACGGAGCAAGGTGGAATCAAAAATCCGTCTTGATGTGTTGGTAAAAAGTAGTAAATTGAATAAAAATAAAACGGCTTATTAAGCCGTTTTATTTTTATCTTAGTTTCCAGTTAATATCCGATATTTCTGGTAACAACTAATTTTTCCTTCGTTTTCAGTTTTAAAATAATTTCCATCCCACCCACGAACACTCCAGTATAAAACAAATCGCCCAACAAGCTGTTTTTGAAGAACGGCAAGGCCATCAGATAACTTTGCCATAGACCATTTAGGGAATGTGGATACATCGTGGTAAATGCCCAAACAGCGGTATTGGTGGTGATGAAAAAGATAATACTTGCAAGTAGTGTGCTGCCCAGTACAGTATAAAACTTTTTGTTATTTTTTAGAGCCAGGCCAATAAGAGCTGTCACGATAAAAGCAAGGTAGACAGAGAGCATTACTTGCCAGTGGTATGAGCCCAAGATGATATCACTCAGTCCCATGGCAATAAGCGGAATGATTAGGGCAAATTTTTTTGGTAAGTATATGCCTGAGAATAATGCGATAGCCGCAATCGGTGCAAAGTTGGCTGGGTGGGGGAGAAGTCTCGATACAAAACCGAGGAGAATGAGTAATAAAGCAGGTAGGTATTTTTGCATATAATTATTTTTTCTTTAAATTTTTTATGCCTAAGTATAATCCGATTAATACAGCGCCACCACTCGAAACAAGCAGTATTGTCTTTGCTAATAAATGATTATTAGAATTTTCGAAAATGGTTACATCATCTGGGGTAGCTGATTCCGCAGGCATGTTAGCAGGTTGTGCTTCGGGTTCGGAAACCACGGTTTGTGTTAGGGGTGCCGTAGTATTTTGCGCTACAACTGTTCGTTTTTTTATTGCAGTCGGTTTTGCCGACTCGTTCACAATTCGTTCTCCTAGTACTTCGCCCACTAAAATTATATTTTCAGGTTCAGTAGGTGTTTCTGGAACAATTGCTAAGGTGGTGGTTGTAGGGGTGCTGGTAGGAGCTATTATACTCGTATTTTCAGGAGTGGTCGAGGTTATCGGATTGCTACCGCCTACAGAGCCAGAATTAGCCTGATTTTGGGTGTTGTTGATGGGAGTTAGGATGACTGGCCAAGACTTGCCGAGGAGGGCTGGGATCGCGTGTTTAGTGCCAAACCAGTCCACGTTGCCATCCCAAGATTGGGTAAAATGATCGTTGTCCAAAGTGGTTAGAATATGCCATGGGTTTTTACCTGCTGTATTAAACCAATCATTTTGCCCTTCGCCCAAGGCATTGATACCCATCATAGCCCAACCGGTTGTAAGGGCATCAGAAGTGCCAAAGCCCCAACCGCCATCAGTCAGCTGCTGCGCCTTTAAGTATATTTTAGCTTTGGCAAAAACCTCAGCAGCGACTGCTACACCATTATTTTGAGCATATTTGAGAGCGTTAACGGCAGCGCCAGTCAGGTCTGGAGATTCAAATGGGCCTGGGTAAGCAAAGGCGCCGCTCGGTTGCTGATTGGCTATGATGGCTGCTATTGTTGTCTGTACGACGGGGGAATTATTGTTTTCTTGAAGTGCTACAGCGGCCAACAAGCCAAAAATATCGTCGTTAATGCCATTTGCGCCGAAGGTGTTATTTGTTACACAAGTACTAAGTTTGCTTTTTAGAGTAGTAATTGTAGTGTCAGTATTTCCGACACCGCTGGCGAGCAGAGCGAGAATGTGGCGTGGGTAGGCGGCGCAGTTATTAAGTTCGCTATCTAGTTCTGTGGTTGGGTAATTGTATGTATAGTCATACAAGGAAGTGTTTCCATTTTTGACAGTGTTTGAGTAAATATTTCTGGCGCCGAAACTCATAGCCAACCAATCGGACGTACCACCGTCTACAATCTTTCCATCAGATTCTTGTTTTGATTTGATGAAGTTGAGCAATTTTTCTACAGTTTCATTTATTTTTTCCTGAGAAACAAATTGATTATTGGTGCCACTTCCAGATCCGCCACCAGTATTTGGATTTGTTGGAGTCTCAGCTTGGGTGCTTGAGGAAGTTGAAGTGGGAGCAAGCGTAATCGTTGCGCTAGAAACAAATCCAGCCTTTAAGCCAAACACATTGATAGGGTCTGTAGTGGTTGTAAATAAAGAATATGAACCAGTCTCGTTGGCGATCAGATTTCCATTTATTGAGAGAGTACTGTTTATAGCCGGTTTCCAAACCGGATTGAAACCTTCAAAACCGAACTCTTCCAAAGTAATCGTGGAGCTTGTATTTGTATATGGAGTAGTTGAGTTGGTACTAATTTTTAGTGGCAAGAGGTCATAGGTGAGCAGTAGGTTTTCATTGGTGGTGAGAATATGTTTATTTAAGGCACTCATGCCGTAGTTTAGGTCTGCAAACCAATTCCAAAATATACTGTCACCCCAATTATTGGCATACGAATTGATAGAATTTAAAAACATATCTGTGCCAAAAGTCGACCACTCAGTAGTAAGACCGGACTGTTTTAAGGCGCACATGGCGTTAAGTGAGTATACTTGACTATCTTCTGTTTCTGGGCAGCTAGTTACAAGCAAATTAGGAAGTGAGAAGGTTTCTTGGCTGGTAGCAACCGTAAGGCTAATTGTGGTCGTTGCCAGAACAACCTCAGGAGTAGAGGTGTTGGTCTCCGTATCGTCAGGAGGCAAGATTTCAGGAGTAGATGTGACTTCCGTTTCCGGTGTAGACGTCGGAGGTTCGACAGGTATTTCATCAGCCAAAGTTGGCAAAGACCAAAGTACTATGCCGAGAATGATTAGGTATTTTACTAATCCGAGTTTATTTATTTTCATACTTCCAAGTGATTATATCGTTAGATTTAAGGGTGTAGTTTGAAGCGCCGACTTTAGCTTCTTCGTTATTAATATACAGTGTCCAATAAAATCCGGTGGAGGGAGAATTTTTTATGCCGTTAATTGATTCTATAAAGTATCCTAGGCCAGAGAATTTTTTGCTGGAAAATGATATTTTCTTTGACTCTTGCAGGTGTATCATGGCGTCATAGGCGGTAGTATCGGGCGCAACCGTTAGCTGGTATTCTGCGTTATCAATGATGAAGGTGGTGGAGATTGGTTTATTAGAATTTTCAAGAGGAGGGGAGGAAGTTAGCTGATTGGCAGGTATGTTTTTCGATGGTAGGGGGATCTTATCTTTGATTTTTTTATTTGTATCAGAAGGGGTACTGGTTGGATTATTTTCTAGATGGGCGGGTATTACGTTTTCGGGTGTTGAAGATTGTGATAGGGTTATTGTTGATTCTGAAGAAATGGAAGTTGTATGATCTTTTTTGCTAGACAATAGATATGCAGCCGAGGCAGTGGAAATGAAGATTAGTAAAATTAAAATTTTTTGCAGGTGTTTGTTCATAAAATAAAAAATCTTTGCCGAGCAGGAAAGATTCAAAAATAAAAGGCTTATTTCCTGCTCGGGATTCAGCTTTTGCAAGCTGTATATCTGAAGATCGGACTTCCCCAAAATGGGGTTTACCGTTGCGGCACAGTGGAGGAATTGAACCTCACTTCCACAGATATATTATTAAATTGTGTAGTTAGACTAACACCTGAGTTTTTTTATGTCAAAGGTTGCTTGGGGATAATTTATTTTTGGCGCAAGTGACCGTATTGTGAAGCAGTTTTGCCACGGTGATTGGTCCGATGCCGCCGGGAGTCGGGGTGATACAGCTGACTTTTTTAGAAACATTTTCAAAATCCACATCTCCATACATTTGACCGCTTACAAAGCTGATGCCGGTATCAATAACAATAGTTTTTTTATTTACCATGTCTTTGGTGATTAAATCCTTTTTCCCCACCGCTGAAACAATCACATCTGCTTCCAGGCATTTCTTTTGTATATCTTTTGTATGGCTGTTGCAGGTTGTGATGCTCGCTAGTTCGTTCACCAACATAATAGCTAATGGTTTGCCTACCAGCGCACCAGTACCTACAATCGTAATATTTTTTCCAGCCATCTTGAATTTAATCTCTTTTAATACCTTAATTACTGCCCAGGGAGTAGGTGGTTCGATAAGGCTTGTCTTCATTACTAATTTGCCAATATTGGTATCAGTCAGACAGTCTACATCAATAGCGGGATCTATAGCGTTTAGAACCTCAGAAACATACAGACGTTCAGGTAGAGGGAGTTGGATAATTATTCCGGTAATCTGTTTGTCTTCTTGGATTTTTTTAACTTGCTGTATCAGTTCTTCCTTAGAGATATTTTTGGGAAACTGGTGTAAGGCAAAATCAACCCCCACACGCTCGGCGGCAGATTTTTTTCTGCCGATATAGGTCAGGGAAGGTTTGTGGTCTCCAACTAAAACAACAGCTAGTTTTGGCACTATGCCTTTAGATTTCAACATAGCCGCTTCTTTGGCAGCGATTCTTTCTATTTTGGCAGCGATTTTTTTGCCGTCTATGATGTTTGTCATGCGGCAAATATAGCATTTTTGTGTTTTTTTATCAAGTCAGGTAGAATAGTTTCGTATATAATCGCACTATGAAAAAGAGTACTTCCTGGGGCAAGGTCGCCAACTGGTATGACAAGCTGCTTGAGAAAGACGATGACTCATTCCAGAAAAAAGTCATTTTGCCAAACTTATTGCGAGTAATGAATTTGGACAAAAACAAGACTGTCTTAGATTTGGCGTGTGGACAAGGGTATTTTACTCGCATCTTTTCTGAAGTCAGCGGCCAGGTGTTTGCCTCTGATATTTCTCCCGAACTGATAAAAATTGCTAAGCAGCGCAATCAGAAAAGTAACATAGAGTATTACGTTTCGTCCGCGGATGATATCCGTTTTTGCGCGGATAAAACTATTGATGCGATTACGATTATTTTAGCCTTACAGAACATAAAAGATGTTGACGGAGTTCTGAAAGAATGTGCACGGGTGCTGAAAGAAAAGGGGAGTTTGTATCTTGTCTTGAACCATCCGGCG
>CAZETA010000015.1:19867-20860 GCA_964514995.1 uncultured Gammaproteobacteria bacterium
ATTATCTAGTTGGGCATGGGATGAAAAAGATAAAATTCAATATCGCCGTAATGATGGATACCTCTCAGAATTTCAGACAGAGATAGATATGCATCCGGGAGAGAAGAAATCAGAAAAAACCGTGTCATTTCATCGGCCGTTGCAATGGTATGTGAAAATGCTAGCTAAACATGGGTTTGCTGTGACTAGGCTCGAAGAATGGATTTCGCATCGTGAACCAACCAAAGGCCCGCGATTTGCTGCCGAGGACAAGGCTCGGAAAGAGTTTCCTTTGTTTTTGTTTTTGGAGGTAAAGCAAATTTGATTTTGTTTTATTATAATTTAATATGGGATAGAATCCCTATAAAAAAATAATATGTCCAGAAGGAACATTGACGGAGAGCATGGATCTCCAAATGAAAACTCAGAGGTAGAAATGGGAAAAATTATCGGCGCAGAACGCTTTCTTGCACGTCGAGACCAGGTTTCTTTAGAGCAAATCGAGGAGCTGCGAAGGGTATTAAGAGAGGCAGTTAGTTTTAGTAATGGTAAAGAAACTGAAAGCGCTCCACTAATTCCAAGTCCGGAGGGAACAGTTGGTCTTGATAGGTTTGTAAAACGAACTGTCGATGTGGCTAAACAAAGAGCTCTAGATAATCCAGAACAGTTTGCTAATGGTGTGGCAGCTGTAACTAATTTACCAGAACATCCTGATGCACCACGGCGCAGAATTTTGGATAGAATTAATGGTATGCAGAACGCGTATTATCAAGCAGCCTTCGAAGCTTTTGAATCCGGAGATATGGATAGTGCACAGGAGTTGGGGAATAAAGGTAGGTTTATTTTAGAAAGATGTGAGCTACCCATTCCGAATGGCTATAATATTTTGCAGCAAAAAATAGAGGAGGCTAAAAGAGAATAAACTATTAGCTCAGATATTTTGATTTCCAGAACTTCTCAATTGTTCCGAGGCTTGGATTCGAACCAAGATAAGCAGATTCAGAGTCTGCTGTC
>CAZETA010000016.1:0-11863 GCA_964514995.1 uncultured Gammaproteobacteria bacterium
GTGGACCAACGGGGATTTGAACCCCGGACCTCTTCCATGCCATGGAAGCGCTCTAGCCAGCTGAGCTATTGGCCCGAATATCTTAATAAACTGGTGGCATTGTAAAATAAAAATAAACGATTGTCAATAAAATCCCTTATTTACAAAACTAAAAATATCCCACTTTCATGGGATGTTTTTAAGAAATATTTTTACCGAAGACCTTCATACATATATATACAAACATTGTATACATATGTACGTGAAGGCCTCCGACCCTTCTCCGCACGGCCGCCCTGGCCGAAGCTGGGGCGGGTTGAGGTTCAGGGCGGTGCCGCCACCTGGAAGTGGAGCTCCGCCGTGCCCGCCCAACCCTCGTTGTCACGGGCCTTGACCGAAGCCATGTAGGCCCCAGCCACCGTCGCCGTCCACTGGAACTTGGCCGTCCAGTGATCACCTTCGGCGGTTGCGACGATGCTCCCGCTGTCTACGCTACCGACCCAGATCTCGAAGCTCTCGACGGAACTGTTGTCGGTGGCCTTGACGATCACCTCGACATCGGTCCCCTGCTCGACGCTCTGCATGGCAGTCGGGGAGTCGAACCACACGACGGGCGGCGTCGGCGTCGGCGGGGTCGTCACGACAACTCGGACGACCGGGGACTCGTCGAGCATCTCCGTGCCCGGCCGGACCGCCTTGGCCTGGAGGTGATGCTCGCCGACCGAGTGGCGACCCTGCCACTCGAAGCCGAAGAGCCCCGCCTCGGTCTGGGACTGGACGGCCAGTCCGATCTGCTGGCCGTTGTCGAAGATGACGACCTGGTGGGCAAAGCCCACCACCTGCACCGAGAGGTGCGGGTTGTCGTTCTCGTCGAACGTCGCGCCGTCCGACAGACCAGCGAACCAGATCCTCGGCACCGAGGCGTCCACCTCGACCATGGCGTCGGACGCTTGCGCGTCCGGGCTGGGGTTGTTATTGAGGCCGCTCACGCAGCCCGCGAACGCCAACATGGCGCAGAACAAGATACGCATGACGTCCTCCCGTGCCCCTTAGGGCGCTTGCGTTTGAGTATCCAAAACCGTGAATTCAATAAACAAATTAAATTTACTAAATTCACGGTTGGATTTTTTCAAAGAGCTTTTTTTTAAAATTTTCCGCTTATCTTTCCACCATAATAAATGATGAAAAAATATCCAGAAGGCATCCGCAACTAGTGCCACGCGTGGCTCGGTTCGGCTTCGACAGCCTGACCAGCCAATTCGCATGACGTTGCGTCTGCCCGCCCACCTTGCCGTTGGGCGTAGCCTCCGGTTCTTCGAACTCCGGAGCAAACTTCTCCTTCACCAGGGTTCCAGCTCGACCGTCTCCTCGTTGGACCCTCCCGGACCGATGCAGCCGAGCGTGTACGTCGTACGCTCACTCGGCGTGACCATGACCGGATCCGCTTCCATCCCACTCCCCGTCCAGTGCGAGTCGTTGCTGTATCGTACACAGCTGAGAGCCTCGCTGATCGCGGACTGGATCATGTACTCGTGCGGGTTGGACGTCTTGTTCGCCCAGAGATCGACCCTGGGCTTCTTCAGCACCGAGATGACCTCGCTGTCCCGGATGTCCTCTCCGGAGGGACAGGTACACACGATGGTGTACTTGTGACTCTCGGACGGACCGACGAGCCTCGACCCTTGGGTCAATCCCGCAAAGTTCATCGCCAGCTCCTGCTCGACCTCGCCGTTCATGTTCCGAACGACGGCCCCACTCTCGTCAGTGGTCGCGACGAGCCAGTTACCGTCGGGCCGGCACTGGGCCGTACCCACGGCCTGGAAGGCCAGGGTGGTGATCCCACCCTGTACGACAGCCGACGGGCTGCCGTACAGGTTGACGGTGCAGACGGGCGCGGGCTGGGTGCCCGCGTCCACGAGGACCTGCTGGTCGATCGGATCGCTGCAGGCGCCGACCAGAACGATCGCGAACACGGCGATCACGTTTGCCGGGAGACGCCCGGCGCGGTTCGCAAACTTGATGAACCAGTCCACTATGTCCTCCGTGACACCCGATCGTTTGGGTGCCAGTTGCTTGCCGCGCGACGGCTCCATCAGATAGCACGCCCCACACCATTGTGGGTCATGCCACCAATTCAAGCCGTCCCGTACTTCGTACCAAGGTGAGTGGTAAATATAATGTTTTATTATACTCACTATTCACCTTGGTAAGGAGCTTATTTTTATTTGTAAAGAACAAAACTATGTCATTTAGACAACTGAATAATATAGCACTTTTTCGCTACTTTGTCAATCTTTTGTGCCTATATGTATAGTATACCGAATTACTACTCCTCTTCAAAATCTTACTGTTTCTTCAGACTCACATCAGCCGTAATCACCTCCGCCTCCTTACCCTCTAGATCAATGATGTCTGTCTTCTGCGGGTGATAGTCTTTGTGCTCATACGTTACATAATACTTGGCATCACCAGCAATAAAATGATACTTGCCGTCACTATCAGTGACCTGCATATCCACCAATTTATTGAACTGAGAGTTGAATAATCTGGCCACCACTCTCGATACCGGCGCCTTGGTATGTTCATCAGATACCAGTCCCCAATTTTTAATCTTTGGCGGCACTGCCAATTTGCGGAATAATACAAATACCGCCACATGCACTCCCAACAACACACCAATGTACCACTTGGGAGATATATACAACGATACGAGAGTGACCAAAAAACCAAGCACTCCCAACGCACTTTGTAATTTGCGGCCAAACTTTTCCCAGACTAGTCGAGTAGGTTTTTTCACTGCGCCCAACGGATCAAGCGGAATAGTAGCCGTAATGCTTGACGAACTTTTTACTTCGATTATTTCGCCGTGGTAAATATCCGTCTTCTTACCATCACTATCAAGCCCGGCCAGAAAATTCGAAGGGAAAACAAAATTATTTTTTTGCGCAAAAATTTTATACCTGCCGGGCCCAACCATGAAGATGAACCGGCCTTTGCTGTCTGTTACTTTTGACTGCAGAATTTTGCCGGTTTCGGCGTTTACAAGACGCACCATCGCTAAGTCTACTGGTAATTTACTCAACGAGTTGTACACCAACCCCCACTTTTCTCTCTTGCGCCAGCCAAGCAGCATGAGTGGCTGTAAAAATAAAAGCCGCAAAAACGGTAGTACATTTGCCAAAGAAATAAATGGCGAAGCGCCTGCCACAACAGCCGTGATGGCCGCTGGCGCCACTACCTGCTCAGTCACCTGCTTCACTTCAGGATTCGTTATGGTATCCTGAATTTTTTGAACTGTAGCTTCAGAGAGCGCTTTGGTCTGTTCGCCCAAAGCCCCGGCCACATTCTTTATATTTTCTGACAATGGCGCTTCCGGATCAATTTTGATCTTTGGCGGTATTGCCAACAGCTCCCACTGGCCATTGATAACATTATTGTTAATGTTACTGAGACTAAACTGACGATCGTAATAGCCGTCCTTTTTTAGACTAATCTTATAACTGCCGTTTGGCACGAGCCAACCGAGTTGTCCGTTTGCATTAGACAGTAACGGATTAGTTTGTCCATAGCTACCCATGTCGATGGTTTGCCCTGAACCACTATATAATGTCACCTCCGTACCGGAAATAGCCTGTCCTTCCTTAGTAATCACCTGTCCCCACGGCAGACCATCAAGCTTAAACCCGACTGAATCTAACTGATTTAAACCATAATCAATCTCTAGAAACGCTTGCGACTCGCCTAATTGACTAAAAGATACATCTGCATAGTAAGCCGTATCAGAGGCGTTAAAAACAAACTGGTGCACATCGCTATCTCCAGTGCGTAAAATGATACTACGAGGAGCCTCGTTCAAAGCATTCCTAGAAATTCCAACGGTCAAGACTGCACCAAATAATCCGCGCACCTTGCCCGAAACGGGGCTCAATCTTATACGACGATTACCTGCCAAAAAAACCAAATCACTGAGTTTAATTTTGACGAAATCAGGCACTGTTGGTTCGGCCGGATTATACTCATCAGGATCAGTTGCGCTCTCGCACCCCGGATCATCTGGATGATCTATTTTTTTATCACCATCATCATCAATACCGTTATTACAGGCAACAATCTGTGCGGGGTTGTTTTTTTGACACGCCGCAAATCCGGCACAGGCATTATCAGCGCAATCGATCTTGCCATTATTATCGTCATCAATATTATTACCACAAATTTCCGGGGTAGAAGTAGGCGGATTCTCCGGCAGACAGGCAGGAAACGCGGCACACCCTGCATCCGCACAGTCTGTTTTTCCATTATTGTTATCATCTATCTGATTATTACAGATCTCTGCAGGTAGCGGTGGGGGTGGGGGAAAAATACTGCCATTTCGAAAAATACCGGGGCTGTTATTTTTTGAGGTGTCTGAGGAAAAAATAGTATAAAAATAATTGGTATTAGGAACTACCGTAGCATCCGTAAAATTTTGTTGGTTTCCAGTGTACACCGACACACCGTCTGCCGTATTTGCAGAAGGCCCTCCCACTTTACGCAATATCCGTACTTGGACAAAGTCAGGAACTGCAATAAGTGACGGATTTGTCCAAGACAATATAATAGAATTAGAAGTTGTAGTTAAAACAAAATTAGTGACGTCAGGCGGTGGTATGTTGTCACGTGCGGTGGTAAAGGAATCAGTTGAGTTCGCAGAATTGCCTGCCGCATCGGTTGCCACTACTCGATAAAAGTACTGTGTGGCAGGTATCAAATTTACCAAATTTACGGCATGTGGCAATGTTTGATTTGGATCGAAATAATTATTAGTAAAGTTCTGCTGATCTAACCCATAACTCAATTGTGTGTCTGCCAATTCATTAGTGTCCCAAGTGATCGCAGCGTCTGTCGTCCCGACTACTTCTTGTAGGTTGCTAATTATAGGTGGCGTGATGTCAGCGGGAGGCGGACCATTTGGATCAACTGTGGTAGTAAACGTTCCAAAATAATTATTCGCAGCGCCATCGACGTCTACAGCAGTTATCTTAAAAAAGTATAGCGTACTGCTAGCCAAGTTTGATAGTACTACCTGATAATTGCCTGTCACATTTCCATTACTTCCATAATTGTTGGTCAAACCATATTCAAAAACGACACTCTGTATTCCTGTGTCATCAATCACTTCCCAGGTATTTGTTGCAACAGTAAACGACACCTGGGAACTTACATTTAAAAATTTTGGCGGGCTATTAGCAGGACCGCCTCCACCCCCTCCGCCACCGCCATTATTTCCATTATTTGGTACAGTAAAATTTACATTGATTGTTTCGTTAGTCGCATACGTCGTACTATTAGACAATAAAAAAATACAACTAATGATGATAAAAAAAATATATATTTTTTTCAGAATTGTATTCATAATACAACAGAAACACCGGAGTATTTGATTATCTAAACCAAAGAAGCGCACCTGTCTCAGGTTTTATATTGTTGGCTCAGCAGGAACTATAACGGGCGATTCCGGCAACGGCTCCACTGTAGGAACCACCGGTGCTATATTTTCGGGAACAGGGTTGGCAGCCTCATAGGGCACGGCCGGGTCGGTCACAACAGGATCAGAGGAAGTTGGAGTTTCTTCAACCGACGTATCATTGACCACTTCTCCTGTGTCATTATTTCCTGTGGCGGGAGCATTTGTGTCTTCTGCAGGTAATATCACCTCTTCAGAGTTCAGTACTTTAGCAATTACAGTCCAATCAAACTCAGCGTTACTAATACCGTTCCCATTCTCTCTTACCAAGAAACTATCATAACTTCTTTCCGCCACATACACACCGAAGGTCTCTCCAGATGGAGTTATCATAATCTTAAGCGGAACGGTCCTGTCGATAATCGCCTGATCAAGATCGGTAAGCATCACTCGTTTTGAACCATTCTCCAATGTGCTGGTGCCTGAGATAACAATCTCTTGTTTGATGCTGCTTTGCAGGCTATAAATATCCTTATCCCCCGCTACAGTACTAATTCTTTGTACCAAATTACCAAACTCATCTATACGCCACTTATTACTACTGCCAATAATACTTGAAACACTGATTAATGAGTGGTTTTGTAAATTCAAATTACCGCCCGAGTAGACTAGTTGATTATTCGTACTTTCTATATTAAGGCTTTCAGGATTAGCAGCAGCATCCAAATCAATGCCTTGGGATAGAGCTACTTGCTCGATATTATTTCTTAATTTCTTAATATCCTCATCACGGTTATACACCCAACCGGTTCTGACAAGAGCTAGTATCTTGCCGCTACTTGAGGGCGGTAGTGACTCTAAAGCAAGACCGATAATACCAACAACTCTATTATCTTTGTCCTTTGTCGGATCATACTTCATAGCATAGCCGACCCGAGAAGCGCTGACGAGCAGATCGCCACGAGAAACAGCTCCGTTCTCATCAGATACTTTTATCGGTACTCTACCAACCATCGCTAATACAGCAGTATAGTCCGTTCGCCCATTGCCTACGACGATTGTTGGGTTGGTGGAGATAACACCGGCCACCGATTGCTCATAGGCACCCGTGCTGCGACGATATGTATCAGGAGCGCTACCGTCCACCATCATTACATCACCGGGTTCGACCGTATCGTCCATGGCTATATCCACTCGTTCAGCCAAATCACCGGGATTGGTAGAAGTGCCAAGCACCGCACTCGCGCCATAATAATTTCCAAGCGCGTGTACATCGCCATTTGCCGCCACTGAGAAAACAGAGTTATTATTTGCGCGAAGCGAGAGAATATAATTATCAGTTGACGGATTTACAAATCCCGAGGCGTTAAAGGTAAAAGCTCGTGCGCCTGAGAAATTTCCCACATTTGATTCAAATAAGGATGAGGTGGCAAAAGAAAATTTATTAACTAAATCAGCTCTCTTAAAAGCAATATCTCCAAATACTGCTAAATTATACGGATCACTTGATGTCCCTATCATGAGAGTTTTTGTGTTAGTATCTATGGTTAGTTGTTTATATAATGTATTATTCCAAGTCACGTTCACAAACGCGATCACAGATCCAACGCCTGGTCCGCTATAATCACCCATTGCCATAGCAATTGTTCTTCCCTCTCCCGTCGCCTTCATGGCTACACCAGGAATATCCGAAGCTGCCAACTTATCCCCAAAATGGATATCGCCATTAATCGTAGAAACATTTACAGGCACTCTACCAGATAGAGCGACCGGCTTAAACGAATCACCTTGTGGGTCAATACCACCCAACACAAAACCGGGGTTGTCAGAAATTATACCAATACTGTTATCCGCATAAGCAGAACTACACTTTGCAATATAGAAATCTGAACCGCCGTTTGGCACTGAACAAACCACGTCACCTCGCTGTGGACAATTGCCGTTTTGTCCACAAGTTGGGTCTAGCGGATATAACTCAGCTAAGTCTAAAGTGGTTGTACCAGCGACAAAACCACTGGCTCGAATAAAACCATTTACACCGATCGCAGCGGTAGTCGACACACCGGCGTCAACAAATAATTTATATCCATTTACGGTAGTATCAGACGTCGAGGTTCCTATCTGTACTGTACCGCTCGCAAATACTGAAAATATTGCCGAGCTTTGAGCTGATTGGATTTTAAATATTGAAGAGGTCACGCCAGTAGAAGAAGCAAAGATCGAAAGGCTTCCTTGTGACATAATACCTCCGGCGCCAACCATTAATGACGTGCCAGCCATAATATTACCCTGAGCAAAAATGTCATTTCTTGACTGAATGTTACCAACCTCGGCAGAATGAGCGATAAGAGACGAGATTTCAGCCCCTGAAATGTCTACAACAGAAACATTATCGGAACCTTGGTTTGTCACATATGCATATCGACCGGAGACATAGATACCCGTCGGACTTGTTCCTAAAGTTGTGGTAGCAACTTGTATAGGTGACGACGGCACAGACACATCAATAACAGTAAGAGTGCCGCCTAGTGCCGCTACATATGCATATCGACCGGAGACATAGATACCTTGCGGTGAATTGATGGAAACCGTTGCAGTCAATGTCGGTGAAGCTGGGTTAGCAATATTTATAATTGAGATATTATTTGAGTCTTGATTTGTCACATACGCATATCGACCGGAGACATAAATTTGCACTGGGGCGCTTCCGACAGAGGTAGTTGCAATCTGAACTGGAGCGGACGGATTTGAGACATCAACCACAGAAATTGTATTTGAACTGTTGTTCGCCACATACGCATATCGGCCGGAGACATATATAGCATTAGGGCCGGCACCGACAGAGGTAGTTGCAATCTGAACTGGAGCGGACGGATTTGAGACATCAACCACAGAAATTGTATTTGAACTGTTGTTCGCCACATACGCATATCGGCCGGAGACATATATAGAACGAGGAGCGCCTCCCACTGATATGGTAGAAACCTGAGATGCTGATGATGGATTAGAAACATCAACTATAGAAATACCATCATTATTATTTGCCGTATAGGCGTACCTCCCAGAAACAAAGACTGATCTCGGTTGCGCGCCTACTGCAACCGTTGAGATCTGTGTGGGAGAGGTGGGATTAGAAATATCTATGATTGAGATATTTGCATCGTTTTGATTTGCCGTATAGGCGTACCTCCCAGAAACAAATATAGAAACCGGTGTTTGACCAACGCCCACAGTACCTACTCGCGAAATATTTGTATTTGGGCCTATCCAATTGCCCGCGAGAGACAGCCCGCCCTGAGTGACTATCCCGCCTGACCCTACAAACAATGATGTACCGGCAATAACACTACCTTGAGCGACAATATCATTTCTAACTTGCAATTGTCCCGCTTCGACAGAATGGGCCATAAGCGATGACGCCTCTGTACCAGAAATATCGATAACTGAAATACCACTACTGATGGCCGCGTACGCATACCTGCCCGAAATAAAAATTGTACCACCACTAACATTCGTATTTACAGCCGAGCTTAAAGAAGAAGAATTAACCAGTGTCGGCGATCTTGGATTTGATATATCAACTGCCGACATATTATTCCCGCTTGCGGAATACAGGTAGCGACCTGAGACAAATATTGAAGTCCCCCACGAACTTGTGGCAACTTGTACAGGACTACTCGCGTTTGAAATATCAAATGTATAACCAGAAGTATAGGCATACCGGCCGGAAACAAAAATCTGACCCGCCAAAGCATTCGCTACTGTCACCGACCCTGCGAGGACTGGAACATACGGATTTGAGATATCAAATACTTTAAGAGTTTTACTGAAGTTATCCGCAACGTATGCATACCGACCGGATACATAAACCGACCGAGCATCTAACCCTACAGAAATTGTAGCGATTTGTACAGGTACGCGAGGATTCAAAACATCAACAACCGACATTGTTCCTGAAATAAGATTTATCACATAGGCATATCTTCCTGAGACAGATAAAGCCAGAGGATACGTACCGACCGAAGTCGTAGCGATCTGTGCTGGCACACCAGGATTTGAAATATCGACAACAGAAATTGTATTTGAATTTGCGTTCGCTACGTATGCGTATTTGCCAGAAACATAGATCGCTTGAGGCAACGCTCCCACCGATGTAGTGGCAATCTGCACAGGAGTAGTGACATCCGAAAGATCAACTACTGACAAAATCCCCGTGGCTGTCCCTCCGACAGTGTATGCATACCGTCCAGAAACATAAATTTGAGCCGGGTTTGCGGCGACTGAAGTAGTGGCAATTTCTGAAATCGTTGTGCTTGCGCTAATAATATTCGAAATATTTCCCACTACAGAAAGCGCTTGCGAGGGAGTAGAAGTGCCGATACCTAGACTTCTATTAATTGTTGTCGTGTTAAATATAGAGGTGGTAGCAAAAAGATTCGTCGAGGTAATAGAAGTTGCTACTGAATTAACAAATATTGAGTTTGTGACAAACAGATTCGTCGAGGTAATACTTGTTGCAAGAACATTGCCGAGGGTAGCAAGACTAGAGATATATAAATTTGTTGAAGTCATTGAAGTGGCAGTCAAATTTACAAAAATACTGCTGGTGGCAAAGAGGTTGGTGGTGGTTGCATTTACAAAAAGAGTATTGGTCGAAAACAAATTCGTTGTTGATGCGCTGGTAAAATTAAGATTAGTAAAGAAAGCATTAGTAGACGTAATACTAGTTCCGTTCGCGGTTGTATACGTAAGCAACCCCGTGACAGTTGTTGTTGTTAGTTGGATTGTACCATCAGAAAACACACGGAGAGTGCTGGTGGCCGCCTTAGAACCAACATTAAATATTGTACTAGTTACGCCAGTTGAACTCGAAAATACGGACAGGCCACCATACGATGTAATACCGCCGGCTCCAACGATGAGCGATGTTCCTACCGTTATATTACCTTGAGAGAGAAGGTCGTTTCTGATTTGTAAATTTCCAATTTCAGCCGAGTGAGCAACAAGGCTTGTCGCTTCGATTCCGCTGATGTCATATATAGAAAAGTTAGTATTACTGGAATGGCCTACATACAAATATCTTCCAGCTACAAAAATAGATCTTGGCTGCGTGCCGCCATTTGCCGAAACTGAAAATGTCTTAACTAACGTTGGACTTGAGGGATTTGAAACGTCTACGACTGAAACTGTATTAGAAGTTGCATCTGCGGTGAAGGCATACCGACCGGAGACAAATATTCTTTCCGGCCCTGCGCCGACAGTGGTGGTACCTACTTGTGTTGGCGAGGCAGGATTTGAAACATCAATTACTGAGATGGTATTTGAAGTCGAGTTCGCGGTATACGCATAGCGTCCCGAGACATACACCCCAAGCGGCGAAGCATTAAGCGAAGCAGAACCAACAGACACAGGCACTGTTGGATTCGACACATCCACAATCGAAAGCGATTTGCCAGTTGAATTAGTAAAGTATACATATGTCCCTTGAATAAAAATATCCGTTTGACTTGCAGCAAGCCCGCTAAGTGTTGCCGCAGAAAACGGAGCTGATGGATTTGTAACATCTGTCACGGTAAGCCTGCTGAGAGTTCCATTTACACTATATACATGCCTACCAGACACTGCAATTGGACCCGAGGTCATCGATGTTGTGGTAATTACCGCAGGAGTTTTCGGATTTGAAATATCAATTATAGTTAGAGAGTTGGTAGAAGAGTAGGAGACAAAAGCATATCGACCTACAACTTTCACCACAGCAGGTCCTGCAGAGACACTGGTTGTAGATATAAGAACAGGGGTGGATGGATTTGTAACATCTACTATTGATAATGTGGCGGCCGTCGAGTTTGTAATATATAAATAGCGACCGACTACAAATAATGAGGTTATTGTGCTTCCTCCAACTTGGGAGCTAGTTACTAGTGAAATATTTGTGTTAGCATCAAGCACATTCGACGCACTACCAACAATGGATAAAGCTTGGCTTGGGGTGGTTGTACCTATTCCCAAACTACGATTAATAGTCGTCGTGTTGAAAGCGGAAGAAGTTGCAAATAAATTTGTAGAGGTTATGGAGGTGGCAGAGATGTTGGCCGGACTAAAATTAGTAGCAGAGAGATTAGTAAAGAATGCATTAGAGGAGGTTATGGAGGTGCCGCTAGCCGAAGAAAATACCAAAGAGCCGGCAAAATTTGAGGTGCCTGAGATGTATAGGTTGGTGGAGGTGAGACTGACAAAGGTAGTATTAGTTGCAAATAAATTGGTAGAACTTATTGAGGTGGCCGAGATGTTTGCCGGGTTAAAATTAGTGGCAGACAGGTTTGTGAAAAATGCATTGGTAGAAGTAATACTTGTTCCTGAGGCAGTCGCAAATACCAATGCGCCACCAAAATTTGAGGTGCCTGAGATGTATAGGTTGGTGGAGGTGAGACTGACAAAGGT
>CAZETA010000016.1:11963-20353 GCA_964514995.1 uncultured Gammaproteobacteria bacterium
CAAAATTTGAGGTGCCTGAGATGTATAGGTTGGTGGAGGTGAGACTGACAAAGGTAGTATTAGTTGCAAATAAATTGGTAGAACTTATTGAGGTGGCCGAGATGTTTGCCGGGTTAAAATTAGTGGCAGACAGGTTTGTGAAAAATGCATTGGTAGAAGTAATACTTGTTCCTGAGGCAGTCGCAAATACCAATGCGCCACCAAAATTTGAGGTGCCTGAGATGTATAGGTTGGTGGAGGTGAGACTGGTTCCGCTAGCGGTGGCAAATGTTAACAATCCGTTTACCGTTGAGGTTGCCAACAGAATAGTGCCGTCCGAAAATACTCGTAGCGTACCAGTCGCAGCCGAAGAACCTACATTAAATATAGAAGAAGTAACTCCAGTAGAAGAAGCGAATACAGATAGCCCGCCTTGCGACTGAATCCCTCCCGCGCCTACAAATAGAGATGTCCCAGCGATAATGTTACCTTGAGCAAAAATATCGTTGCGTATTTGCAATTGACCCGCTTCAGCTGAATGAGCTATCAAACTTGTCACCTCTGCGCCAGAGATATCTACAACTGATATTGTATCATCTGAGTTTGCTACATAGGCATACCTACCGGAGACAAAGATTGCTTTCGGTCCGCCCACAATAGACCCACTCAACCCGACTGATCGCGGAGAAAGCGGATTTGAAATATCAATTACTGAAATATTGGAATCACTATTATTTGTTACATACGCATAACGACCAGAAACATAGAGAGATTGCAAGCCCGCGCCGGCAGTAGTTGTGGCCACTTCTACAGGCGCATACGCATTTGATACATCAATAACAGAAAAAGTGTCGTCAGCATTTACCGTATACGCATACCTGCCGGAGACAAAAATTTGATTTGGGCCAATCCCTAGACTAACATCCCCTGCAGATGAAGTTGCCACCTGATTTGGTGCGGACGGGTTTGAAATATCAACGACAGATACACTATTGCTGCCAGGATCTCCATTGCCAGCATTAGCGGTATACGCATACCTGCCAGAGACAAAAATTGATTTTGGGTTTGCACCTACCGAAGTGGTCGCAATCTGTATCGGAGAAAACGGATTAGAAATGTCAACAACTGAAACACTGTCATCAAGCGCGTTTGCCACATACGCATAGCGGCCCGAGACAAAAACTGATTGCGCTCCACCACCAACAGAAGTCGTGGCAACCTCTACTGGCAAGACAGGATTTGATATATCAACGACAGAAAGACTTGCCGAACTTCTATTTGCCACGTACGCATAACGGCCCGAAACAAAAACTGCATACGGGGTAACTCCTACTGTGGCTGTGGCGATTTGAACCGGAACTAACGGATTGGAGATATCTACTATAGAGATATTATCTCCTGATTGATTAGCTGTATATGCGTACCTGCCGGAGACAAAAATCGATTGTGGAAGTGAACCAACCGCCACTGTTGCAACCTCAGAGATCGATGTATTCTGATCAATCACATTTGAAATGTTTCCAACCACCGAAAGCGCCTGAGTAGGAGTGGAAGTACCGACACCAATCTTGTTTGTAACAACTATATTAGTCGACGTAATCGAGGTACCAGAAGCGACAGTGAATTCAAGCGGTCCATTGATAGTTGTAGTTGCAAGCGACGTGCTGGTGCTAATCGTAAGTTTTCCATTTGAAAATTGCACAAATGAAGTGCCGGTCACTGTGGTTGCGCTTGTATAGAAGGCGAAGTAATTCGCCGTTGAAGTATTTACCCCGCCGCTGCCGCCAGCACCACCACAACCCGTACAACTACCAACCACTAAATTTGAAATGTAAGCATTGGTCGAAGTAACTGCTGTGCCGCTGGCTGTCGTAAAGGTAAGCGCGCCAGTGAGGGTACCTCCAGTTAAAAGTAAATAATTGGCCGCCGTAATATTATCAGCCAGCATAGCATCGGTGACACTATTGTTGGGCAAGTTAACTGAGCCTGAGATGTAGAGGTTAGTAGAAGAAAGATTAGCCGCAGAGACATCAACAAGTATTGAAGTGGTCGCGAAGAAATTGGTCGAAGTGAGACTAGTAGCACGTAAAGTGGTAAACACACCAGTTGAAGGCGTATTCGCACCGATTGGGGTATTATCTATCGCTCCTCCGTTTATTGTCAGAGCATCCACAACCATAGAGTTTGTAATAGAATCATTTGGCAAACTGACACTACCGGAAACAAACAAGTTGGTTGTCGACACACCTACAAACATACCGTTAGTAGAGGTTACAGTTGTACCTGACGCAGCTGAAAAGAATAGAGGTCCGGATAAAGTACCACCAACAAGCGGTAAATAATTTGCCGCTGTAATGTCGTTCGCTACCATCGCATCAGTCACAGATCCGTTTGGCAATGATAACCCTCCGGTGATAGTCAAATTAGTAGATGTGATTGAGGTGCCACTGGCAACCGCAAAGGATAACGGCCCGTTAATGGTAGTCGTGGCCATAATTGTATCTGTCGCAATGGTAAATGCACCATTAGCAAACTGAACAAACGATGTGCCGGTTACGGTAGTTGCCCCTGTATAAAAAGCAAAATAATTTGCAGTCGATGTACTAACTCCTCCTCCGCCTCCACCAACACCACAACCGACGCAGTTACCGACAACTAGATTTGTAATGTAGGCATTAGTAGAAGTGACTGCCGTGCCTGAGGCGGTAGTAAACGTAAGCAATCCAGCAAAGCTGGAAGTACCAGAGACATATAAGGCGGTGGAAGTGGTAAAACCAGCAACCAAATTTGAGATGGTACCAGTTGTAATTGTGGTGCTATTAAAAAGGAAATTGCCGTTTGCATCTGAAAGTGGAATATACGTTGTACTGGTAAGCGTGTTTAAACCAATACCGTCTAAGTATTTTGCATTAAACGCATACGGAACTGAAGTAATCCTCTTTCTAGGGACAAGAGTCTGCGCGCCAATTTGAACTTCTAAATAAACAGAATTATTATCCCTAAAAATAGATGGATCCAGTGAATTAGTGCCAGAATCACCTAAATTCACCGTGAACACACCTGACGAAACCATGGTCGACACGTAATCAGGAGAGCCTATTGTTCCGCTTGCCGTATACAAGACATTTCCACCAGATGGTGCATCATACAAAATAAAGTACATGTTAAATGACTGTGTGGGCAAAGCGCCACTGCTTAACAACTTACCTTGATACGTAATAATTGTAGGAGCTGTCGCCGCCCATGCGTTTCTAGAAAAAAATCCTGCTGCTGAAAAAAACAAAAATAACCCAAATAACACAAAAATGGGAAGTAATCGCATTTTTTTCTCAAAGAATTTACTTTTGAGTTTTGTGTACTGACTCTCTTCCATAAATATATATACATTATACAGTTTTTTTTCTTATTTTCCTACCTTATCACAAACGTTAGTTGTGTGGATAACTAAAAAAATAAAAGCTCATAAACAGAGCCCCGTTAAAAAAGCAAAGCAGTTCTTCATTTTTTTCTTTTTAGAAGAAAAATAGCAAGAAAACTTATCAAAATTAAGACAAAAACGCCTAAACTTACAATACTCCAAAAAGGCAAGTACCAAACATAGGTAATGGCCGAAACCTTTTGATTAGCCAGGCCATAATTAAGTCTTACTTGGACTTGATATGGGCCAGGCCATAAAATCTTGTTCTCCACGACAATATTTGGCAAAAGATGACGCAAAGAACCTGCTATTAGCTTATTACCCAACCGTATTTCGTTTACAAAAATCTCTTCCCCTCTCCAATTTCTTACGGCCAGAACTCCCTGCATCGAGACTTCAATACGACCAGTGTTTTTTAAATCCAAAGCGAAACTCCAGTTTTTATTATTAAAAACCACGTTTTTTGGATTCCAATTTTGTACCATCATCTCCTCTGAAACGCTACCGGCCACTTGTACTGTCAACAGTGAAACCACCCTGGGGTTAACGCCCGATTGATTCCCTGCTTTTGATGCTGGTTCTGCAAAAAGGCCTAGATAATAGGATCCCGGTTCGGTATTTTTTGGAACCCGAATTATAAAATTTGTTTTTTGTGATTGTTTAGCCTTAATAGAAACCGTATTATTTTCTGGAAATACCCATGTTTCCGCTTCTGTTAAACCCCTGCCAAAAATTGGATACCCATCGTTATCCTGTTTAGCACCTAACACACCCAACTTAAACAGGGCCTCGCTATTTTCAGAATTGTTAATTAAAAGACTTACAGTTTCTGTACTCTCAATGTTGATAGTAACAACAGTTTTCACTGGCGAAATACCGACTGCTTGAGCCGGAACGGCAAAAAACAGAGCCAGTAGCGATGTAATTAACACTTTTTTAACCATATACATTTCTAAAAAACTCCTCCGATTACCACATTCAGCAAATTGCTTCTATTACCTGCCACGGTTGCGTTTGTAATTGAGGCTTTAAAAATTACTTCTGTGGTAACACCATACACCGCAGTACTTGAAGCTGCTAAATTATAATTAGACCCCTGCTCTACACCTCTATCTTCTGCAAACGCAGCGTCAGGACCCACGACAGCAATACCATACTCTTCCTGTCCAGCGGTAACTGATCCATCACTGACTGCCTGTATAGGACTCCCGTTAGTTCCATTTAATTGCACCACATACCCTTGTGGGGCTGTAGTAGTTACAGTTATTCGAACTGAAGAACTGGCCACCGCGCCTACTATTAAATTCCCCAAGTTTACATTAGTAGTATCAAAATTCACTTCTAAAATACCGCTTTCCATCGCCTGATATCCGGCGATGATGTCCAGCTTAAACGCTGCCGAATCACCAACCCCAAATTCTCCAACAGTATCCTCTAAAATATATGCCCCACCAGAGCTAAAAGATCCTCCCGCATCAATACTATCAGCGAAAATAGTATAATTTGCAGAGGACATCAAACCAAATGATGCCGTGGGAAAAGCCAAGATGCTAACTAAAAGAGATAGGCTATATATAAACCACTTCGTGCGCATAAATTTTATCCTCCCACCAATGATTTTATCTTATTAATTACATCCTTATTCCCAGGATTCAATTCCTTTACTTTATAATAATAATCTAGGGCTTTCTGTTTATCATTCCTGTCTTCATACAATAACGCCAAGCTATATAACGCGTTCGAATAGTTTGGCTGCAAACGCACTGCTTCAAGCCATAATTTTTCAGCACCCTCTTTATCATTTTTAGAACCTCGATTATATAACAATTTGCCAAAGTTAAACAATATTTCACTGTTTCCGCCTCCACCACCCTGAACTATCGTCGTGTACACATCGATAGCCTTATCCAAATCTTTAGCTGATTCGTAAGCGTTCGCCAAGCCAATATACGCGGCCAAATAATCTTTTTTTAAATCAATTGATTTCTGAAAATATTCCGCGGCTTTGACAAATTTATTTTGTAAAGCATAATTATTCCCCAAACGCCACGGCAAAATCGGATTAGTTGGCTCTAATTCCATAGCACTCGTCAGAGATTTTACCACCCACTCACCGGCATCAGGCACTAAAACAAAGGCATTTTCGTACACGGTGACTAAGTTTTCCCAAACCACAACTGAGTTGGGCGAGATACTAACAGCTGCTCGAGCTTCATCTACGGATCTTTTGAGATAGTCCCCCACCGCCTGCACATTAGGATTTTGCCCTTCTGATAACTCACCGGCTCGTACTAAATAGGCTCTTGCCAAAGCAGACCTGTATGCGTCGTAATTAGTTCGCAAAGAAATAATATTTTGTAATTTTGACTCTATAACACCGCTGTCTGTCTCACGCATTGCTTGAGCATATAACTTTTCCGCAAAATAAAATCTTCCGCCAAAAACACCTACTAGTACAACCGTGGCTATTACTATAATCATGCCAAACGAAAACGTTAAATTATATTGCGGGGTATCTTCGAGTGTAAGATATCTTTCCTTTACTACTTGATGGCCCAAAAGCGACATGCCGGAGATAATTACACCCAAAAGCAACCACCATAAAATCCATAGTGCCGGCGTATAAAAATTTGTCAACATGCCGATAGTAAAAACAATCCACGCCACGACAGTCAAAAATACATCGAGCCGAATATTCTTTTTACTTAAATTGAGACTCATTGATATGCCAAAACTGGCGCCCCTTGCTTTAAACCAAGTCGTAAAAACGTGTCCCAATACAAAAAGAATAACGAATACAAAACCTAAGACCAGCAGCGCACCACCTTCAGATAAGATAGCAAAAAATGAATTAAACGGTTGGTAGAATCGCATATTCCATACCGTGGGATGTAAATTGAACTCGGCGTTTCTAAATCTGGAAAAGTCAGTTCCGAACGTGCCGAGTCCGCTCCCTACCAAAAAATTTTTCACCCCTGAAAACAAGACGCCTTTAGCAATGCCCCACGAACTACCAGCGTCAAGAGAAATTTCGGCTGGCACTGTTGTTTGCAGAAATTTTGGACTGCCGAAAACAATAAATACGCAACTCATAATAAGAAGAGCAAACAAAGCAGAGAGCCAACTCAGTCTCGCATCCTGCAAAAAACTGACACCGAGCAACAGCAACAAGATCAAACCGACGAGTATTATCCACCAAAAAAAACCAAACCCCACAACCAACAATGCACCCAAAGACAGAAGCATACTAGTGATATAAAAAATATTTCTACTCAAAGATATATTTTTTTTAATCAACGATCCAGCCGCGATTACGAAGATTGGTATCAACCATAAACCAAATGCGCTACTAGTACTATCGACCGTATTCAACGCCTGTCCAAAAATCAGCGTATCAAATTTAAAAATTGTCTTTAGTATAAAAAGTGCTGACGCAAACCCTCCAGTGACAAGCAACATATCCAAAACACCACGCCAGCGTTCGGGCGTTTGCAAAAAGTTCACCAGAAAAAAATAGAACACCACCAAAAAAAATAAAAATACAAAACTTAAAACAAAAGTCTCATTACGCCCTAAAAAACTATCGTTCTTTGCCAAAGAAAATAAAGACGAAACTAAACCAACCGCCAATAGCGCCATAAGCGGCCAGTCTAGAATCGATTGTCGATAAAAAATTTTCTTTTCCAGAATTGTTTTAATTGCAAAAAACAGCAGATTGAAGAGTAAAAAACCAATAAATACATATTGTTTCGGCACAACAAAGGCGTTAATCAGATCCCTGCCTACCAACAACGGAACGGTAATAATGTTAAGTAAAATAAAAACATACGAGAATATGTCAAAAAATTTGATCAGCTTAATATTCTGAGCAAGCATAAATTTAGAAACAAAAAGAAATTATGTCGATGATATTATATAAATTATATCATATTTTCTGAATCATAATAAGTCCATAAACACAGAATCCTACCCCGTTTCAATTTTATCCTAACTGGACCAAGGAAAAATATATACTTAATTACAATTCCCTGAAAAAAACGACTAGGTTTTATACCCAAGACTCCTCTTGACATTGTTTATAAATGTATTAAAATGAGTATGTTTCATATAGCAACAGAATGTTACACATGAAACAATTTTAATATATGATAAAAGCCGAACTTCCTTCTTTTGATTTCATTGCCGGTCTTGTCAATAAGTGCGGAGTTTTTATGTGGGTAAAGCAAAAGAGTACTGAGGTTCCAGTATTTCAGATTAAAATGGAAGTTGAGGAAATGCCCTTGTTAGAAATTATAAAGGCAAAACTAGGCCTTGAGGAGAAGATATACCAATATACACAAAAAAATAAGGATTATATCCTTTTACTGGTTAGAAAAAGATCCGTCATACAGACTAAGCTTATTCCAAATTTCGATGGCAGATTTTGGGGAAAGAAAAAAAATCAATTCGAACTATGGAAGGACAGATTCTATAAAAAACAGCTTGATTTTATCTATAAAAGCCATTCAGCATAATTGTTTCACGTGAAACAATTAGCTAAATCAAGCGGCGGGTGCAAAATTTTAATTTGATATATATAGCAAATATTTTTAAAACAGACAAATCAAAGGGATCTAGGCAGATCAAAATTTGCCATATCTATATCAGAAAAGGCCTTAAACACGACATGTGAATATATTTGTATACACTAATGTATACAAATATCCACATATACACCCATTTATACACAGAGTTATCCGGAGCCGCTTCCTAAAAATGGAATTGTAAAGCAAAAATAACAGCAACCAAAAGGATTCCTGGTCCTACCTATAGGACAATAGCTCGATTCAATAAAGGGCATATTCGCCGAACATTTTCCTCGCCGAAACATCCGCAAGCAGAGATAACTGGTCGAAGATATAATCTACGGTCGGCTGCTTAGTAGACACACGTTTGTGGACCTGGCGAGAATCGAACTCGCGTCTGAGCAATGCGAATGCCCTATACTACCACT
>CAZETA010000017.1:0-5904 GCA_964514995.1 uncultured Gammaproteobacteria bacterium
TCCTGCCGAGGTACAAATTAGCTATAATTAGCTAAATTCGGTCGATTTGTGCTGTATAGGTCTGTGGAACAACACAGATTTTTTTGTTAAAAAAATATGGCAAAAACAAAAATACAAAAACAAGAAACCGTCAAATCTCTGGAAGAAGGCCTAAAAGCGGCTAAAGCCGTGGTATTTGCCAACTTTCAGGGTCTGAAGGTTACAGAAGCGGAAGAATTACGTCGTGAATGCCGCAAAAACAATATCACTGTGATTGCCGCCAAGAAAACCTTGGTCAAGCGCGCTTGTGAAACTGCTGGGTTAAAAGAAGTTGATCCAAAAGTGTTTGCCGGTGGTGTGGCTACATTTATGGCCTTAGGAGACGAAGTATCGGCTGCGAAAGTAGTCAATACATTCTCCAAAACCCATGAAGTGGTCCAGTTATTCGGCGGTATTCTCGAAGGTAAATTTATTGATACGGCCATGGTCAAGAACTTGGCCGGCTTGCCAAGCAAGCAAGAGTTGCTTGCAAAATTGGTTGGCACACTCAACGCTCCGGTTTCCGGCTTCGTCAATGTACTGGCTGGCAACTTGCGCGGTTTGGTAGGAGTACTCAATAATATCGCTAAATCAAAAGCTTAATCTATAAATTTAATTTAATTATTATGTCAGAAGAAAATAAGGTAGTTGAGGTCCCTGCCAAATTCAAGGATCTTGTCGCAGAAATCGAAAAGATGTCAGTGTTGGATCTTTCCGAGCTTGTAAAAGTTTTGGAAGACAAATTCGGCGTATCTGCTGCCGCTCCAGCTATGATGATGGCTGCTGCTCCAGCCGCTGGCGGCGCTGCTCCAGCCGAGGAAAAGACCGAATTTAACGTTGAGCTCACCGATGCTGGTGCTAGTAAGATCAATGTAATCAAAGTTGTTAAGGAATTGACCGGTTTAGGTTTGGCTGATGCTAAAGCTATGGTTGATTCTGCTCCAAAGGTAATCAAAGAGTCTGTAAAGAAAGAAGAAGCAGAAGAAATGAAGAAGAAGATCGAAGAAGCTGGCGGCAAAGTAACTTTGAAATAAACGATCAAAGTTGTACATTCGCAAAAAATAAGAGCTACTCATTTGAGTAGCTCTTATTTTAGGTTCATTCGATAGAGTCTATTGCTGTCTAAGATATAGATGGTGTTTTTTATCTCATCCACAATCATACCGGTAGGTTTGACAAATTCAGCGGCAGTAAGCTGGTTTTTTACCTGTCCAAGTTTGTCTATGACAAGCACGCGTTTTTCAACGCTGTCTAAAACATAAATATAGTTTATGTCGTTGTATGTCCAGATTCTGTCTGCCGAAGTCAGAGACGGTTCGATTTTGGAGATGTTAAATGTTTGGGGTTGACCTTTTGTAAATTTATGGATCGTGCCATTTTGATCAAGCGCAAAAACGTCTCCATCGATGGCTATATCAACGGCCGATCTGATGTTTGCAGCATCATCCTGCAGCCAGGCCGCGCCTAAAGAGAAGCCGTTGACAATGACATCGTGTTTGTATATCTGATTACCGGCAGTATCTAGAGAATAAACTCGTCGATTATAGACAATAGCGCTGGAGATTTTTGCGGTAGGATTTGGAAAGCTGATGTCAATTTTTTTCCAAGAATTTTCTCGAGGTTTGAATTCGACTAGATTTTTTTCGTCATATAAAAGAATGGCGTAATCATTTTCTTTGGGTACAGAGACATCGCTAAAATTGTGTACGCTAATCGGAGGCGTGATCAGGCCGGACTGCCTGGTCAGCAAGTCGTAAAAGAAAACGTTTGTATTATCGCGACCAAAACCATATATTCTGTTGTCTAACATAAAGACGTGGTCAGCCTTGGTGCTTTGTTCAGTTATTGACCAGTCTGCAAGTAGTTCAGGTTGAACAATAGTGATTTTCCGCGCTTTCATGAGCAGTTCGCCAATTTCCTTATTTGTATTTTGGCAGGCATTTTTTTCGGTGTTTGATTCACAGACGAGGTTGTCTAGGATAGTTTTTGCCTCATTTAATTTATCCAAAGCACCCTGGGTATCTCCATATACCAAAAATCCTTTGGCGGTTTCCTCTTTCGCCTTAATATTATCTATGGCTTCGAAAAATGCTTGGGCTTTGGCCTCTTTGGCTTGCTTTGTTTTGGTGTACCATATGCCAGTGCTGAAGATAAGGCCTAGTAGTAGTGCTGAGATAACAAGAAATTTAGTGATGAGTGGCAATCGTTTGATGTTATCTTTGAGGTTGTGCCACCATTTTGCCCAGGCGCTTAAAATATTTCGTCGGCGATCTTGGTAGTTGGTGATAACAAAAAACAAAAGCAGGAGGTTGCGCGCAATTCCCGAAAACATAGCGCCTAGAATAAGCAAAAACATGAATAATGCCCGACCGACATATTTCAGGACTTTCCAAGTAAAAAAAAGCGACTGTTTAAAAATTACCTGCCAAGTTAGATCCGCCGGGGTTTTTACGCGTTCTTGGCGCGCTCGTAGATGAGAAGAGGTGATTTCGGTGTTGGCTCGAAGACTTGGGTGATTTGAACCCATTATTTCTGGTTCTGCTTCCGTTAGGGCGCTATCAATTTTCTCTTGAAATTTCGGCAGGAACGAAGGTGATAAAATGTTGGCAGTATTTTTTTCTGCTCCAAAAAGATTTTTGAGAGAACGGGCAGAACTGCCTTTTTTAATCGGAGATATCTTCGTGTTAATAATAGCATTTTCTCCTTTTTGGAGGTTGATGACAATACCTCCAAAAGACAAATTACTCCGTAATTCCGACAAGACTCGCTGTAGATGTTCTGAGCTTTGACGGGGAAGGCGTGTGGTAATAATTTTCTGTAGTCGGTCATGATTGAAATAGTCGATAATATTAGGGGTGCCGGCAAAAAAGAAGTCGCTCGGTCCTATTTTTCCTTGCACAATCTGAGAAAACAGCTGTTCATTTTCGGGCTCTTCTTCGTTATTTATGTTTTCTTTGACTAAGTCCATTTTTTTGTAGGTGCCGTCTTTGGTTTTATAGAAAAGAATCATTTGGGGTTGGCCGTAAAAACTGAAAATGAGCTCATTTTCTCGGATTACTCCGATAATGCAGTGTAGCGGCGTGTCCGCCTTGATCATGGAAATATTTTCTTGATTTATTTTGTTAAGAACTACTTCTAGAGCGGTTTGGTTGAACTCATCAGGTATTTCGTAATAACTGTTTTCTATTTCATCGACAATATTTTGCATTTTGGCAATGTATTTCTTGTCGGCATTATTTATCTCGCAAATAACAAAAAAGTAGCCCTTATCCTTTTCGGCTAAGGTGGAGGGTTCAGTAATGTTGAGCAGTACATGCGACTCTTCGGGGTGGTTGCCTTCCACGAAAAATTCATGCAGATGAAGCACTTGATCCATACTACTATTTTGACTTTTTAAGTCTAAATTATTATACTATAACCACTCTAAATAGTCTATAAAGCTTTGCTGTAAACGTTATGCTAAAATTTGCAAACGGCAGACGTTCTATTTGGTGGACTGTAACTATTTTATATGATTGAACAACTTTTTGGTTCAAAGACTCGGGTTAAATTGTTGCAAATTTTTTTTCATTCATCTGATCGGCCGTTTTATGTAAGAGAGTTAGCCAGATTGGCTGAATCGCAACTTAATGCGGTGCGCCGAGAGCTGAGCAATTTAGAGAGTGTTGGTCTTATATCACCAACAATTATGAATGAAGGCGAAGCCCAGGAAGCTGTGGGGACCGGCCGTTCCAAGTATTATCGACTTAATCCGGGATGTTTGCTATATCCCGAGCTTAAAGCACTCCTCCTAAAGGCGCAAATTTTGTATGAAAGAGAGTTGATAGAAATATTAAAAAATAAAGCTGGTAAGTTGAAAATGTTGTTGTTTACCGGTTGTTTTACTGATGCAAAAAATGCCGAAACGGATATCTTATTGGTCGGCGAGATTCGCCCGATGGTAGTTTCTAAATTGGTAGTTGAATTTGAAAAGAAGCTGGGCAAAAGCCTTCGGTATACAATTATGACTGAGAAAGAATTTAAGGATCGGCGCGAAATCGGAGATAAATTTTTATATAGTATTTTTGAAGCAAAACACAGTATTGTCATTGATGAAACAGGCCCGGTCGCCTAATTTATTGACTTTTTAGATATGTTTATTCTTCTGGACAATACGCAGGAAGGTGAGTTGTTTATAACTACATCTTTGAATAATAAAATTGTTCAAAGTGGATATGCTATAACAGAGAATAATGATTTTCTGTTATCTCTGAAAGAGTTTCTTGTCGGCAATGAAATGTCTGTGAAGAGCATTGAAGGGCTTGGTGTTAGAATGGGACGAGGGAGATTTACGGCTACCAGACTGCTGACTACAATGGTTAACACGCTGGCGCTTGGCTTGCAGGTTCCAATCATGCGAATCGAACAAGGTTTACAGGCAGAGGAAGCGATTGCTCAGCTCTCGAAAGTAAAAAAGGGCGAGTATATACTGCCTCAGTATAGCGCCGATCCTCATATATCTTCAAAACAAGTATCGTATTAGAGTATGCTCTCTGATTATTATCGGTATCGGTTATATGAAGTCTTACCGGGTTTGAGTATCTGGCTAACTCTTGTTTTAGGCGTAGGCTTGTCTTTCATGAAACCGTTATGGATGATTTACTTTATTTTAATTTTTGATGTGTATTGGGTATTGCGAGTGGTTTATTTTTCCTTTTACTTATTTTTATCCTGGCGGCGTTTCCGCAAGGCCGTGCGAGTGAATTGGTTCGAGCGTTTGAAAGAAGAATTTCCAAACTGGGAAAAAAGGAAAAATGTTGTTTTTTTGCCTTTATACAATGAAAGTTGGGAGGTTGTTAGGCAGACTTTAAACAGTTTTTTGCTTTCAAGCTATCCGGCCGATAAGACGTATGTTGTAATTTCGGGAGAAGAGAGGAAGCGAGATCATTGGCATGCCTTACAGGGTTTGATATCAGAAAATTACAATGGCAAATTTGCCGATCTTATTTTTTGTACTCACCCTATGGATTTGCCTGGAGAAATTCCGGGAAAGGGTTCAAATATTCATTATGCAGAATGGGAATTTAAGAAGTATGCGGATGCCAAAGGCTGGGAATACATTGATATCATGATTTCTGTTTTTGATATTGACACCATTGTGCATGCGGAATATTTTTCCCATCTGGCTTATATTTACAACAACCACCCTCGTCCAGATAGGAGTTCTTTTCAGCCGCTTACTTTGTATAATAACAATCTTTGGGAATCTCCGGCATTGCTGCGACTGATGGCCTTCGGTACAAGCTTTTGGATGCTTTTCAGTTTGGCTCGGCTTGATAATCTGGTAACTTTTTCTTCGCACAGTATGAGTTTTAAAGCCGTTATGGATTGTGGCGGGCACGCGAAGGATATTGTCAGTGAGGATTCCAGGATTTTTTTTCAGTGCTGGTTGCGGTATAATGGAGACTATGAGGTTACGCCCTTGTATATCCCCGTGTCTATGGATACTGTTCGTGATGATAGTTGGTGGCGAAGTTTAAAGAATTTATATCTTCAGCAACGCCGCTGGGCCTGGGGAACAGAACAGATCCCGTACCTACTTTGGCGTTTTCGGACAAACAAACAAATATCTCGATGGAAAAAATTTAGGATTGTATTTAATGAGTGGGAGGGTAAGTGGAGTTGGGCTGTGATTGCCATTTTGATTACCGTGCTTGGGCGTCTACCCTTATGGGTGGCCGGCAACGAAGTCAGGCAGAGTGCGTTGTTTTTTAACGCTCCAAATATTTTGGAGATACTAATGCAGCTGGCAATGCTCGGTTTGCTGGTCTCTATGGTAATGAGTATGTTGATATTGCCGAGACGGCCCGGAGATCAGCCTAGACACAAGTATCTCCTTATGATTTT
>CAZETA010000017.1:5914-17792 GCA_964514995.1 uncultured Gammaproteobacteria bacterium
GATTTTCCAATGGATGTTGGTACCCGTATCTTTAATACTTTTTTCCGCCATTCCCTGCATTGATGCGGTAACTCATCTGATGTTTGGAAAGTATCTGGGATTCAATGTCTCGGTAAAAAAGAGATCATAAGTTAAATATTGCAATCTATGATAAAAAAAATATTTTTGACCCTCTTGCTACTTATCATTCTGGCTGGTCTTAGTTTTTATCTCTGGTCTCGCGCTCACGGTGGTGTGCGGAGCGTGGTTGTAGAACAAGTTGCCGAACGCATCATTTCGGATCCTGGCGAGCAGGATGTTTTGCGTAAGGCATTAGGTTTTGAGAGTCCACAAACGTATTTGGTGTTATTCTTGAACAATACAGAAATCCGTCCAGGCGGAGGGTTTATTGGTGCATATAGCGTAGTGCGAATAGATAAGGGCATTCCGGAGATTTTAAAAGTGGAAGGTACGGAAATTCTTGATAATTTTGCAGACTCAAGCGTGCTGCCATTGCCGCCGAAAGCCTTACGAGATTATCTGGGGGTAGAAAAATGGGCGTTTAGAGACAGTAATTGGTCGCCTGATTTTGCAATAGCGTCTCAGCAGTCCTTGAATTTGTTTAAAAAAGAAAAAGGCACCGCCGCTGAAGAGGTCGATGGAGTAATCGGAATAACTCCGACTCTGATGGAAGAGGTTTTGAAAATCAGCGGGCCGGTTGTGGTTGACGGACAAGAATTTAACGCTGATAATTTTACAGACAAGCTAGAGTACGAGGTTGAGTTTGGTTTTAGCGACAAAGGACTTGATTTTAATCAGCGAAAAAAAATTCTAACGGATTTAAGCCATGCGGTTTTGGCAAAAATGAAATTGGATATATTCAAGCAGTGGCCTAAGTATTTTGCTTTGAGTCAGAGAATGTTTAATGAAAAACATATCTTGGCTTACTCGCTCGACTCCGAAATGCAGAAGGTGCTGATGGCGAGAGGCTGGGCTGGGGAAGTGAAAGAAACTGTCGGTGATTATCTGATGTGGGTTGATGCGAATATGGGCGCTCTTAAAACTGACAAAGTTATGAATAGGGAGTTGGTGTATGCCTTTGCGCCAACCTCGAGTCAGCTGGCCAGCACAAGCGGATTTGTCGCTACCGTTAAGATGAGATATGAAAATACGGGAAGCTTCACGAAGTTTACCAGCAGGTATCGGACGTACGCGCGCGTATTTTTACCTTTGGGCAGCAGTTTTATCTCTGTTTCGGGAAGTATGAAGGAGGACAAATCGCAAGAGCCTGGGCCGGTAGACCAAGGTGTAGAAGCAAATAAACAATGGTTTGGCACTTTTATTTCCATCGAACCCGGTAAGACCAAAGAGCTAGTCTGGCAATTTTATTTGTCACCCATTATAGCTGCTCAAATAAAGAACGGTTCATATACTTTGTTGGTTCAAAAGGAACTGGGTACTGTTGGCGATTCGTTGACGCTTGACTTTAATTTTGCTAAAAATATCGTGTCCGCACACCCGGGTGAGGAAGTAAAAAATATCGGTGATAAGAAATATAATTATAAAATTGATCTGAAATCAGATAGGAATTTTCAAATTAATCTACAGTAAAAATTTTGACTGGGTATGTTGTTTATCAAAAAAATCGGCATCGATCTCGGTACTACCAATGTGTTGGTGTATGTTCCAAAAAAAGGTATTGTCATCAACGAGCCGAGCGTGGTCGCTATTTCTAAGACAGACGGGAAAGTCTTGGCTGTTGGGCTTGATGCTAAAGATATGATCGGACGCGCCCCTGACGCTATCTTGGCAGAGCGACCTTTAAAAGACGGTGTAATTGCCAATTATTATACGACTGAAGCGATGATGCGATATTTTATTAATAAAGCGCTCGGCGGTGTGCGACTGTTCCGTCCGGAAGTCATGGTTGCGGTACCGGCGGGAATTACCTCGACGGAACGACGGGCGGTAATTGATGCTACAATCGCGGCTGGCGCGCGCGCGGCCTATATCATCAAAGAGCCGGTTGTGGCGGCGATTGGCGCTGATATTCCGATTGGATCTGCCTCCGGCCATATGATTATTGATATCGGCGGCGGTACCGCCGAAATTGCGGTCATTTCTTTAGGTGGTATTGTGTCTTGGGGTTCGGCCCGAGTCGGTGGAAATAAATTTGACCAGGCGATTATCGAGTACGTCCGCCATAAGTACAACTTGGCTATTGGCGAGAGGTCTGCTGAAGAGATAAAGATAAAAGTCGGTTCGGCTATGTATATGGAAAAGCCGCTCACTATGGAAGTAAAAGGAAGGGATATGGTTACAGGGCTGCCAAAAACCTTAATTGTAAACTCTGACGACACTACCGAAGCGCTCCAGCATGAATTAAATAATCTGGTAGAAGCTATTAAGGAAGTGTTGCACAAAACCCCACCCGAACTTTCAGCTGATGTTATAGATAAAGGTATTATTCTTTCCGGCGGTTCGGCTATGTTGCGTAATTTGGACGAATTGATTGCACAGGCGACCGGAGTGGCAACTTACGTCGCTGAAGAACCGTTGTTGTGTGTCGCGAAGGGGACCGGTATTGCGCTCGATAATCTTGAAAATTATAAACGAAGTATTCTGGCCACGAAATAAATAATAAATTTTAAATGTACATACCATAAATAAGTGGCTGTGGTATAATGTATATGCGCTAAAAAAACTTAGCTTATGGAAATTATTGGCCACAGCAAGATTACATCCTTCTTTGAAACTGCTATTGAAAAAAACAAACTTGCTCAGTCGTACTGTTTTGTTGGCAGGGATCAGATAGGCAAAAGAACTGTGGCGCGCAACTTGGCGAGTAAAATTTTGCATGTAGATGAAAATAAATTAGATAACTATCCCGATTTTTATTACCTGTCTCGTCAAGTAGACGAAAAAACCGGGAAATTAAAAAAAGAAATCTCCATTGCTCAAGCAAGGCAAATCAAAGAACGGTTGGGCGGTAAATCTTGGTTTGGCGGGCATCAGGTGGTAATTATTGACGAAGCTGAGCTGCTTAATGAAGAGTCGGGGAATGCCTTGCTTAAATTATTGGAAGAAGCGGGTGAGAAGCGGGTGTTTATCTTGCTTACTGAGGACGACGGCAGGTTGCTTTCTACTATTCGCTCTCGCTGTCAAATGATCTTTTTTTCACTAATTTCGGAAAGAGAAATCGTTGATGGCTTAAAAAAAATTGGCTATACACAAGTTGTGGCTGAAGATGCGGCAAGTCTATCTTGGGGTAAACCAGGCAAGGCTATCGCGATATGTAGGGATCAAGAATTAAAAAACAGTTTTAATGAAGAGATAAATCGTTGGAGTGTCATTGTTAATAGTCCTTTTTATAAAAAAATGAAAGCGGTTGAGGATTTGTTGGGAGAGCCTGCGAAAGCAGACGCCGTGCGTACGAGCGAGCAGTTGCAAATTGTTTTGGAGGTATGGTCTGTGATTTGGCGGAATAATTTGCTTGATGTGGTATCAGGAAAAGAAAATGATTTACTTTCACAAAGTCATTTATCAGCTATAAAGATCGTGGGGTTAATTGATATTTTTAAAGAATCGCAAAAATTGTTATCAAAAAATATTAATCCAAAACTGGTAATAGAGCAAATATTATTAGCCGTATAAATATATGTCGAAGAAAATATATCTGTTGTCCGCGGCGTTGTCTGCCATAACGCTTATGGGCGCAAGTTGTATCAGTTTTTCTGGCGGGGCGGCAGCCGGACCAATGGGGCTCTTTATGTCTGCCGATGGGGGTGATAGCTGGGTACAGAAAAACACTTTGCTGACCGCTCAAGGCGGTAAAAGTTTGGCGGGAGCAAAAGTATATAGAATTTTTACAGACCCGAGCGATCCGAAGGCTTTGTATATGGCTACACGCGGACAAGGATTGTTTTATAGCTATGATAGCGGTCAAACCTGGTCAGCTTTCGCGGCAATGGATAAGAAGTTTGTTTATGCGCTTTCGGTAGATCCGAAAGACAGGTGTACTGTTTACGTGAGTGATGGTCCAAATATTTATAAAACTGTTGATTGTGGGCGAGAATGGAAAGTTGTTTTCACTGAGACTAGGCCTTCGCAGCGTATGGTAGCGCTGGCAAACGACTATGCAAACCCTGGTATTATCTATGCCGCAGAAATTGGTGGAGATGTTTTGCGCAGCAAGGACGGCGGTGCGAGCTGGAGGATTATTAAAAATTTTAACTTTGAGTTACGTGAATTGATGACTGATAAATTTAATCCGCAGCGAATATACGCCGCTGCCTATGCTGGTGGATTATATCGTTCCGACGACAGTGGGGCTACTTGGGTGCAAGCCAGTGGCAACTTCCAAAATTTTAGCGGCAGCTCAAGTTTTTATCGGTTGGTTTTACATCCGACTCAGCGAGATAGTGTATTTTGGATTTCAAAGTACGGCATCTTGCGCTCTGAAGATGCGGGATCTAGTTGGTCAGAAATCAAATTGTTGACTCCTCCTGGCAGTGTCAATATTTACGGCTTTGCGATTAATCCGAATAATTTATCCGAAATATACTATACTGGCACGATTTTAAACGATAGTAATAGTAATGTGCGTTCCACATTGTATAAATCTGTAGACGGAGGAGTGAATTGGGTAACCAAAAAATTGCCGACCAACACCATTCCGACTGATTTGTTGATAAGCAAGGACGCTGGAAAAAATATTTTTATTGCCTTTACGACGTTGTAATCGTTTATTATGTTTAAAAAGTTAAAAATATTCAGTATTACCTTTTGTTTTCTCCTGTTGGCAGGAGTTGGTTGCCAAGACATGTCGAATAATACCACTGCAGAAAATAGCGCTACAATCACCTCTGCTCAAGAGAGTGCACAAGAGTATAATTGGAAAAAAGAAGGGATTACCTTTAAATATTCAAAAGCTTTATCAATTATAGATTTAGATAGCGCGCTACTTCTCAATGCCGAAGGTAATACGAATATTCCACCAGGTGAGGCTTCCGTATACTATACCCGGATTGAAGTGATAAAAAATGCAACTATTGAAGAAGTCTTAAAACCGTATTATGATGATCAGACAATACTAAAGAGTAAGTCCATAAAGAAAATCGGCGACTACAATTTTACCAGACTGCAATACGAAGATTACAAACAAGACTATATTGTCGATCATTATTTTTTACAAATGGGCGACAATGTGCTTGACTATAAGGCCGGGTATAAGGATAATAAGGGAGATGTAGAGCTGACACTTTCATCATTAGAATTTAACCAATAAACTTACATTATCAATATCAATAGTACATATGAACATTTCGGATTTCAAATCAGATTTTGATGGAGCTATCAATTTTTTTAAAGAAGATATTTCTGGCCTGCGAACTGGGCGAGCCAGCGCAGCTATTGTCGAGGATATATCTGTGGAAGCATATGGCACCTATCAGACTCTTAAGTCTTTGGCTTCTATCAATATTCCAGACGCTAAGACCGTCAGTATCGAAGCTTGGGATAAGAGTATTTTGTCGAATATAGAAAAGGCGATACGAGATTCTAGTTTGGGGATAAATCCGGTTAATACTGGTAGTCAGATTAAAATTTTTTTACCAGAACTCAGTAGCGAGCGACGCGGAGAACTTGTGAAGGTCTTGCACCAAAAAGAAGAAGCCGCTCGGATCGCGGTGCGCAAGGTGCGTGAAGACGTGAAGGAAATGATTATCAGCTCTGAAGACGGGGGAGAAATAACCGAAGACGAGAAATATCGACTCGAAGAAGAACTAGACAAGTTGGTAAAAGAATACAATGAAAAGATTAAGGAAATCACAGATAAGAAGGAAGCAGAGATCAATACAATCTAATTTTATATGGCTTTAGAAAAAATAGGCCCTAAAAAGAATAATTTTTTAAAAAAAATTGCTGGTGCAGCTTTTAGCGCAGCCATCGAAATTGGAAATATTGATCCAGAAAAAGATCGAGAATCAGGTTATAGGCCAGTTACAGAATTTCCTCATCTAAAACCAACAGAACTTGAAATTAAACATGAGGCCGGTCATAATGATTCGGAAGTAGCGGCGAAGTCTTCTGAACCGCATCATCCGCATGAGTACGGTGGGATGGGCAGGAGGTTTTAAAAAGTTTGATTCAAAAATGCGAAGACCGGGGCGTGAGCCTCGGCCTTATCGTGTCAGCGACCCGCCCCGCAGGGCGGGGTTGGTGGCATCAGTTGTCAGGGCTTGCAGCGCTGCTGGTCGATCTTCAGCTTCACGATCTCGAACTGCCTGTCCATGACCTTGACGGACTCGACCACGAACTTGTGGAACGAGTCGTCCGTCCGTTGCTTCTGGTGGAAGGCCCACAGGCTCACCAGCATGAACAGGGACACCCCCATGATCAGCGCCTGCAGCACGTTGAGGCTGCTGCGAACTTGTTTCTTCCACAGCCATTCCGCTTGCTGTTCCTCGTTCATACCTTCTCCCGGTATCGTCCCGACCCCCATGGTCGGGGAACGGATAAGTATCCCACAAAATTGCATTTTTGTCAATCAGATTGACTTCTTACCTCAAAATAAGCTATAATTAAGGCCACAAAAGGTCTTAATTTTGTTATCACTATAGTCCTAAATATGGAAAATAATAGCGAAAAAATGGATAAAATCATCTCTCTGTGCAAACGGCGCGGTTTTGTGTTTCCAGGCAGTGAAATATATGGCGGTTTGGCCAATAGCTGGGACTATGGGCCGTTAGGTCACTTATTAAAACAAAACATCAAAAAGGCTTGGTGGAAGTTTTTTGTCCAGGAAAGAGGTGATATGGTGCCGCTTGATACAGCTATTATTATGAATCCCAAAGTTTGGGAAGCGTCAGGGCATTTGCAGAATTTTAGCGACCAATTGACTGAATGCCGTAGTTGTCATCATCGTTTCCGTGCTGACCATCTGCTGGAAGCCCGTCAGGCCGAACCCGGCTACAATCGTGAGGCGCCGGTTGAGAGTATTACGGATGTGCCGTGTCCTGATTGTGGTGGTAAACTGATGGAAGCGAAGCAGTTCAACTTGATGTTCAAAACTTATCTGGGTGTCAATGAAGACACTTCCACGACTGCGTACCTGCGTCCAGAGACCGCGGCCGGCATGTTTGTCAATTTTAAAAATATTTTAAATGTTACTCGTCGGCGTTTGCCGTTTGGTATTGCGCAGATCGGCAAGAATTTTCGTAACGAAATTACCCCAGGCAACTTTATTTTCCGTACCCGTGAATTCGAAATTGGTGAGTTTGAATATTTTATAAATCCTAAAGATTGGGAATCGGTCTTTGAGATGTGGTTGGGAGAAATTAAGCGCTGGTGGCAGGAAGTGATGCAGATTGATATGAGCAACTTAATCTGGCATGAAATTCCTGATGGTGAACGCGCTCATTATAGCAAGCGTACTGTTGATATCGAATACAAATATCCGTTTGGAGTTAAAGAGTTGCACGGGATCGCCTATCGCACCGATTTCGACCTGTCTCGTCACGAAACGGTTAGCGGTCAAGAGCTGCAATATGCTGACCCGGAAACAAATGAGAAATTTATTCCACATGTGATTGAGCCAACTTTCGGTATTGATCGAATGTTATTGGTAAGCTTGCTTGAAGCATATCACGAAGAACAGGCTCCGACTACTGAGTCAGGAGAAACTGAGGCTCGTGTGGTGATGAAGTTCCCCAAGCATCTAGCACCGGTTCAGGTTGCTGTACTGCCGTTATCAAAGAAGGAAGAATTATCTGGTGTGGCCAAGAATTTGGCAGCTGCTTTGCGCAAAAATTTTTCTGTAGAATACGATGAGACACAGAGTATCGGCAAACGCTATCGTCGTCAGGATGAAATTGGAACGCCGTACTGTGTGACAGTCGATTTTAATTCTTTGGAAGATAAAAAAGTAACCGTGCGAGACAGAGATACTATGAATCAGGAAAGAATTAGCATAGAAGAATTAAAGGATTATTTGAAAGAAAAATATGTATAAAATTTCTAAATTAAAAAATGGCATTACTCTCATCAAGGCGCCTGTTAAAGGCATTAAAGCCATGACCATCATGGCCATGTTTCCGGTTGGTTCTCGGTATGAAGGGAAAGAGATTTCCGGAGCGTCTCATTTTGTGGAGCATATGCTCTTTAAGGGTACAAAGAAACGGCCGACACATCTGGAGATATCTCGCGAACTTGACGCGTTTGGCGCTGAGTATAATGCTTTTACGTCCAAAGATTATACAGGCTATTACATCAAAACCGGCGAGGTAAATATGGAGAAGGCTTTTGATTGGCTGGCTGATATAATTTTTAGTTCCAAAATAGAGTTGGAAGAAGTAGAAAAAGAAAAAGGAGCGATTGTCGAGGAGCTGCGCATGTACGAAGACAATCCGCTCATGGCAGTGGAAAATTTATTTGAACGATCTATATTTACCGATATACATCCGCTCGGTTGGGATGTGGGCGGGACGCCGACTAGCGTTCGCGGTATCAGTCGCGAACAGTTGTGGAATTATTACCAGCAGCATTATGTACCACACAACATGGTCTTGGTTGTTGCTGGCAATATCAACGAAGCAAAATTGAAAAAATCTTTACGGCATTTTGCCGTTCAAAAAAATGCGGTGCCGGCAAAAAAAAATGAATTGAAAAATGATTATAAAAAATTTGTTTGGGATAAGAAAGTTCTGCCTCTAGCAGACAGGTTGTTAGTTTCAGAAAGAAAAGTAGATCAGGCCCAGGTAATCCTTGGTTTTCCTGGTTTGCCACACAATCACAAAGACAAATTTGCATTGACTGTTTTGTTAAATATTTTAGGCGGTGGTATGAGCTCGAGGCTGTTTGTGGAAGTGCGTGAGAAGAAGGGAATGGCCTATATGGTAAGCGCCGGTTCGGAGATGTTTCGAGACGTGGGGACAGCCACTATTTCCGCCGGACTTGATCCGTCTCGGCTCGCTGATGCGATCAAAGTTATCAAAGCGGAGTTAGTTAAAATTCAAAACATAAAAGTTTCTCCGAAAGAGTTGTTGGATTCTAAAAATAATATTGCCGGACGGACTGAGTTGTCTATGGAAAATTCCAGCGCTCAGGCCCAATGGTTTGCCAAACAGTTTTGGTTTGCTGACAAGATTCAGACCTACGAACAGCTTACGAAAAAAATAAAAGCCGTAACCGCCGGAGATGTCCAGCGACTTGCCAAGAAAATTTTTGATTTCAACCAGATGCGAGTAGCGGTGGTCGGGCCTATGAGTAAAGAAAAGATCTTAACTTTACTACAATAAGCGTATGTCTGATAAAAAGTATTTATTCGCTAATTGGAAAATGTATTTAGGCTTTGCCGAAAGTCAGAATTTGGCGTCGGCGATTGCGCTCGAGGCAAATGAATTTTCCGAAGATATCAAGATGGCAGTTTTCCCAAGCGCTTTAGCTGCAAAAACAGTGATCAGTACTCTTGAGAAAACTTCCGTAGCGGTTGGTGCTCAAAACGTGTATTGGGTAGATAAGGGAGGCGAGACGGGCGAGATTTCCGCTGCTATGTACAAGGCCGTAGGTTGTGAATATGCTTTGGTCGGTCATTCGGAACGCCGTCATTTGTTTCATGAAACGAATCATGAAGTCAGACAAAAGACAGAAGCTGTTCTGGCCGCTGGCTTGACGCCTGTAATGTGCGTTGGTGAAACCGAGCGCGAAAAAGCGGGGGATAAAACCGCCGAGGTAGTTGAGGTACAGGTGAGGTCTGCCTTGCAGGATATTGTTTGGCCGGAAGATCGTGAACTTATCTTTGCTTATGAACCGGTATGGGCTATCGGTACTGGTCAGGCATGCGATCCTGTAGCGGCGGAACGAGTGCACGAGCTTATAAAAAAACAAGTGGCGGCCTTGACGACCAGAATACCCGTAATATTATATGGTGGCAGCGTAAATGCCGATAATGTAAATGACTATTTGAAGAATCCAAGTATCAATGGTGTTTTGGTCGGTGGCGCATCTACCAAGCTGGACAGCTGGTTGAGTATCGCCAAAGCGGTTGAATAATTTTTATGCTTGATATACTATTTTTGTCTGTCATGTTTATTTCGTTGGGAGTAGTGCTTTTTATTGTTGTCAGAAAATTTCCACAAATGGCAAATTTAGATATTGATAATTTACCTGAAGAAAAAATATATCAAAAGAAAAAACAGATTATTAATAAAAGAATCGACGAGAGCAGTAATGCGCTCAAAAAAAAGGTTGTTGCTTTTTTGGTGCCGCTGCGAAAAAAAATTTGGGGCCAAATTCAGTTGCAGTTTAGGATATATGTCGGCAAGATTGAACGCTTGCTGCATCACGAGGAAGTCTTAAAAATCAAATTAGAAAATCAGGAAGCCAGCCCTCAAGACAGAGAACAGAAGCTCGCGCAATTGATTGCCGATGGGGAACAGTATCTAAAACTCGAAGAGTATGATCAGGCGGAGGAGCGGTTTATTGCCGCCATAAAAAATGACGCCAAATCCGTCAGCGCCTATAAAGGTTTGGCTGATACGTACCTAGCAAAAAACGCAATAGAAGAGGCAAAACAAACATACCAATTTTTGTTAAAAATAAATCCAAATGACGATACAGTTTTTGTTAAGTTGGCTGAAATTGCCGAGGAGCAAAATAATTTGGAAGAGGCGATACAGTGTTACCAGCAAGCTGTGTTGCTGAATGATTCATTTTCTCCAAGATTTTATCACTTAGCAGAGCTGTTATCAAAAGTCGACCAGCCTCAAGTCGCCAAGGAATCTATTCTGCAAGCTGTGGAACTTGAACCGCAGAATCCAAAATATCTTGACTTCTTGATTGAAATTGCTATAATATGCGACGATAAGGCTTTGGCTACGAAAGCATATAATGATTTGCGGCTTGTAAATGCCGACAATCAAAAACTCCCTGCTTTTAAAGATAGAATCAAACACATGTAGCTTTCTCCTAATCTTGCCGTCTTAGCTCAGCTGGTAGAGCAACAGTTTTGTAAACTGTGGGTCCGGGGTTCGAGCCCCCGAGACGGCTCAGAAGCAACACTTCGGTGTTGCGAAAGGGCGAGAACGCCGCAGCGTTGCCGAACGACGCAGGCAGGCGAGTGAGGCCGTGAGGCGGTGGCTAGACAAAATTTTCGGAAGAACATTTTAGTCGAAGCCGAGCCCCCGAGACGGCTCGGAATAAAAAATTTTAAATACCAAGCACTAAATTCTAAATTTTAGAATTTAAGATTTATAGTTTAGTATTTTCAATGTAGGGCAGTTACCGAAGCGGTCAACCGGGGCTGACTGTAAATCAGCTGGCTACGCCTTCCTAGGTTCGAATCCTAGACTGCCCACAACGCTAAGCGTTGTGTTCGGGACGCTCAGCGTCCCACCACTGCCGTTGTAGCTCAGTTGGTAGAGCGTGTCCATGGTAAGGACAAGGTCTCGGGTTCAATTCCCGACAACGGCTCAGGTCGTAACTTGTGAATAAGGATCATAAGAATGACTTAACAAATTTTATTTATACTTTATTACAATATGGCAAAATCTAAACGCCCACGAGTAAAATTGGAGTGCCAGGAGTGCAAACGTATTAATTATTTTCCAAACAAGAGTAAGTCGATAAAAACTCGTTTGGAGCTGAGCAAAATGTGTAAGTTTTGCAAGAAACATACCAAACATAAAGAAACCAAATAATTTTAAAAAACCAAATAAACCCCGCTCTGATTTTTTCAATGCGGGGTTTATTCGATAGGCCTGTAGTTTCAATGGTAAAACAGCGGTCTCCAAAACCGCGGTTCTCGGTTCGAATCCGAGCGGGCCTGCACAGACCGAAATAGGGCGATTTCCGGTACAATTCGGTAGCCCCCTTTCGCTAAACAATCAAATTTTTTACCTTT
>CAZETA010000018.1:0-17245 GCA_964514995.1 uncultured Gammaproteobacteria bacterium
TAGCGCTGGGCGGCTTCAGCATGAAAAGCAATGTAGAAATCGCCAAAGAGCTTGGATATATGAAATTCAATCCAAAAACACTCATTGATATCCGTCAGATAGACAAATATCCGCCAGAAAAAGTCGTCATTATTTGTACCGGAGCGCAAGGAGAAAAGAACGCAACCTTAATGCGCATAGCTACTGGTGAACATCGCGAGGTTAAATTAGTACCCGGTGACACAGTAGTTTTTTCTTCATCTGTAATTCCAGGCAACGAGCGCACAGTTCAACGACTCAAGGATACGCTATATCGCAAAGGCGCGGATGTTGTTCATTATGAGATGATGGATGTGCATGCCGGCGGACACGCTAAAGCCGAAGATGTGAAATTAATGCTAAGCCTATTACGGCCAAAATACTTTATCCCGATCCACGGCAACCACTTCATGCTGCGCCTTAATGGCCGCATCGCTACAATCATGGGTTTTCCTAAAGAAAATATCTTCATCGCTGATAACGGCCAAGTAATGGAATTTAGCAAAGGAGAAGGTGTGCTGACAAAAACTAAACTGCCTTCAGACTACGTCTTTGTGGATGGCTTAGGTGTCAGCGATGAAACTAATATTGTTTTGCGCGATCGTCAAGTATTGTCTGAAGATGGCATGGTGGTCATTATTGCTACCGTAGACAGCAAAACCGGAAAGTTGGTACAAAATCCTGATATCATTTCACGCGGCTTTGTATTTTTAAAAGAGCACAAGGAGTTAATAGAAGACCTTCGACATCGTGTCAAAAAAATCGTAACCGAGTCAGACCCGCTTTCTTGGGCCGATACAAATAATATAAAAAATAAGCTGCGCGACTATGTAGGCCAGTTCTTATTCAGCAAAACCGAAAAGCGGCCGATGATTCTACCGGTGGTAATTGAAGTATAAAATTTTTTTGGTAACAAAATAATCCTGCGCCATTCTGGCGCAGGATTATTTTTATATAGCGATAAGCCGAATTTTGTTCCGACGCAGGCGCTTGCGCGCAAGGCGGATAACGATCATTTATCTAGAACTTCAATTGCTTGAAGCTTCAAGCGAACGAACTTTTCCAAAACAGATTGCTCTGCTCAGGCTGTTCTTGCATCCAAGTAAGGATTTAGCCGTTTCACCTCTCAACGTCTTACCTCGGTTGAGAGCTAAGCAATAATTCATGATTGAATCACGAATGTGAGGTTTGCTTTTTCTTTTTTTTCAAAAAGAAACGTCTCTGCTCGCACCTCGCTCCAATATAATTCGGAACGACGGGTATTACCCGCTACCCTTTATTTCCTGGCAAAGCCGGGAAGAATGTTCGGACTTTCCTAGCCGCAATCGCGGCTCGATCGTCTACTATACGAGCAAATACTAGCACAAAACAGCATTTTTGTCAATAAAAATAGCCTTGCCCAAAGCAATAAAACATAGTAAAATAGGACAAACTATCAGCATATTTTTACGGGCTTTGCCGCATATATGCTCGTTCGTTCAAAAATAACTAAGTGAATCTACTATTCATTCCAATTATACGGTCCAAAACCAATATAAACTCACTCGCTCAAAATGATCAAGTCAGCTTATCACTTTTCCACTCATCTCGTTTATGAAAAAATTTGAACTCACGTTTGCTTTTATTCAACTGCCCCTTGACTACCTCCTTCTAGTGCTAGCGGGCATCAGCGCGTACGGATTGCGCTTTACTGATTTTACCAAGAGCATCAGACCCGTACTGTTTGATCTATCCTGGGAACGCTACTTGCCTCTCGTATTAATTACTGCATTCGGATGGCTCATTATTTTTGCTTTTACCGGGTTATACAGTATTTCACCAAATCGCAAATTGGCTTCTGATCTGACCAAAGTAGTCCTGGCCTGCTCTACCGGTTTTGCTATGATTACCATCTACACCTTCTTTACTTTAGGGAAATTTGATTCTCGTTTTTTGGTATTGGCCAGCTGGGTACTTGCAGTCGTCTATGTTAGCTTAGGGCGAACCGCAATGAACGGCTTAAAAAAACTCCTGCACCGCGCGGGTTTCGGGATACGACAAATAGTAGTTATCGGGACACAGGCCGTGACTAACCATATTATAGAAATAGTAAATACCCGCCCTTTTTTAGGCTACAAAATCGCCGGTGTTTTTCCTCACTTTAATTTAGAATGCAAAAACTGGCTGCTACAACATCGGCCCGACGAAATTATATTTACCGACCCCAAAGCGCACGGAGAAGAATCCATTGAGGCAATTGACTTCGCCAAAGAACATCACATTACATTCAAATATTCGGCAGATCTATTTTCTACTATCGCCACAAATATGGCCGTCAGCACCCTGGGTGGAATTCCAATTATCGAACTTCGACTTACCAGACTAATCGGTTGGAATAAAATTATCAAACGCTTTGTAGATATTTTCTTCAGCCTGTTTCTCATCATTATATTCTCCCCTCTCTTTATCTTGATTGCCATTGGTATTATTTTAGAGACCGGCTTTCCCATACTCTATCGAAATGAACGAGTCGGAAAAGAGGGCGAAAAATTTTTTGCTTTAAAATTCAGAACGATGCACCAAAAACTTTCTACCGGAGTGGGATTTGGCGGTGAAGAAGCGTTGAAAGTAGAGCGAGAACTAATAGCTAAACAGAGTATAAAAACCGGACCAATTTACAAAATAAAAGACGACCCTCGTATTACTGTTTTTGGCAAATTTTTACGTCGTTACAGCCTGGATGAACTACCGCAGTTTTTCAACGTCTTGAAGGGTAATATGAGCCTTGTGGGCCCTCGTCCGCACCAACCGCGAGAGGTGCAAGGCTATAAACGTCAACACAAAATTGTTCTGGCTATTAAGCCAGGGATTAGCGGACTTTCGCAGATTTCCGGACGCAGCAACTTGAGCTACGAAGAAGAAGTGAATCTTGATACTTTTTATGTAGAAAACTGGAGCTTGTATATGGATATAATCATCCTCATCAAAACACCGTTTGTTGTTTTATCAAAAAAGGGATCCATTGTGTAGTATGCGCATCGCTCTCGTACACGACTATCTTGCCCAGGATGGGGGTGCGGAAAGAGTGCTGAAATCATTGCACGAGCTTTGGCCTGAAGCTCCTATTTTTGTACTGTTTCATGACAAAGAAAAAATAACATTCTTTAACAACGAAAACATACGGACTTCATTCTTAAACAAACTTCCTTTTAAGGATTCGACATACCAATGGTTTTTACCCTTAATGCCGCTGGCTACTGAGCAGCACCAATTAAAAGATTTTGATGTGGTGATCTCTACCGCCAGCATGTTTGCCAAAGGCGTTATTACCGGACCTAACACACTCCACATCTCTTACTGTCATACACCCCCACGATTTTTATGGGCAAATCAGCAAGCATATATCTCCGACCTCAAACAAAACAGGGTAATCAAATCGCTCCTGCCATATTTTATTCACCGTCTTCGTATTTGGGATAAGATGAGTGTTGATCGAGTAGATAATTTTATCGCAAACTCACACACGGTGCAGCAAAGAATAAACAAATACTACCGACGAGAAAGTGACGTGATCTATCCGCCCGTTGAACTATCTTCTTGCTCCTTGCAAAAAGCCGGAGACTACTATGCCGCCGGAGGCAGACTGGTTGGGTACAAAAGATTTGATCTTATCATCAAAGCGTTTAACCGTCTCAGATGGCCGCTAAAGATATTTGGCACCGGCCCGGAATTCGCTTCACTACAGCGCATCGCCAAAGATAACATAGAATTTCTGGGTCAAATTTCGGACAATGACAAAAGCCGTGTATTGTCCGGATCCAGAGCTTTTATCCATCCCCAGATGGAAGATTTTGGCATCACAGCTGTGGAAGCTATGGCGTGCGGACGCCCGGTTATCGCGTATGCGGCCGGCGGCGCTACGGAAACAATCATCCCTAATGAAACCGGCGTCTTCTTTCACGACCAAACTTGGGAATCGCTACTTGATACCGTACTGCATTTTAATTATGAGGGCTGGGAAAGCGGCAAGATACGCGAGCATGCAAACAAGTTTGCTGACAAAAACTTTAAAAACAACATTAAAAAATACGTCGAAAATAGATACGAAGAATTCCACAAAGGATTTAGCCAGCCGGTTTTAGTCTAATACATACGAACATCAAGCGTCTCGCTGCGAAATACCATATGAACATTGGGATAGATATTCGCCCACTTATGTCCCCTGTCCGCTCAGGTGTTGGTGAGTATTCCTATGAATTACTAAACGCTATTTTTATAATTGACAAAACAAATCAATACTTTCTTTTTTACAATTCATGTACAGATGTTTCTGAATTTATTCCCAACTGGAAACAGGACAATATCAGTTACATAAAGACCGACTGGCCAAATAAAATGTTCAATGCTTCAGCAAAACTGTTTAGCTTTCCAAAAATAGATGCTACTATTGAAAAAAGGGTGAAATTTGCACAAAATAAAAAACTGGATTATTTTTTCTCTTCAAACTTTAACTTCACACCCTTATCAAAAAGCGCAAAGACCGTCTTAACGGTCCATGATTTATCTTTCGAATTTTTTCCAGAATTTTATTCACTCAAACAAAGATTGTGGCACCAAGCTATCAACCCAAAAAGACAATGCCAACGAGCTGACATAATCCTTGTTCCATCTGAAAACACAAGAAGAGATCTCATGGATTTGTACAAAATTTCTCCGGAAAAAATTAATGTGTTATACCCGGGTACTAACTGTTATTCTGAGCAAGATGAAGGGTCTTTCCAGAAAAAAAAGTTAGAAATACAAAAAAAATACAGTCTTCCGGAGAAATTCATCCTATTTTTAGGAACCGTTGAACCGCGCAAAAACATCCTTGGCCTCATTGCCGCTTTTGAACAAGCGTACTCAAAATTTTCCAATCCGCACTCCCTCATCATTGCCGGCCATAAAGGCTGGAGGGATAAAAAAATCTATAAAAAATTTCAATTTTCACCCTATAAAGACAAAATAAAATTTATTGGTTCAATAGGTCCCGAAGAAAAACAGACACTATACTCTTTGGCATCATTATTTGTTTACCCCAGTTTTTATGAAGGTTTTGGCTTCCCGGTTGTAGAGGCCATGTCCGCTGGCACTCCCGTTATCACATCTAACCGATCCTCACTGCCTGAAATTGCAGGTAATGCCGCATGCTTGATAAATCCAAACCGACCAACAGAGATCGCCAATGCTATGGTTATGATGCTTACAAATCAAAAATTGAGTGAACGTCTTACAGTTGCCGGGTTGGGGCAGGTTGAAAAATTCAACTGGGAAAAAACGGCGAGGAATTTCTTAAAGATCTTAACTTAATCATTTTTTCTCATCCAAACATTTTGGAGCTCTAAACTCTAGGCAATATTTTTCAGTACAGATTTCTCCACTTTCTGTTTTTTCACAGGTATTACAACCATCATAATACTTCCCACAATTACTGTTCTGCATACTTTGCACAACAGAACCTTTATATTATTTACTATTTTTACAACCGACACCAGCTAGGACAATAACACCAAACAAAACGGTTAAGGACAGAACTTAAAATTCATACTTAGTTATTTATTTTAAACCAAATCTTTCCTTTAGAATCTTTACCCTAGCGAATATTTCCGGCGCCAAACCTTTGCTTATTTGAAAGTCATAAAGATTCTGCACTAACATTTCGGTGGAATAAAAACCTGGATTTGCCCTGATTCTTTCTACTCGAGTCATAATATCATAAGTATCAACAGAATCCGAAAAATCCTGTAAGAGTCTATAACTAACCGATGTAGCAAGCCATTCTAAAAACACATCCTTTAACTTTGCCGCACTCTCTTTTGGTTCTTTTGAAAAATGCAATACTTCGCCCATATTTTTTATCTCAATGAATAATCGGCGCTAACAAGATAATAAAGAAATCCTTGCCGCTATAACCCGGAATAAAATCGTCAAACAGACCAAAAACAGTAAACACAACAGCAATAACAACCAATAGGATTTGTAGCCATTTTACACCTTTTTTAATCCCTGCACTGCGATTTATCTTTTCGACAAAGGCTACTTTGTTGAAATTAGGCAGTTTTATGAACCACCAGACTCCCCAGATGAAAAAGATTATACCCCACAAGATCAATGCTACACCTCGAGTCGAACTCGTATCGGCAATATTAAAGAGAATTTTATATGCCAAATGCAGCGTAGGTAGACTGATCAAAAATTTGAGATATAAGATGCTGTTTTTTTGAGACGTTGGCTGCGAGACCTGATTTTCCTGCATAAAACTAGAGTAATCTCATTTGTAAATAGTATGGTAAAAACATTCTATACCTGCTAAAATCATAACACACGCCTCTAATTCCAGCAACTACATATGCTCAATTCTAAGCCAAAAATCCTCATCCTCCACGACTATTTCGTCTATAAAGGAGGTGGCGAACGCCTGGTCATCAGCCTTGCCAAAAACCTTGGAGCTGATATCGCCACGGCATTTATTGCGAAGGATGCTTTTGATCCTCGAGCTGAAGGTATCCATACAATTGAATTATACAAAGAAAAAACCTGGTCACGCCTGCCCGGATTTCGCTATCTGCAGGTGCAATTATCTTTTTTATTCAAGACAAAATTTATAAAAAATTACGACACGATAATTTATAGCGGCGACTGCCTAATCTCCCTTTTGAGAACTCGAGGGACTCAAATTAAAAACATCGCTTACATGCATACGCCGCCTCGACATTTGTACGACAACTACCAAGTACGGCTCGATTCGTATTCACTTTGGAAAAAAATCTTATTCATTCCCTTTGCCTGGTTCAATCGCTACCGATTTGAGTTCTTATCAAAAAAACTAGACTTAATTATTACTAACTCAAAAAACACTCAGGCACGCATCAAAAGATATCTCGGCCTTGATTCAGTTGTAGTTTATCCGCCCTGCGATACTTTGCCATTTAAAAATTTAGGCCAAGGAGACTATTTTTTTTCCTGGGCGCGGCTCTACGACGTGAAACGAGTGGATAAAATCGTAGAAGCATTTATCGGTCTGCCAGACAAAAAACTGGTGGTAGCTTCCGGAGGACCTGAACTGGAGAAGATCAAACAATTAGCTGCCGGACATTCAAATATCGCTGTCCTGGGCTGGATAGATGATAGCCAACTTTTAGAATATTTGGGAAAATGTTTAGCTACAATTTATATTCCCATCCGTGAAGATTTTGGCATGAGCGCCGTTGAGTCTATGGAGGCCGGCAAACCAGTGATCGGTGTGGCCGACGGGGGGCTGCTTGAAATTATTACTGACAGGAAGAATGGACTCCTGCTCAAACCTGATTTTACTATCAAAGATTTACAAAGTATAATTGGCGAAATAAATCGAGATGTAGCAAAAAAAATGGAACAAAATTGCTACGATACGGCAAAAAAATTCAACGAAGAAAGCTTTGTCAACGAAATGAAAAAACATCTTGGTTATACACAGCTAAACTAAAGAAATATGTGTCCTCAAAATATAAAAAATAGTGTATACTATCTCTATAATTTTTGAGTCTTAGATAATGGCAAAAAAAGCCAAACACCCGGAAAAAATTCATCTGCGCCGATGCGCGGTTTGCCAAAAAATGGGGCATAATAAATCGACCTGTTCTCAGCGACTTGCACAGATTGAACAAAAACCGTATTCACCGGCTCCAACACAGAACCCAAATAACCAAACGGTCCGCCAACCGCTCAAATTTTTTGTTCACCATGTCCAGTATCAAAACCATGAATCTGCAAACATTCTCGACCTCAAAAATCAGACCGACTCCCTCTCCCAAAACATCCATGCTTCTGCCCCGTCCCAAGATAAGGATCTCTATTTTTTTCACGCACTCCCCTCGCATGCGCCTGCAAAAAAAATTGAACCATCCCATATCCCAACGATTTCTTTTTCTCCTGAAAAAATTAGTCAACCAAAAAAAGCTTCAGTTGCTATAACAAAAGCAAATGAAGTTTCCCAAAAAATAGCTAACGGATTAGCCCAAATAAAAAATTACCAAATTCACATTCCAAACATCTCTCTTCCAAAGATACGTTTTCCTATTGATACAGTCCGAACACTTGCTTCTCCAAGACGCCTAGCCGGCATCGCGATAGCTACGATTTTGCTGTTCCTTGCTCCAACCACTGCTCGCACCTACTATTTCGACCTTAGATCAACAACCGAAAAAATCGCCGATAACAGCACTGCTGGATTCGCCTCTTTGCACGACTCGACCTCCGCGCTTATGAACGGCAACATTGGTAATGCCCAAGAATCGCTTACCCATGCTCTCCAGAATTTTGATCAGGCTGTGGAACTGTTAAACAGCAAATATCCGATTCTACAGAAGATAGTAGGGGCCGTTCCAATAATGAACAACCAAATCCAGAGTCGCCAGCGCCTAATTACTGCCGGACAGGAAATTTCGCTTGGCAACACCTATCTGATTAAGGGTTTATCTGAAATTCAGTATCGATCTTCCACTCTGACTAACAACCTCAAATTCCTCGGCGATCATCTAAGCTTCTCGCTACCGCACTACCAACAAGCGATTGATGATCTTAATAATGTTGATTCCGATATTTTGCCATTTGAATACCAGGATACATTCAAAGAATTCCGTGTCCTGTTTAACATATACGTAAAGGATCTGGACAATATCAACAAATTAAACAGTGTGATACAAGAAGTCTTTGGCGGCAAGGGTTTACGACGATACTTGCTCATCTTCCAAAATCCCGCTGAAATTCGGCCTACTGGCGGCTTTATGGGCAGTTTTGCATTGCTTGATATCAAAGATGGAAAAATTATTTCTATAGACATACCGGCCGGAGGATCCTACGATCTCCAAGGACAACTGAAAAAATTTATCACTCCGCCGGCACCCCTTCTCCTATCAAATAAACGCTGGGAGTTCCAAGACGCAAACTGGTTTCCTGATTTTCCTGCCAGTGCTGAAAAAATACTTTGGTTCTACCGCCATAGCCGCAATCTGACGGCTGACGGTGTTATCGCCATTAACGCCGATGTGCTGAGCCGACTACTTTCTATTATCGGTCCTGTAACCGACAAAAATCGCGGTGTGGTTCTTGATACTGATAACGCACTATCGACGATCCAACATATCGTAGAGTATGGCCCTGAGAAAAAAACTAACAAACCAAAACAGATCTTATCCGATTTAGCTCCTGTGTTTATAGAAAACTTTCAACACGTTCAACCACGGGCAGTACTACCGATTTTAACGAACCTATCGGAAGCATTGCAACAAAAGGAGATCCAGGCATACTTTGTAGATGACAATACCCAGAATACTATCAAAGAATTTGGTTGGAGCGGATCGATAACCAAAACAAATTCCGATCAGGATTATTTACTGGTCGTAAATACTAACATCCAAGGTCAAAAGAGTGACGCAAAAATAAAACAACATATTAGCCACCAAGCCGTCGTGCAACCAGATGGAACTATTTTAGACAGCGTGGTCATCACTCGCGAACATACCGGCTCTGACGGAGAGATTCTGTATGGCCAGCCTAACATTGACTATCTACGACTATACACTCCTGAGGGCAGTCAGTTGGTTCGCGCCAGCGGTTTCACGTGGCCCGATGAAAGAGCTTTCAGAGCACCGGAAGTGTGGTACGAACAAGACGAAAATCTAAATACGAACGAAAAAGAGGTCGCCATAGATAGTGAGTCAGGCACACGCATCAGTCACGAGTTCGGCAAAACCGCCTTTGGTAACTGGATTATTACCGAGCCGGGCAAAACTACCGAAGTGCAATTTATATACAGACTGCCGTTCAAAGCATGGGAACAAAAAGAAGGATCAAACTTGAGTAATTGGGCTAAAGTATTTCAGACAGCCAGCCCTATCTCAAAATATCAACTAATTGTCCAAAAACAATCCGGCATACAAAGTGAATTTGAAAGCCAGATCATCTACCCTGAAGGATGGTCCCCTATCTGGCAAAATGGCCGCGACTTGACAATGGCTACCAACGGTATAGCGATTAAAAATACTGTTTTAAACACTGACCAAATCTGGACTTTAGTGACACAAAAACAAGAATAACGGATTATTTTTCTAAATTTTATTTTATACCATAAATAATTTTATGCCAGAAGAACCATCATTCTCCACCAAACCGCTCACCGAATCTGGATCAGCCCGCAAACCAAGACGGGCTGTAAGAAAAAAACCCGTACGAAAAAAAGAAAGTTTGGAAGAATTTATTGAAGAAAAAAAACAAAATAAAATTTCCAAACAACTAACAGAGATATACCGAGATGACCAGGGCAAATTGCCGGACATGCGTCAGATAAAAATAACCAAAACCCATCCTGCGCTTAAAACATTGATCGGCATTATTCTTGTTGGCGGACTTTTGGCGGCTGTGGCTTGGGCCGGATTCTTCTTCATGCCGGGCAGCGGCAATAAGTTTTCTGAAGATAAAATTGCCTTGCGCCTCAACGGCCCAACCAACATCCTGATTGGCGCCACCACAACCTACATCATCGCCTACGAAAACAATCAATCTTTATCCTTAAAAAAAGCCACGATAAACGTACAATACCCAGACGGATTCGTCTTTGTCTCCAGCGACATGGAAGCAAAAAACAACGGCCATACTGAATGGGATCTGGGTAGCATTGAGGCAGGCAAACGACGTGAACTTTCCATTACCGGCATCACCTATGGCGCACTGAACCAAAAACAATCATGGCGAGTATTCTTGACATATGAGCCTGAGAATTTCGGCTCACAGCTTCAAAAAAGCGCGATCTTAGATATTACCACGGATCAGAGCCCATTTTCCCTCACAGTAAACGGATCCAATACACCACGGGCAGGCAATACCGTTGAGTACACCTTGATCGCACGCAAACAGGCGGATTCAGCGATTAATAAAATCGAAATCAGACCTTCCTGGCCAAAAAACTTTGTTCTTGTTTCTTCCTCGCCTGCAATCAATAAAGATTTCAGGTGGGTATTAGAACCAAATAAACCAACAGCCCCTTCGTCTTCAGCGCTCACCAGCTGGACATTTAAACTGACCGGCACCTTTACTTCTTCTACTGAAGAAAATGGAGATATTACCGGCACATTATTGACTCTGGCTAACAACAAACTATTTACCATAGCCGACACCAAAATCGCCCCCCAAGTAACGCAGAGCGACACAGATGTAAGCTTGGCCATCAACGGATCACTTGAAGACTCAAGCGCTCAACCAGGCGGAGAACTCAATATGACACTGACGTTTAAAAATTCAAACGACCAGGATATAGACAATGGCATTCTCAAACTCAGCCTTGACGGTCCGGCTATAAAAAAACAAACACTTCTCAATTGGCCAAAACTAGAAGACAAATATGACGGCACTATCGTAGGGTCGCAGATAAATGACAGCCTGCGACGCGGAGAAATAACTTGGGATAAAACAAAAATTCCGGCTTTGGCGAAACTAAAAAAAGGCGACGAGATAACCGTTGATGTTCGTTTGCCGTTACGCGACGCTTCTCTGATAAACCTTTCTGATCTCAAAAACTCATCACAAATAACTGCAGTGGCAGAACTTTCTTTTATCGACACAGACAAGAAAAATCAAAAAATCAGCAGTAATAAAATAAATGTTACAGTAAATTCCGATCTAAAATTTGAAACGCGCCAGACAAACGATGGTCAAAAAACAAAAATCAACTGGGTACTCACCAATAATTTTCACCCTCTCAAAAACATAGCCATTTCGGCCGATGTTTACGGTGATGTGGGCATCGAGCTTCCCTCTCCTGTTCCAGCTGGACAAGCTAAATTTGATCCTGCTACAAAAAAACTTACCTGGACAATTCCAGAAATGCCTGAGAGTGTAGACGTGCTCGCACTGCCGATTATTATCACTGTTAATAAGGCCGATGCATCACAAAAACTCGTCTCCGAGGCCCAGGTACAAGCAGACGACACTGTGACTGGTGAAAAGATTGATTTTACCAATGAGGCAACTAATCTTGACTGAGGAAGCCGTCCACTAGTCTTTCCGTCTCGTCTAACTCTCTCACCCACTGTATCCGTTTATCGCGCTTAAACCAGGTCAGCTGACGTTTGGCGTACTGACGAGTGTCTCGTTTCAATAACTCTACCGCCTCAGATAGACTCAATTCTCCTCGCAGACACATACCGATCTGCCGGTACCCAATTCCACTCATACTTGGCAATTCCCAGCTATACTCGGCATCAACTAGACTTTTCACTTCTTCCACCAATCCGGCTTCAATTTGCGCATCAACTCGGGCTTCAATTCTTTTATATAACTCTTCTTTTGGCACCTCAAGACCGATCTGCAGGGCATTAAATAAGGGCTCTGATTTTGTCTGCTGACGAGCAAAAGACTGCCCGCTTGCCATCACTACCTCCAAGGCGCGCATCACCCGGCGAGGATTTTTCAGGTCTATACGTGCCGCGCTTTCAGGATCTTTTTCTTGCAGCATCTGCACTATCTCTGGCAAGCTCTTACTCTCCAATTCTTTTCTTAGAGCATTATCTGGCGCAACTTTCGGAATATCCAGATTGTCTACAAGCGCCCAGACATACAAGCCAGTACCGCCGACTACGATAGGCAACTTGCCTCTCTGCAAAATATCATCGATAGCATCCACAGCCATTTTTTTATAATCCGCCAAACTAAACTCCTGATCTGGATTCACTATATCAATCAGGTGGTGTGGTATACCGTCTACTACATAAGTTAGTCTGTCATTCCGACGACGAAGGAAGAATCTCTGTCCGTTATCCGAAAGATCCCTCGCCGCCTTTGAAGACTCGCCCAATATGACAGTTGACGACCATTGTCCCCCTGGCTTCGCCGTACCAATATCCATACCGCTATACACTAATCGTGAATCAGCAGAAACAATTTCTCCGTTATATTTCTTTGCCAACACCAAACCAAGATCTGTTTTACCAGAAGCAGTCGGTCCGACGATGACGATAATTTTTGGCAATTTATTTTGCATAATTTCCTCCATTCAACCATTACAAGCCAAGAAAGTCAATAAAACCCTGTACTTTTGGTACAGGGTTTTATCTAAATATTTAAAGTCTTATGCCGCTTTCTTGACCCTCGGCTCAGGCTCTTCTTTTGCCGAATCGTCAATCATCGCTCTTTCAGTTTCTGCTCTAAACAGCGCACCCAAAACTTGATTTGGCCTGTGTTCTCTTTGACCACCTTTTCGCCTGCTTGAACGGACTCCCGCTTCGGCAATTATGCCCTTTTCTTCTAACACTCTCGCTCTTTGTCTGGCGGCTTCAGCTCCCGGACTTCTAACTTCTCCCATAAATTCTTGTTTAAGCTTTTGTCTATAACACTATAACAGGAATCATAGACAAACTTAACAATAATATTATGCCATTTTTTACCCCTTTTGTCAATAGATTTTTGCTAAATTTAGGCTAACACTAGCAAAAATTTAGTTTATATATCTACTAAGGACATCCTTCTTTTTTTTACCTCTTTCTTTTATTTCAATCACCTGTGGCACCACAACCCTTATTTCTCTACTCTTGCCCTGTGCATCAAAAACAAGCACTTGAGTTTCAACAGTAACAAATACTTTACCTCTTTCTTGATTCCAAACTACTACTGGATCTGTAAACTGCCGCCCTTCAGCATGCTTTAGCACCACTTGGCGCGCTATGGATTTTGCCTGTTCCGGTGTTTCTGCCAAAGCCAAAGCATCCTTCATATCTCTCCTTAATATAGGGACCACTTTTTCGACAAATATCTCATCCAATCCTGCCTCTACAGCTCTCTCGCCAGAGTAATCAAGGACAAACGCCGCTTCTCCTTCTTTAGACATATGAAAATGAGTTATTCTTAGCTAACTCTTTCTTTGATTTCCTTTCGCACTCTTACAATGAATTCTTCCTTGCTCATCTTGATTTGATCCTTCTGTCCTCGCACCCGAATCATCCACGGCTCACCGCTTAATTCTTTATCTCCCACCACCACAATATACGGAATTTTTTGTCCCGCAGCCTTACGGACCTTGTTGCCGATCGTTTCGTCTGCCTCATCTGCACCCACCCGAATGCCTGCTTCTTCTAATTCTGTGGCCAGAACTCTCGCACCGTCTACGTGCTTTGATGAAACAGGTGCTAACAACACCTGCACTGGAGCCAGCCAGACTGGAAATGAGCCGGCATAATGCTCGATAGCAAGAGCCATAAATCGTTCAATAGACCCCATGATAGCGGCGTGGACCATCACAATACGCTCATCTTCACCCTTATCATTAACACAACTTAAATCAAACCGTTCAGGCATATTCATATCCAACTGAATGGTAGCAACCTGATGTTCGCGACCGATTGCGTCCTTGCCCATAAAATCAAGTTTCGGTCCATAGAACGCAGCTTCACCAACGCCTGGAACTGTAACAGTATTTTTTTCTTGGGCGACTTCTGCAAGAAGTTTTTCCGCAATTTCCCAACGTCCGGCATCTCCAAGATATTTTTCCGGATGTTTAGGGTCTCGAGTCGATAAGCGCACCCACAGACTAATACCAAACGCCCCGTAAAACTCATGTATAATCTCCCAAATTTTCAACGCTTCTTCCTTCACTTGGTCGATACGACAAAACACGTGGGCGTCATCTTGAGTAATCGAAAGCACGCGAGACAAACCAGCTAACTCCCCACTCTGCTCATCTCGATATACCATAGTTGTGTTCGCATACCGTTGCGGTAATTCACGATAGCTCCATTTTTTACGATTATATATTTGTGTGTGATGCGGGCAATTCATAGGTTTCATAGCAAACATATGCCCTTCACGAGTAACTACTTTGAACAAATCATCTTTGTATTTATCCCAGTGACCACTTGTCTCATACAATGTTTGTTTGGTTATATGAGGTATCTCAACTTGCTGATAGCCACGAGCTTTCCGCAAACTCCACACAAAATCATTTAACAAATTGCGCAACAGCGTGCCTTTGGGTGTCCATAACGGTAAACCCGATCCGACCAATGGTGAAAAAGTGAACAGATCCAACTCTGGGCCAATTTTTTTATGATCCCGTCTTTCTGCTTCTTCCAACCGCAATAAATATGCATCTAATTCTTCCTTCGTGGAAAATAATAGCCCATACACTCTTGTTAACATTGGATTCTTTTCATTACCTCTCCAATACGCGCCGGCTAACTTATGTAACTTCAGAGCGTCAAGTGGAATTTCGCTTGTATTTGCCGCATGTCCTCCGCGACAGAGGTCAGTAAACGGACCTGATTCATAGAGTGTCAACACTTTGCTATCTTTGGCAAATTCTTCAATTAATTCTAATTTAAATGGCTGGTCTTTTTCAAAATTCTTCGCTTCATCTACAGACACTTCCTTACGCACAAACGCATGGCCGCCACTCGCAATTTTTTTCATCTTTGCTTCTATTTTTTCAAAATCATTTTCTGAAATTGCTACGCCTTCCGGGAATTTGAAGTCATAATAAAAACCATTTTCAATAGTTGGGCCGATCGCCAATTTTGTGTCCGGATAAAGTTCCAAGACTGCCGCGGCCAGCATATGCGCTGCCGAGTGGCGCAAATGGTCTAATTTTTCTGGTGACATATTTATTCTTTTAATTTATAAATTTTAATTATTAAACATGAAACAAAAACCCCGACATACAAAAACCTTGTATACCGGGGTCCTAAATATTAGTTTAAGACGGTTCCACCCGAATGTTTCACTTTTTCTATTTTACGCTCCGAGAGTGGTACCATGCCATTGCAGCTGGGCTGGTTCTCGTACTAACGCGTATATCTATCTTAATCAAAGACAAAATTATTGTCAAACCTGCGTTATTCTACTCAACATTTTTTACCACGACCTGTACTTTGTCCGGTACGGACGGCGCTGTACGAATCCACCGAGGCGAAAACTTCACATCTACTCCCACTACATGACCGAGACCAAATACATAACGCTCTATTTCATCTTTTTTCTTACCAAAGAAATTATTCACGGCTAACTTTTCCGCATTCACATCTAGAGTCACCAGCACATCCTGATAGACTGATAATTGGGCGGTTTGTTTTGTAAGATCATAGCTAGCAAGAGATACTTGGGAGTCCTTGCCAATTGACAAAGCTTTTTCACTAGTGGCGTCAACACGATTGGCGACTTCTTTTGACAACAAATTCTTCAAATCTTCACTATTGTAATAGACAATTACCACATCTGTGGTCCCAGAAATAGAAAACTCAGAGACCTCTTGTCCGATTTCTTTATCCACCACAATATCACCGCTCTCCGGAACAAAAATTAATTTTTGATTATACGAACCAACCGGCACCAAAGTTTTTTCCACTTCATCTTTAATTTTAGCGGCAAAGTCTGCCTTGGCTGATTTTATATCTTCCGCGCTTAAAATGCCGATCGTACGGACACCGCCAACCATAGATTTATCGCTGGCAGCGTAGATAACTTTTTGCTTCTCTTCGTTAAGACCTGGAATAGTAAACTTACTCGGTTCAATATTTCCGGTAGCGCCCGGCTGATCAGCATAAACATCTGCAACAATCTGCCCTTTGGCTGGCACGATTACTTGGTTCGACAAACGGAATAATACCCCAGCTGTAGAGAGCAACCTGGTGGTCTTAACCAGTGTTTGAGCAGCATTTGTATCGTTAACTATAGTTACTTCACCGCCTGCTAAGCCGTCTGTTGTCTTATTGCCTGTCGGCGAATATTTTTGTGTAAAACCAAATTTAGTGGTGGTTACCAGCCCTAAAATCGAAAGGTCGGGGCTTTTTCTCTCACCAACATTTACCATTAAATTAACATTCTTGTTGTCGGTTTTTGCCACAATAACAACAGAGGCTTTTTTCGAGGTGAAAAAAATTATCACCCCTAACAACACCAATGTCACAACTAGAAAAGTAACAGCGATAGTGCGATAAAAACGCACAGGTGGCTCAGGAGCCAATTTGGTGGTGACTCTATGGGTAATCATAGCTTAAAACAGATTAATTTTATAAACAGGTTGGACAATTTTTTTACTCAACCTGATTAGCAGACTCGCTAATCATATACCATTATAGCATAAAAATGGCTTTTTTTCAGCTGTGTATAACTTTTATCTGATGAATACAAACTGTGCACTCGCTAGGAATCGAACCTAGATTGCCAGCTCCGCAAGCTGGCGTCCTAT
>CAZETA010000019.1:0-12430 GCA_964514995.1 uncultured Gammaproteobacteria bacterium
AAGGTTTAGAGATAAATGGTATTAAGGTCAATATCCAGCGCTATAAAGGTTTGGGAGAAATGAACCCTGAACAGCTGTGGGAAACCACCATGAATCCGAAAAACCGCATGATGAAACAAGTGACAGTAGAAGATGCCGAGCTGGCTAATGAAGTCTTTGAAATACTTATGGGAGACGAGGTCAGCCCTCGCAAGAACTTCATCCAGACGCACGCAAAAAGCGTCAGCAATCTTGATATTTAGCATATCCACACCATCACCCTTGACTTACCTAGCAAAATAAGCTATTATAGATTCATTAAAGCAGCCCGAAAAGGCTGTTTTAAGAACCAAAATAAAATTAACTTTATGTTCACTGCTATAAAAAACTACTTCGTCGGCTCATACCACGAAATGAAAAAAGTCACCTGGCCAACTAGAAGCCAAACTATCAACTATAGTGTTTTGGTCATTGGACTGAGTGTCGGTATGGCTTTACTTCTCGGGTTGCTGGATTATGTCTTTAACCTAGGCATTACTTCCCTATTTTTAAAATAACATTTCTTCATTTATTGTATGGCAAAACAGAATCTTAATCTTGGCAGACGCTGGTATGTACTGCATACCTATAGCGGTTACGAAGAAAATGTAAAAAGCAATCTTGAGCAGCGCATTGAGTCCTTCACCATGCAAGACAAGATTTTTAGCGTATTAGTGCCGAAAGAGAAAAAAATTAAAATCAAAAATGGTAAACGCAATGTAATTGAAGAAAAAATCTTCCCTGGTTATGTGCTCGTAGAAATGATCGTAACCGATGACTCTTGGTATGTAGTTCGCAATACGCCAAATGTTACCGGTTTCGTAGGTTCGGGTACTACCCCAACCCCAATTGACCAATCTGAGGTAGACTCCTTACTCAGACGCATGACCGCCTCAGAACCACAACACAGAATTGACTTTGAAGTTAACGATGTGGTACAAATTAGTGATGGACCGTTCAAAAACTTCGAAGGGAAAATCAGCAATGTTGATCAAGAAAGAGGCAAAGTCAAAGTTCTTATCACTATGTTCGGACGTGAAACGCCGGTTGAGCTGGACGCGATGCAAGTTAAAAAAAGTTAAGATAATAAAACCCTACTGGTTCTTCAGTGAACGCTTCTCAGTAGCATTAATTAAAACACTATGGCAAAAAAATTAGTCGCCCAAATCAAATTGCAAGTTGTGGGAGGCGCTGCCAACCCAGCACCACCAATCGGTCCAGCTCTGGGTCAGCACGGTTTGAATATCCAAGCTTTCTGCAAAGAATTCAATGATAAAACCCAGGATAAAAAGGGTGATGTGGTGCCAATCATCATCTCTGTCTATGCCGATCGCACATTTGACTTCATCATGAAGACACCGCCGGTCCCGGAACTTATCAAAAAAGCAATCAAGCTTCAAAAAGGATCTGCCAAACCATTACAGGAAAAAGTCGGCAAGATCAACAAAGCTCAGATTCGCGAAATTGCGGAAAAGAAAATGCCTGACCTCAACTGCCACACGATAGAAGCAGCTATGAGAATGGTAGAGGGTACAGCTAAGAGTATGGGTGTGACAATCGAAGGTTAAAAAATATAAAACAAAAATCCGAGTGATAAACTCGGATTTTTGTTTCTATAAAAAAATTAATTAATTTTAGAAATTGAAATACCTCGTCCGCTTTCTAAAATTCTAAGCTTTAAAACATTTAAATGCTGCGACATACTCTCGACCTGACTCCCCAAATCTACTTCTGGAGAAGTTAGAGCTTCTTCTGCGCTACCCCCAAACGAAGCCTCCAGGGCATTTAGAAGTGCTGTCTGTTCTTGCTCTGAAAATATTTTTTTGATTAGGCTTCTTACCTCCTCTAACAAGACAGCTAGTTTTGTAATTTTTTCATTAAAATAACGACGTTTATCCTCCTGAAATTCAACGGCTTGAGCCAGAGCTTCTTCAATCCATATATCTGAAGCAGGTTTAAGCACTGTTTCGGTTCTAGGCATATTTGATTCTGTAAAATCCATAAAATTTTTAATAAATAAACATCGCATCGCCAAAACTAAAAAATCGATACTTCTCTTCTACCGCCTGCTTATAACACTCTAACACAAATTCCCTATCTCCGACAAATGCGGATATAAGCATTAGCAAAGTTGATTTCGGCAGATGAAAATTGGTAATAAGCGCGTCAACGATTTGAAACTTAAAACCGGGAAATATAAATATATTTATCTCCCCCGTATAAGGACGGAGCAAACCTTCCTGCTTTGTTATACCTTCAAGCACTCGTACCGTCGTTGTCCCAACCGCCACCACTCGCCTACCCTCGGCCTTAGCCTGGTTGATTAGGTCGGTATTCTTGGCAGTCAGCTCTACCCATTCACTATGCATTGTATGTTCTTCTATCTTATCTGTCTTAACGGGCAAAAAGGTACCGAGACCAACATGAAGAGTTACTTCAGCAAACTCGACGCCCTTGGCCTTCAGCCGTTCTATGAGCTGAGGAGTGAAATGAAACCCGGCTGTCGGCGCAGCTACCGACCCTTCCTCCTTAGCATAGACTGTCTGATATTGCTCATCAATTTTAGAATTTAGAATTTGTGGTTTATGATTTTCGATGTATGGCGGCAGCGGCACCTCTCCGTATTTATTTGCCTTGGCGCGCACCGATATGTCGTCTTCATCAAATTGGATGAGGTATGTGCCGTCTTTTTCTTTGAGTATTACTTTTGCCCTAAAATCATCTGCGAAAACAACATCCATCCCTAAGCGTAATTTCCTGCCCGGCTTGGCCAAGACTTGCCAAACAGTATTATTTTCCATCGGTTTGATCAAAAAAATTTCGACAGTTGAGCTATTCAAAATCTTACCCGTACTGTCCACAGTATCAAAACCAGCCACGGTCTCATCTAACACCAACACGCCTCGTAATCGAGCTTTAAACACTTTAGTATTATTCCACACCAACAAATCACCCTTCTGCAAATAATGCATGATATCAAAAAAACGGCCCTCATCGTTGGTTTTATTTTGTTTATCTACGATCATTAATCTGGAATGATCACGTGGCTCAATCGGCACTTGGGCAATCAATTCTTTGGGTAGATGATAATCAAAATCCGAAGTCAGCATATGCTAGAGGTGTCTTTTGTTCGCATTATGCTCTTCAAGAGTCCGACCGTAATATACGGTTCCGTCCTTGCCGGTTAGGAAATACCAATAACTGTTTTTTTCCGGATATAGAACCGCTTTGATAGATGCTATGCTAGGGCTGGCAATGGGCCCAAGCGGCAATCCAGGATACTTATAAGTATTCCAAGGAGAATCAACCTCTCGCTCTCGCTCAGTCGTAAACACATCTCCGGTTCTATCGGCCACATAGTGAACGGTTGAGTCAAGTTGCAGCGCCCAATTTCTGTCTAACCGACGCTCCACAATATCGGCCACTATAGCTTTATCGCTTGGTTTTTGTACTTCTTTTTCCAACAGACTGGCAATGGTGATAATTTCATACAAAGATCGGCCAGATTTATCCAAATCAACCCACATTTGATCGGTTATCTCCACCTCTCTTTGGCTGATAAATTTTTTTAAGACATCCAACAACGCCGCATCTTTAAATACTCGAAAGGTTTCAGGAGCAATATATCCTTCATATGAGACATGGTCAGGTTTGTGTTGAAGTATTTTTGCATCATCGACTAATTTTGGAAATGCCGAGGCGGCCGCTCGATAATCACGAGCCGGCTCGCCGGTATACGCGTATACACCGGCAGTAGTGGAAGCAAAACCTTGCACCACAAAATACTCGGCAATTTGCCTGAGATTCCAGCCGGGAATAATAGTGAGGGCTACTTCCTCTCGCGGAGGCTGCGGGACATACTTTGGATGGGCTTTTTTATAATAATGAACACCAAAAAAAACTACAAGAATTATCAGTATGAGTGAGCAGGTATTTATTTTTTGATTGAAGGACATAAGTAAGCAAACTCAAAATCACTCTTTCCAATACTCTCGAGCCCATGCCAATCTATCCGGAACGCCAATATCGATCCAAGCCTTATTTGATTCGTAGACATACAAGTTTTTCATGCCAGGAAAAACATCATACTCAATACTAAACGATTTTACTTCTGGAAAATATTTTTTGGCTTGCGGATTAAAAATATAAATGCCGCCGTTAATATATCCTTGACGATGAACGCCGTCCCGTTTTATAAATTGCTGCAGATGACCACGATCATCATATCCAAGCGTCTCATAAGTTGCGGCATCATCCACCTTTGCCCCTAAAATAACACCGTCACTGTCATAATTTAAGCTCTTGGCCATACTGGTCAGATCTGTCGCAGTAAGAACATCGCCGTTTAAAACGACCACCGGCTGATCTGGGTTTGATACATACTCCCAGGCATGTTTTATAGCTCCCCCAGTCCCGAGCTTTTCTTGCTCTATCGCATACGTAATATCTACACCGTCTTTATGCAGGCCAATTTCTCTGTGGAGCACCTCGGCTAAATGCCCGGCCGCCATAACGACTTCGCTAATACCTAATGTCTTTAATTTCTCCAGCTGCCACTCAAATACAGTCTTGCCTTTTATTTCCAACAAAATTTTCGGTACAGACTTGGTAATTTCTCCCAAACGTGTAGATAGCCCACCACAAAGAATGACAGCGTTCATAACAATTATGATAGAATCTTTAAAATCAGACCCGCTAAAGACACCCCTAAAGCCGCAACTGTTGCGCCACCTAAAATATCTAACGGATAGTGTACGCCCGCGTATACCCGGCCCCAGACCACCCACAGCGCCATAGGAATAAGCGCCCAGGCACTCGGCAGGTTGAATATATACGCACTATATACAATACTAAAAACAGCCATAGAATGATCAGAGGGAAAAGAACGCCAACTCATGAGCGGTTTAAACAACGTCTTAATTTCTGGGTGGGTAACAAATGGGCGCGGCTCCCGCACTGACAACGCCAAGCTTAAATTTATAAGCCAACCAGCCAGCCAAGCACTAACTAAAAAAATAAGCGGCGCTAGCACCTCACTCTTTTCTGGCAAACCGCTCACTAACACACTCGTACAATACCAACCGATCATGGCAATAATTACCCATTCGGCCCCTGCCCTACCAAAACTATCAAGTAATTTCGATTTGCCAACAGGGCTATTAATTTTAAGTAATAATTTTGAATTCAAGTCCATATGTAGTATCTATACTTTATCAGTTTAGGGTAGGTTTGACAATGCTATTTATAACTTGAAATTATTATAATAAATGCTATACTTGCTTCCATTAGGCGCCCGTAGCTTCGATGGTCAGAGCGTTACCCTTAAATGTGTCACTAAAGACTGGGTAAATACTGCGTGCGTGTAGCTCAGTGGTTAGAGCACTGCCCTTATAAGGCAGGGGTCGATGGTTCAATCCCATCCACGCGCACTAGAAACTATAAAATCTCTTATGATAAAACCGCTTGGTTCCCCGCTCACTATTAGGCCTGTTTCTAAATCTAGTTCAGCCAATTATTCAGGCAAACTAAAATCTGGCATTACCAGTATCGCCCACCAGACCCCGACATCTAACTTCCACCAGTTTGGGGATTCTGTAAGCCGAACTTCCGCAGGCGATCGGGCAGGCAAAATCTTTGGTAGCATCAATTCAGTCATCAAAAATAAAAATACTCCCACCGCAAAACCAGCCAGCAACCCCAACTCAACTACCAATCAAAATTTTAAACCGTTACTTAAATAAATGGCCACTCCTAAAAAAAATATTAGTATCACCAAAGAAGAGTCCGGTAAGCGGCTTGATGTTTTTTTGGCGGAAAAGCTAACTATTACCAGGTCCCAAGTTCAAAAAATGATTGCTGGAAATACAGTTCTGGTAAACACCGCATTGCCAAAGAAAGCTGGCGATCGATTGGCAACCGGTGACGTCATCACGTTCAAAACAGTACTTTCTACCGCTGCCGCGCCAACTCCAAAAAAAACCTTACACTCAAAAACAACAAAGCTTTCAGAGCCAAAAATTGTCTCTGAAACATCTGACTATATTGTCGTGGAAAAACCGACGGGCATGCTCAGCCATCCGACGATGGCGGGTGAAACAGACACTTTGGCTGATTTTATTACTAAAAAATATCCTGAGATTACAAAAGTTGGCGAAGACTCCCTGCGTCCCGGAATAGTACATCGACTTGATAAGGAGGCTTCCGGACTCATGGCCATAGCCCGCACACAAAAAATGTTCAACCATCTTAAAGAGCAATTTAAAAACAGATCAGTAGAGAAAGAATACATCGCCTTGGCACATGGAAACGTTGCCAGAAACTGGGGAGAAATCAATTTTCCTATTGCCAGATCAGAATCCGGTGAAAGAATGGCGGCTGTGCCTGCAGGTACCGAAGGATCAAAAGAAGCTCGGACAGAATTTGTCGTGGAAAAAGAATTTGTAAATTTTACCTTATTGCGAATCAAAATCTATACTGGCCGTATGCACCAAATCCGCGTGCATTTTCTTGCGTACAACCATCCGCTGGTCGGCGATCCGCTGTACTTTCAAAAGAAACAAAAACGAACGTGGGACGAAAAACTCGGCAGGTTATTTTTACATTCAGCTAAGCTGGGATTTGCTGACTTAGCAGGAGAAAAACAAGTATTTGAATCTCCGCTACCCAAAGAATTAAAAGCGTTTTTGAAAGAACTAAAGTAATATGTACCCTCTAATTATTATCTGCGGACCAGCTGGAGTTGGTAAAACCACCGTTGTAAAAGCTCTTCTCAGCACTATCCCAGAACTGAGATCCAGCGTTACCTATACTACACGCAAGCCGCGTGAGCTATCTACGGAGGATAAAAAAATGTATTATATTTCTCCCGAAGAATTTCGGACTAGAGAAAAGCAGGGAGAATTTTTAGAATGGGCTATCGTACATGGTGATTATTACGGAACCCATCGCATTGAAACTGAGGCGATATTAAAAACCAACCCTGTTATCTTTAATATTGACGTTCAGGGAGCCCAACAAATTATGAGTCAGCTACAAAAAAAAGTCCTAACCATTTTTCTACTACCTGAATCCCATGAACAGATGGTTAATCATATTAAAAATCGTGGTGAAATGACCGAAGAAAATTTCCAGGCCCGCTTAAAATCAGCCGAAGTTGAACTTGCAAAAAAAGACTTATTTGACTACCAGATCGTCAATTACGAAGGAAAGCTCGACAAAACTGTAGCCCAAATCGCTAAAACCATTCGTGATCACCTTAAGACACAGATACAGTTGACAAAAAATGAATAATAGGCTAATATAAAGCAACTTAATTATCCTCTTACTTTTATATGACCGCAGAAGCGAACCAAAAATCCACTGTCTACAAGTCTGGCATGCTGGTAAAAGTTCATCAAAAAATCAAAGAAACCAATGCCAAAGGCGAAGAAAAAGACCGTATTCAGGTATTTGAAGGCACAGTAATTGCCGCCAAACATGGCACCGAGGCTGGCGCCACTATCACGGTACGAAAAATCTCTAATGGCGTGGGTGTAGAAAAAGTCTTCCCTATCCATTCTCCTCTAATTGATCATATTGAAGTAGTTAAAGAATATATTGTCAGACGAGCAAAACTCAACTATCTCCGCGATCCGAAGTTCAAAAGAAAGATGGAAGAAAAGAAAACAAAATAAATTACAAACAAAAAAGCCGCCAAATATGGCGGCTTTTTTGTTATCTATACAAAATTTTCAAATACTGTCCGGTCCAACTATTTTTATTAGCAACCAAATCCTTAACCGTTCCTTTGGCAATCACCTGCCCCCCATGCTTACCGCCGCCCGGCCCCATGTCAATCACCCAGTCTGAACAGGCGATTATTTCCAAATTATGCTCAATCAACAAGACAGAATTGCCCTTGGCCACGAGACGATTAAGCACTTGTAGTAAATGTTGGATATCCTGGAAATGAAGTCCGGTGGTCGGCTCATCCAAAATATAAAGAGTGTTGCCTGTAGCGCTGCGAGATAACTCTGTTGCCAGCTTTATTCTTTGCGCCTCCCCGCCGGATAGATTGGTCGCCGGCTGTCCAAGATGCATATACCCCAAACCAACTTCGCGTAAAATATTGAGCTTATCAAAAATATTAGAGACATCCGAAAAAAAAGATCGCGCCTCGTCAACCGTCATACTAAGCACATCGGCAATATTTTTTCCGCGATAATGAATCTCAAGGGCTTCTTTATTGTAGCGAGCGCCCTCGCACTCAATGCATTGCACATATACATCAGCTAAAAACTGCATTGGAATGCGTGTATAGCCCTCGCCTGTGCAGGCCTCACAGCGCCCGCCGCCTTTAACATTAAAACTAAACTTGCCGGCATCATAATTGTTCATCCGAGCCTCGGGAAGATCGGCAAAAAGATCCCTAATAAGTGTAAAAACACCCGTATATGTAGCGGGACTTGAACGCGGGGTACGCCCGATCGGCGATTGATCAACAGCAATCACCTTGTCTAAATTTTCAACACCTTTGATTTCTTTATGACGACCAGGCTCATCTTTGGTTCGATAGAAGTGTTTTGATAACGCCTTGCCCAAAATATCTATCACCAAACTTGATTTGCCCGATCCGGAAACACCTGTCACACAAACGAGCTTACCCAACGGAATTTCTACGTCAATATTTTGTAAATTAAACGCTTTGGCGCCTAGTATTTTTAAAGATTTGTTTGTTTTTTTAGAACTGTTTTTGGTCCCGCGCGCCTGCTCTGTCTCACAGCTAATTCTACTTCGGCCAGACAAATAATCACCGGTCAAAGATTTTTTATTTCTTTTGACTTCCGCTACCGTACCCTGTGCCATAATTTCTCCACCTGTTATACCGGCTCCGGGACCGACATCAATGATATAGTCAGCCGCCTCCATCATAGCACTGTCATGTTCAACCACAATGACAGTATTACCTAGATCACGCAAAGATCTCAAACTTTCGATCAGAAGCTTATTGTCTTTTGGATGCAAGCCAATAGAAGGCTCATCTAAAATATAAATAACACCAATCAATCCTGTAGATAATTGAGTTGCAAGTCTAGTACGCGTTACTTCGCCGCCGGAAAGCGTATTCATGGACCTGTCCAAAGACAGATAACTCAAGCCTACTTTATACAAGCTTTCCAGCCGTTGAACAATTTCTTTGATAACCGGCTTAGCTACAACCGCTTTTTCCGGAGAAGAAATACTCAGCTTCTTAAAGAATTTGATATTTTCTTCTATGCTACGTCCCGACAAATCGGCAATCGAGCATTCATCAATCTTAACCGCCAAAGATGCTTTACTTAATCTCTTGCCCTGACATAACGGACAAACCATCTCTCGCATATACTGCTCTATCTCTCGACGAACATACTCAGAGTCAGTCTCCAAATGACGCTGCAAAAGATTGGGAACTGCGCCGGGAAAAACAACCTTCTTTCCGTCAATCAAATACTCCTGTTCACCAGTACCCTGCAAGATGATTTGTCGAACTTTCACGCTCAGGTCCTTAACTGGCGTGTTGACAGAAAACCCATGCGTCGCCGCGACAGCGGCAATAATCTTCTGATACCAACTCTGATTGCCTGTAATGCGAGTCCAAGGCTGGATAGCGCCTTCAGCCAATGTCAATCGATCGTTGGGAATAACCAGCGCAGGGTCAACTTCCTGCGTAATCCCCAACCCGGTGCAGCGAGCGCAAGCGCCATACGGACTATTGAAACTAAAACTGCGCATATCCAGAGGGCGCATAGTATTGCCGCAATTCGGACATAGTCCCGAAGTAGAAAATACCCGATCCGAAATATCCGGCGCGGCCACCATTACGAGCCCATTGCTTAACTCCAACGCAACCTCCAACATTTTTAACACATCCTGTTTTTTTACTTCAGTTACTCGATCGATCAAAATCTCGACAGTATAGAGCTTGTTTTCAACAAAGTTATACTTGAGCAAGTCGTTAATTTTTACCAAAACAGTATTCACTCGCACCCATTCAAAACCTGACTTCTCAACTTTTTCGATAAGTGAAGACCGTATCACCTTCTCTTTTCTTATCAACGGAGACAGAATCAATAGCTCTTTATTTTTACGAGCCAACCGACGAACCTCTTCCAAAATTGAACCAACCGTATACGATCGTACCGGCACATCACAATCCGGACAATACTGCTGACCAGCGCGCGCAAACAACAAACGTAGATAGTCGTAAATTTCCGTTACCGTTCCGACTGTGGACCGAGGATTCTGGGTATAACTTTTTTGATCAATCGCAATGGTGGGAGAAAGCCCTTCAATACTATCAACATCTGGCTTGTCCCGCACTTCCATAAACTGTCGGGCGTATGAAGACAATGATTCGGCATACCGGCGCTGACCCTCGGCATAAATAGTGTCAAAGGCCAAACTTGATTTACCCGAACCGGAAAGGCCGGTAATTACCACCAGTTTATTCTTGGGTATCTCTAAAGAAATGTTTTTGAGATTATGCACGCGGGCACCTTTGATGATAAGTTTATCCTGCATACAAAGAAGTTCAAATTTAAACAATGCTATATTGTAGCAGGTTTTTGAGAGATGTCAATTTGAAGAGACTAGTTCTTAGATTGGATATTAAAACCTAAATATTGTGTCCGTGTTCAACTTCCTGATCTTGAATATGGCGAGAATCCTTAAAGGTGTCCGCAGGTAAAATAATATCTGGTTCATTTTTGGGTACACTCCCTCTGTATAACATCATTACTCCTAAATCTCTTAAATTAACAGACACTTCCAACCGCAGACCGCCTGGCTGTCTTAATCTATCAATCGGAATATAGCTATCCAAATTTTTAATAGCGGCCAACTGCTCCCACACAGGCTTGTCCGCTCTCAATTTAGAGTTTGCATAGGCACCAAAAATGGCTTGGCCATTTTGATAGCCTACATTTAGATTCGGTCTTGGCGGACCGTTAAAAAGATCAACAACCCAGCCTATGCCAGCCCCTATTCCACCTCCTGTTATAGCACCTATGCCCGGTATCGGCAAAAGCCATCCGGCGACAGCTCCTATTTTTGCACCTGTTATTACTGAGCTATACTTCTTAACCCAGGCCTCTTTTGCAGCTAACTCGTACCGTATAAAGTATCCAACTACAGTCCCTATTTGGGGTTGAGGAGTTGCAAATGTGCTCAGCTGAGACGAAGTATAGCCCGAACAATCAAAATTTTTATTCACTCCTACAGGATCTGAAAGACCCCTATAAATCTCCTGATACTCATAATAGTCATCGATCTTTTTCTCTTTTAGAGTATCAATTCTTTTTGCTTTGTCCCAATTTACACCTTCACCACCATTAGCCAAAAATAATGCTCCGTCAGAAGTACGTTTACATACAGCCCTTACCACTGTTCCAAAATATAACCAATCATCATCCATGGCTTTAGACGTCAACAAACCAACTAACGGCAAATCCTCAGCAGATCTTTTCAAAGAATCAGTAATATCTGCATTAAACGAGAGGTGTATCGATAAATCACCCTCATAACAATTGAAAGGATTTGCATATACCTTATCTCTTACACAAACCCTATTGGTATTATTCTCTCCTTGTGCACAAAAATCACCTAAACACTTGGCAGTACCACCGGCATCCGCTAAAAATACACATCCGCAACAAAGATTATTACTATGCTCTTTGATAGTCTTATATGAAATTTGCTCTAACGGAGGAAGCGGGCTGTCTTCTTTGTCAGCGTCAAAAAGATAAGCGTATTTCAAATTACTATAGTTTGGAATATCAGAACAATACTGGGGTATCAAATTTTGCGGCCGCACGAGCCATACTTGAGGTATTCGAAAATTAACTAGATTTGGATTTATGGTATTGAGGATGAAATAGGACATGTATGCAATAAACAGACCCACCACTGCCCCGCCAATCCTATGCTTCGCGCTACTAATAGCCTCACTATTGCCGCCGGAAGTTACCCATTGCAAACCGGCAACTATAATCATTATCACAGCCACAATACTTGCCACGGTAACAAGATAGTTATACATTGATAAAATAAAAATGCCGATATTTGCAAAGGTTGATTTGCCGCCAAAATCTATCTCTGTCTTACTTACACCTGCCGGCAAACACCGCCCCCACTGATCATCTCCTGTGCCGCTATTGCATGGCGCAACTGAAGCGTTAGAAACAAATCCATCTCTCGCCAATTCATCATCTGTGGGACTGCCTTGCACAAAACCTCTTCTTACATCTATACAATCTTTCTTTTTCCAACAGAAGGGATTTAACTCAGGAATCTGGCTATTTGCCCCCACAACTTCGGCATTAACGACAATAGGATAGGAGGAGAGAAAAAAAGCCAGAGTTAAAATTCCAATAAAAAACATTTTTCTTAGCATATG
>CAZETA010000019.1:12440-16789 GCA_964514995.1 uncultured Gammaproteobacteria bacterium
TAGACTAGAATTGTTTTACAAACCCATCCCACACCTCCCATGGTACCACTCCTTCTATCTTCTGACCATTTACAAAAAAAGTCGGGGTTCCCGCCACACCAAACCGCACACCGTCAGCGTAATCACGATTGATTTTGACCAAAGTATCACCGGAGTCCATACAGTCAACCAGACGCGGTAAATCCAAACCGGTTTGGTCTGCCAGAGTTGCCAAATCAACATCTTTTAAATACGTTGGTAAAGTATCTTGATTATTAAATAAATAATTGTGCACACCCCAATATTTCTGAGTCCCTTGATTATACGCACACAGAGCAACTTGGGAGAGCTTGTTGGCACCCGGATGAATGGATTCGCCTGGAAATTGTCGATAGACAAGCTTAACTTTTGTAGATCCATACTGCCCAACTAAACGCTGTAATATCGGCCAGGCTTTTTTGGTATTTGGACAGCGAAAATCACCAAACAAAACAATAGTTATCGGAGCGTTGGGGTTGCCGAGAAAAGGCAAATCACCTTTTTTGAAACTGCTTTCCTCCAAAATACTTCTATCCACTTTTTCTCCAGCCGTTGCTTTTGTTTGTCGATCAAAACCGCTAAACGACTGTGTTTCTAGCAAATTACTATTACCGTGCCTGATTTGCCACCAGAATTTTATGGTAAAAAAACCGAATACCCCGATTCCAACAAATACCAAAGCCACACCTCCTAAAATAGCGATCCCCCAACCAGTTTGATACCAACGCATAAACACTAATTATAGCAACACAGTCGTCATGCCCATATACTAAATACCAACTTGACTGTATATCGTCACTGTTTATTTATACCATTGTCATAAATTATACTACACCCAGTGTTGATTGACAAAAAAATACCCCTGTGCTAAAATAAGCTTACCTAAATTTCTCCCAATTTCAATCTGCGGAAACTAAAAACCCGCGCATTTTCTTCAAAAAAACTGAATCTTCTATATTATCACTTATGTTCATATTGAATATCGTCCAATTGATTTTAGCCACCCTACTGGTTGCAACAATCTTGCTCCAACAAAAAGGCACTGGCCTCAGCGGCGTCTTTGGCGGCTCAAGCAATATCTACAGCACCAAAAGAGGCGTCGACCGTATACTCCATATATTTACCATCGTTATCGCCGTTATATTCTTTAGCGTTTCTCTAGCCAGACTGGTCATTTAAAAAAGGGCACTATCACAAGACTTCTAGGCTACCAAGCTAAGCAGTCCTGCTCCCATTACTTAATTGTTACTTCCATAACTTACATGAACTGGTCAAAAATATTTTTTTGGGTTAAAAAAATAAAGAACCGACCAACAATTTCTGTGCCGAGCCACCACTTTGATCGAAATTTGGTCAAAAAAATTCAATCGCACACCATTCCTCATTGGTCTCAATTTCGCTATTTAGATAGTTTTTTATCAAAAACTGAAAAAAGGGTGGCTCTAATTGCCTTAACAGTATTTTTTGCCAGTTCTATAGGTTGGGGTATATACAGTTTTTTTAATAAAACCACAATTGTTCCGGCCGTAGGCGGAGAATATAGCGAAGCACTGATTGGAGAACCGAAATTTATCAATCCTCTATTTTCTTCTGCTAATGATGTAGATTCTGATTTGACCTCCTTGATATACTCTGGTTTATTCAGATATAACGAAAATCAAAAACTTGTCCCTGACTTGGCCAGTGATTACAGCGTCTCAGATGACGGTTTAGTTTACCAAATACATTTGCGTCAGGATGTGATATGGTCTGACGACGAACCTTTTACAGCCGATGATGTCATATATACTTTTGAGTCTATCCAGAATCCAGAAGTCGGCAGCCCCTTACTGGCAGCTTTTCAAGAAATAAAGGTGGAACAAGTTGATGAATATACGGTAAACTTTAGTTTAAAAGAGCCGTTTGCCCCATTTTTAAACAGCTTAACAGTAGGCATCTTGCCGGAGCATATATGGTCTAACATACCCCCTTCCAGCATTAAATTAGCAAAAAACAATCTGCAACCGATCGGCTCCGGTCCCTGGAAGTTCAGCAAACTTACCAAAGGCTCCGCTGGCAATATCCAGGATTACACATTGGAACGTAATGAGTCATATTTCCAAAATTTACCTTATATCAAGACCCTTGTCTTCAAATTTTATGGTGACTATTCTCAAACAGCCAGCGCCCTCAAAAGTAAGGACGTGCAGGGAGTCAGTTTTGTGCCTCAAGATCTGGCAGATAAAATTACAGGGAAAAACTTCCAGCTGCATCAATTTAGACTACCTCAATATACAGCCCTGTTTTTCAATGAAAACACTAACGCTTTTCTAAAAAATATCGAGTCGCGACAAGCTCTGAGTTTAGCTATCAACAAAGACAAAATTGTTGAGGAAGCCCTCCATGGCAACGGAGAGGCGGTACATTCGCCAATACTAAGAGGAGCGCTGGGATATAAGCCGGAGATTGTTTTTCCTGGTTTCGACAAAGAACAGGCTGACAAAATTTTAGACAAAAACTGGAACCGTATTCAACCGGAAGAATACTTTAATATCGCTTTTACGGCTCTTCTAAAAACTAGACAGACAGAAATTGATGAGATTAAAAACAACAGCACCACGCCATCTGAAGAAATAAGCGCTCAAATTAAAGATATAGAAGATGCAACACGCGAAACCGTTCGCAGAGAAATGAGCGCCGGCCAAACTTTTTACCGAAAAAATAAAAATAACGAAATTTTACAGATACGACTGACTACGGTCGATACGCCCGAGTATCAATCTGCCGCCGAAGCAATTGCCAATATGTGGCGAGCTATAGGTGTAAAAACTGACATAGAAACCTATAACAGCAATCAGATTACACGGGGCGTCCTAAAAGACAGAGGCTACGAGGTTCTCTTATACGGAGAAATAGTAGGAGCAGACCCAGACCCTTATCCATTTTGGCATTCTTCACAAATAAATTACCCCGGTCTGAATTTATCTATGTTTTCTAACCGGACAGCTGATACGCTACTAGAAGATGGTCGAGCTACTAGCACAGAAAAAAATCGAATTGTAAATTATGAAAAATTTCAAGAGATTTTAGCCAAGGAATTGCCGGCGGTATTTCTCTATACGCCGACATACAATTTTGTTGCAAACAAAGACATCAAAGGAATCGCGCTAGATACCATTTTCAACCCCAGCGATCGGTTCAGCAACCTGAGCCAGTGGTATATTAAAACAAAACGTCAGTGGAAATAATCTTTGAGCAATAAGAATTTGTTTCGATAAAATTTTATTCCAAACTTTAAAACGAGGGGACGTGGCGGAACTGGTATACGCGTACGTCTCAGAAGCGTATGGCGCAAGCCTTGAGAGTTCAAGTCTCTCCGTCCCCACTAAATTTATTAATATAAAAAATTTTATACCATTTAAATCATCTTAAACTATATGATGCGCTACTCTTCTAGTCCCGGCCAAACTCAATCTAGGCCGCCTGCACACAACGGCGGTGCGAACCCCGCTAAATCGGCTCGACCCGTCTTTCAAACCAACAGACTACAACCACTTAAAACACACAAGAATCCCGACGGCCCGTCTTTCGCGCGTTTTCGCGTGGAAGAAAAAAAATTAAAAATCGCTATCCTTGGCGGTTTGGAAGAAGTGGGCCGCAATTGCGCTCTTTTTGAATATGGCGACGACATTATCATTATTGACATGGGACTCCAATTTCCTGAAGAGGACATGCCGGGTATTGATTACATTATCCCAAACATGGCTTATTTAAAGGGGAAAGAAAAAAACATCCGCGGAGTTATTATTACCCATGGCCACTATGACCATATTGGCGGCATCCCCCACCTTATGCCCGAGTTGGGCTACCCCCCCATCTACGCGCTGCCAATGACTAATGCAATCATCAAAAAACGCCAGGAAGACTACAAAGACTTGCGCCCGCTCAATATTCACAACATCAGTCTTACCGACAAATTAGTTCTTGGCGGCTTTGAGCTTGAATTTTTTCATGTCAACCACAACATCCCCGACTCAATGGGTGTGGTGGTACACACTCCTGAAGGCACTGTAATCCACACTGGCGACTGGAAATTTGACTTTCAGCCTGCTGGTGAAGCGCCTGCCGACTTGCAACGCATCGCGGATATCGGTAGCAAAAAAGTGCTGGCCCTTTTCTCCGATTCGACAAATGCTATGCAATCAGGGCATCAAATTTCTGAGGGTGAAATTGGCGCCAATCTAGAAATGCTTATCAAAAAAACCAACGGGCGCATTATCATCGGCGTATTCTCATCTCTCCTCTCTCGCATCAAACAACTCATTGAGACTTCGGAAAAACTGGGGAGGGTC
>CAZETA010000020.1:0-16370 GCA_964514995.1 uncultured Gammaproteobacteria bacterium
AATTGTTCCGAGGCTTGGATTCGAACCAAGATAAGCAGATTCAGAGTCTGCTGTCCTACCATTAGACCACCTCGGAATTATTTGTTGTCATCCTGAGTGTAACGAAGGATCTCTGTCCGTTCAATTCAAGATGAGACAGAGATTCTTCACTTCGTTCAGAATGACAATTAAGTGACAGTTATATTGCCGGACCAGCTTCAAACTTGTCGAGCCAGGCTTTGTCTACTGTTTGCACCAAACTCCATTTCCAATTTTTTTCTTTAAAGACTTGTGGAGAAGAAATGTAGTGCTTCTGATTGTCTTTAATCAGATAAATACGGCCGCTGTCTTTAGTTTTGACCAGTATTCTCTGGCTGGTAAACAGTACGGTAGCTGGCTGGACGGTTTTGCCGGTTTTATGGCTATAATCCCGTAAAGCGCCTAAAATTGTATCATATGAATAGCGCAAGTCAAGGCCTTGTTTGAGGTCGCCGTTGTCATTTACAATAAATTCTTTCTTGTCCTCGTCAAAGCCTTTTATGACAAAGGTATGGTAATAGGAGCCGCCTCGGAGGAACTGAATGCGGGGATTGTTGAGATTATATCCATATAGCAGGGCAAAGACCGGTCTACCAGCGTTTAATTCGTTTTTAATCTCATCTAGAGTCGGGTTGGTCTTCACGTTAGCCTCAAAGTATTTTGAATAACCATTGATCAGCCTGGTGATTTCTGTGGCATTAGCATTGGCATTATAGCCAAAGATTTTATCTTCAATAGCTATATAATCAAGAATAGCAGTTTTGGCTGTGGGTTTGGGAATAGTTTTTTGCGTATTACCTTTATAGTACTCATCAAGCATGATAATCGAAGCTTCCTCGCAGGAATTGTTCCAGGGTTTGACCATGAGACCGTCTGGAGCCTCAGGAGTAAATGGTACGGCTAAATTGATGCTTTGTTCAGCAGCGAAAGTCTGGGTATTTGGGAATAGTAAGCCGTTGAGCAGAAACAGGGTAAAAATGGAAAAAGTAGCAGTAGACATATAGAAGTGGTTGAAGAATAAGAGAAAAATGCTCTTGAGTAAGAGCTATCTTCTACTATAACACACGAGAAGCTTTTAGGTTACTTGGCCGCCGAAATCAGCCGCTAACTTGCTTAACTCGGAATCTTCATTAGCCAACTGTTGAACCTCGGCCACTTCACATACGAGGGGGATATGTTCTGAGAAGAAGTCGGTCAAAGTTTGTTCAATAGTTTTTTTTGTTTTTATCTCATTGATTTTGTCCTTATGAAAAGAGTAGGGGACAGAGATGTGTAAGTGTCCGTCTTTTATATCTTGTAGTTGGCTCATCTTGAGGATAAAACTTAAAGAGTGGTTGGTTTGAGCGATTTTGTCGATGATATCATGCCATTTATTTTTTATTTGATCGATGTTTGTTTGTATGTCGGTGCGAGTGATATGAGAAATAGTTTCTTTGATCACTTGTGTGATGGTCTGGGAAGGGCTTGTTACGTCTTTTTCGGGCTCAATGATCATTTCTGTGTGCATATTACGAGCTGAGTCTGAAGTCGTATTTGTATTTTCCGCAGTAGATACTTCATTTTTTTTAGGCGCTGGAGGACTGGTCACTGGAGCGTGTGTAGGCTGGTTAACGCTATTTATTTCTTGCTGTGTTCCAAATTCAACCGCAAATAGTTCTAGTGGTAATTGAGGCAGTGGGGATGATTTTATTTCTCGATGACGAATAATAAGCGATTCTAATATCTGTATCAAGCGACTGCTGGAAATCTGCTCTGAGATAGTCTTGAGTCTTTTTAAGTCCTCTTCGCTGTAATCGGTATTGAGGTTTTTGACTTTGAAGTTTGTTTGTATGATCATCGCTAGCCGTAAAGCTTCTATCGTGTCATAGGCAAATTGTTCCAGATTATTACCGTTATCTACCATGTCATGCAGTAGTTCTATGGCTCCGGCAGGATTTTTTTCTATGGTGAAGGTTATAAATTCCAAAATTGATTCAATGTTTGACGTAGGAAGAATCATTTCTGCATCTTCAGGTCTGATTTCTTTCAAGTCAAGGCTTAAAATTTGTCCAAGCAGACTTTCAGCGTCACGCACACAACCATCGCTTTTATTGACAATTCTTTCCAAAACCTTTTTGTCCACTTTTACTTTTTCACTTTTAGTAAGACTGGTTAATCGATCCATCATGTCGTCATAGCCCACTTTTTTAAAATTAAATCGTTGGCAGCGGGAGATAATGGTGGCAGGCAGTTTGTGAGTTTCGGTGGTGGCTAAGATAAAAATAACATGGGCTGGCGGTTCCTCAAGTGTCTTAAGCAATGCATTAAAAGCGCCCGTCGAAAGCATGTGGACTTCGTCGATAATGAATATTTTATATTTTGATTTGGTGGGTTTAAATTGTGCGTTTTCAATGATATTTTCACGGACATTATCGACGCCAGTATTGGAAGCGGCGTCAATTTCGATAATATCTATGCTGCGGCCTGCGGTAGATTCTTGGCAAGAAGTACAAGTATTACATGGTTCATATGCGCCTTCTTTTCTATTTTCGCAGTTAATGGCTTTGGCCAATAGGCGAGCGGTGGTAGTTTTTCCAGTGCCGCGCGGACCGCAAAAAAGATAGGCGTGGGCAATCGCATTGCCGCTAATTTCATTGGCAATAGTTTTGATAATGTGATCCTGGCCCGTGACATCGGCAAAGATTTGCGGACGGTATTTGCGATAGATGGTGGACATATGAAAATTTATAACCCAATCTCACTTAATTCCGTCTTTCCGGTTTTTACGGCCACACCCAGTTGGGCTCGTTCCATTATCTCTGCTTCTACGATTTCTCGTGGGCGTCCGTATTTGAGACGAGATAATTCCTTGATGGCTGCAGCCAGTTGTTTGTTGCCTGAACGTGGGGGATAGGTAAGCATATTAAACGGTTTTGCCGCTGTATTGTCAATCAAGAGTTTTACGTATGCCGTATATTGCTCAACGTTTACCAAGTCGTAGGCGCTAAATATAGGCGCGTATTCTTTAGCTAAAATCTCCGCGTCTTCTACGCCGATGCGGAAAGATACGAGTGTTCCGGCATTACCCAAGACTGCATCGCGAACTGTTGTTTTGCCCTTATTATCCTCCAGTTGTTTCATGTATTGATGGGCGATAATTAGTTCCAAGCGGTATTTACGGGCTTCTGAGAGGATGGTAGCAATTGAATCCGTGATAAAGTTCTGGAACTCATCGATATAGAGGTAGAAGTCATGCCGCTGGTCCTCAGGCAGAGCGGCCCGTTCAAGAGCAGCCATCTGTAATTTTGACACAATGATAAGACCAAGAAGATTCGAGTTGATTTCACCAACTAAACCTTTGGCTAAATTTACGAGGAGGATTTTTTTCTTATCCATGACTTCGCGGAAACTAAAACCGGAATGTGTTTGACCGATGATGTTGCGGATCATGGCGTTTTCGACAAACCTGCCAACTTTTGAGATGAGGTAGCCTAACATTTCTGATTTATGGAAGTCAGAAGTTTTGGCCATTTCTTTATCCCAGAAAGCAAGCACCATCGGGTCAGTCAGTTTTTTCTTCCATTGTTTGACGAATTCATCGTCAGTAAACATGCGAGGAATTTCGGCGATCGTACCCGGATTTTCGGTGTCAGCCATGAGCGTCAACATCACATTGCGCATATTGTGTTCGAACATGGGCCCGATCATGGACGGATCAGTCACTAATTTATAGAAGATAGAAATCATTTCCTGGGTGGCGAAATCTTTTTGTTCCTCGCTCTGGACATCTATCATGTTAAGACCGATTGGCCGTTCTACATCAGAAGGATTGAAATAAATGACATCTTCGGCTCGTTCTTTGGGTATGTGTTGTAGCACATAGTCGACAAAATCGCCGTGAGGATCAATGACGCAGACACCTTCGCCGTTTATTACATCCTGTACTGCCATGTTCTGAATAAAGACGGACTTACCACTCCCGGACTTACCAATAGTGTAGAGATGGCGTCGTCTGTCTTCTCGCTTCATACGAACGATCGTTTCTTCGCCGCGATAGACCGCTCTGCCGAGAATGATTCCATCCTTTGGGATATTTGCTGGAGGCGGAGATTTGCGAGCGCCAAGCCAGTGAATATTGGGAGTCTCGGTGCTTGGCAGAGGCATGTGCCAGAAGCTAGCCATTTCTTCGGTGTTAAACACCATGTAATGGGTCTCTTTCATGCTTCGATATATATAATCTCGGATAAGCGTGTTTGGGTGTTTGGGAACAGCTGCGGCCAAGGTGTTGCCATAGCGATACAGATTGTATTGGCTGAAAGCGTTGATAATATTTTCCAGATTCAATACTGCTTTTTCTTTTGTGTTGGCTGAGCTGACGATGCGTACCGTGGTTTCCAACCCCCCTCGGCTAATTTTTTCTTCCATGTTTTTTATCATCTCTTCTTCCATTTGCGTCATCTGGTATTTCGGTTCCATTTTTTGTTCTTCAGTTTTTTTTGGGGCCAAATGTTTGAATAGCTCCTTAAAAAATTTGAGCACATAATTTTTTTTGGCCACGTCTTCGAACTTTTCGCCTTTTTTGATATCCCGCACCATGTGTACTCCTTGCCGTCGCCACTTCGGAGAGGCGGGGCGAACTATGTATTGGATGATTGCGCCTTCATCTTCGCCGATTTTGCTCAAAGGATTAAGTAGGGCGATGAGTGGGTCACTATCCAGTTTTTTATATGTCTTGAGCGGAAAAGCCGATTTATGCTTGAGCCATAGATAGGCTCCAACGATGTGGCTTTGCGGCTTAAAAGCGTTGTAATCCGGCTCCTCAGTAATCTCGGCATATGGATATTGAGCGTGGATTTGCTGTTCCATAAACCCTTTTATCTTTTCCGGCATTACTACATAGAAAGATATTTTATTGTCTTTGACAACGATTTCAAAAGCTACATGGTCGTTGCGTCCGCGCAGCCATACACCTAACCCTTTTTCTTTTTTAAGCCCCGCTACCGCCGAAAAAATTGTTTCCGCTACCGCCACCTCTTCACGGATATGGTTGATATTTTCTTCGGCGCTGGCAGCCTCGGGTTTTTCGCCTTTTTTTTCTTTTGGCACTTTGATGAGTAGAACTGTTTTATGGAACGCTTTGTTTTTGCGGCCGCGGGCGGTAAATACCGCTTTTAGAATAAAAAGAAGCGAGATCAAAAAAACCAACCCAAGCAAGAAGGGAAAAATCATGACAAAAAAATCCGTGCTAAATAGAGAAGCTGTGCTGTTAAAGAGGTCCGTAAGATTCATATCAAGCAAGGGCTGTTAGAGTTTATTTTTTAAGGCCATTATCTTATCCGTTTTTATTTTTGCTTCTTGTTCGAGGAAAAAATGATTGATGCCGGGCAACATTCGCAGCCAATCAAAAATCAACCGCAGGATTTTTTTTATTTTGACATGCGTGCCTTTTAATAGGTCGCGGATTTGGGCGGCAGTCTGCTCTCCTTTGATTCTAAATTCTTGTTTGGCAATCGGCGATAAACGTTGGTATGAGTCGTTGAGGCCATCTTCTAAGATTTTTTCTATTTTAATAACAGTTTCGTCTTTGACTGGAGGAGGCAAGGATGGTCTTTTGGCAGGCATTTTTCTTAATTTTCGTTGATCGGTTTCCGTGCCTGGTTTTTCTTGGCGATCTTTGATTTCGTCCCGTTCACCTTCAGTGTTGCGCTCTGTTTCCAAATTCAAATCAGCCTCTGGTTGAGGGTTGGTAAGTTCAGCGGATTTTTTTTTGGGCAGGTTCTCTTTCGTGGGTATAAAAGCCATACAAAGGATATACAGTAGGATAGCATATTTTTGCTTCTATCACAATATGATATAATAGAGTTCGTATGAAAAATTCAAATGAAATCCAACAGAATGGTTTGATCTGGATTAATGTCACTCAGTCTGAAGAAAAAGTGTTGCGGAATCTTCAAAAAAGATTTGGTTTTGCCGAACAGGAAATCCGCGAGAGTTTGCCGTCTTTCCAGCGGCCGAAATTTGTTAGTCGTGATGGCTATTATTTCATTGTCTTGCATTTTCCCGTGTTTGATCGCAAGACTAGGAGGTTAGGATTTGCGGAAGTCGACTTTTTTTTGAACGGAAGCAGTTTAACTACCGTTCACGATACAAGTTTGCCTGTGATCAATGATTTTTTTGCGGCATGCCAAAAGAAAACAGATGTGAGAAGCAAGTATTTCACCGGAACGGCTACGCACATTTTCTTCGAGCTTCTTAACAGGTTGCTCGAATCAATTTTTCCTATTTTATTGCATGTCAACGAAGATATTAATGCTATTGATAAGATTTTATTCATCAAAACTCCGGATAGAAAAATGGCTGAGGAAATTTTGCGTTTAAAAATGAATGTGGTCAATTTCCGTAGGGCAATGCAGAGCCACAAAACAGTTTTGGACAGATTGGTGGCCAGCGGCGGCAGGGATTTAGATATTGCTTCGTATCAGAGCTATATTACAATGCTAAGAAATCACACCAATGATATTTGGCATTCTTTGGAAAGTCAAAAAGAAAGCGCGGATAATTTAGATGAGACGAATGAATCTGTCGTGGGCCTGCGCATGAATGAGATTATGAAGACTCTGACTATTATTTCGGTCATCACTTTCCCCCTGACGCTTATTGCCACTATTTTTGCCATTCGCGCGCCGGCTACGCCGTTTGTTGATCATCCGTTTGGTTTTGTAATTATTTCTGTCATTATTTTTATCGGCGCGATGCTTATGCTCACGGTATTTAAGATAAAGAAGTGGATGGACTAAGGCCGCGTATCGTGCGGCCAGGCCGCCCTCCCGAGAAGAATTTTCGGGATTCCTGAGGGTTTGGAGGTGCTGAGCTATCGGTCTATGTAGGTATACGCTATTGCTGCGCGACCTGCCAACAGATCTTCCTTGGTATAGGCAAGGACACGGATGATGTAGTCCTCGTCAAGATTGAGCGCAAGCGGTTCGGTATTTATCACTCCTTCTTCTTTAACCTTCGGTTTGTTTTGAGCGATAGTAAAAAACGCTCCAAGATCATCGATTTCGTCGCTGGCTTCAACTTCCCAGAAAGCCGGGCCGTTCAGCTCAAACGAGATTTGATAGTGGGCGCCTATTTGGCTTACCTGAATATTTCTGATCTGCGCCTCGCGCAGATCTTCCGGGTTGCAGCCTGCAATTACGAAGAAAAAGAATAGCGCCAAGAAACGGTCCATATAACCCCCTGCATGTTGGGTATATCCTCAGACCCACCGACCGGAATAGTCGGTTTAAGTAAGGTCATTTGGGATTCTGATAATTATAGAAGAGTGAAGATAAAATTTTGATAAAATTTTCTGTCGTACTTCAATAGGTTAGGGCCTTTTGATTCTATCAACATTAATTTCCATATCTTTCTGCCACATATTTTTTTGTGTTCTGTATATAACAACAATTAGGCCAAGCATAGAAAATATAAAAAGGTAGGGGAGTAAGCTTGCGAGCGGAACTTTATCATGAGAAAAAATAATCAATACGTTTGTGATAATGAATCCGAGGCGTATTTCTGTTGGGCCGATTTTTAGATATGATATTCTAAATTCATTAGTAGCCGAAAAATTTAAAAACGAATTAACCATGAAGGCGCTATACGTGGCTAGGATAAAAAAGAGTGTGTTGTATTCGTCTTTAAAGGTGAACGAATATCCTATGAGTAAGGCGCAGAGGAAAATATAGTCTAAAAAATGATCCATATAGTATCCCCATCGAATAAGACCCATTTTTCTGTAACGACCTAAGGCGCCATCTAAGGAGTCTGTTAGATACTGGGCTATTATCATTACTGTAGTGCCCCAGAACCATTGGATACTATATCGACTAGCTAGATATCCGAAAACTATAATAAAGAATGACCATGCGATAGTTGCCAGTGTTAGATGATGGGACTGAATCCAGTTTGGCATTTTTGGAATACAAAAAACAATAAATTTCTGTTCCAAATTCCAAAGCAAAGATTTTCCTATTTTTTTATCTCCGGCAAATTTTTCACCGGGCTGCATATTAGTTTTTTGTTATTTGAGTGCCTTCAGGGGTGTCTTTGACTGCGTAGCCTAGATTTTCGATTTCTTTTCTAAGTTCATCGCCTTTAGTCCATTCTTTCGATTTTCGAGCAAGTTCTCTTTCTTGAACAAGCTTAGTGATATTTTCTGGAATATCTTTTTTTGATAATTCTAACTCAGTTTTGAGACGTGCCATGTTTTCTTTAATTTGTAAGCCAAAAACTTTATCGAATTCAAGTAGGGCATCTAGACGATCCTGTTCAGTAATCTGATGATGTGCTAAGAGGTCGTATGTGAGAGCTACTGCGCTTGGCACATCGAGGTCGTCGCATATTAGTTTGTTGAATTGATTTAAGTAGGTGTTATTAGACGGTTCTTTTGTGAAGTGAATATTAGTTGAATAAATTTTTAGTGGATCTGACAGTTTGCGCGCTTCTTTGTATAGCCAGTTTAGGCCATTCTGCGCCGCCTGCAAAGCGTCCCAACTAAATGTTAATTGTTTGCGATAGTGAACCTGTAATAGTAAAAACCGGTAGGCTAGGGGAGAAATACCCTTTTCTTTGAGTGTTTGTAAAGTAACAAAATTATCTCCACTCTTTGCCATCTTATCACTGCCCATAAGCAAGAACTCCCCATGCATCCAATAATCTGCCAACGCTTTGCCTTCGGCGGCTTCGCTTTGCGCAATTTCATTGGTATGATGCACTGGTATGTGGTCTATGCCGCCGCAGTGAATATCAAACGGCTGGCCGAGGTATTTGACAGCCATTGCCGAACATTCGATGTGCCAGCCAGGAAAGCCGACGCCCCACGGGCTCTTCCATTCCATCTGGCGTTTTTTAAGGGATCCTTCGGCAAGCTCAGGATGACCGCTTGGGGCGCTCAATTTCCATAAAGCAAAATCAGTTGGATTTTTTTTCTCACCCAGATCTACTCTGACTCCAGCCTTCAACGTCTGTTTATCAAGCTGAGCTAATTTACCGTAGTCTTTTAATTTTGAGGTATCAAAATATATTCCGTCAGAAGTTTGATAGGTGAAACCTTTTTTTTCAAGTTTCTTAATGAGGTCGATTTGTTCTTTGATATGATCAGTCGCTCGCGGTAATTCATTTGGTTTGATGATGTTAAGATCTTCTAAATCTTTTTCAAATGCCTCAGTATAAAATTTGGCTATCTCCCAAGCAGTCTTACCTTCGCGAGCCGAGCCTTTTTCCATTTTGTCTTCACCCCGATCCGCATCGTCTGTCAGATGGCCTACGTCAGTGATGTTCATTACATGTTCTACTTTGTATCCATTATATTCAAGAACACGTTTCAAAATATCTTCAAAAACATAGGTGCGCAAGTTGCCGATATGAGCGTAGTTGTATACAGTTGGGCCGCAAGTATACATTCCTACGAAAGGATGTTTTTTAGAAGGGTGTTCCTTCTCGTCGATTGATTGAAACGGACGAATTTCTCGTTCAAGAGTGTTGTATAAGTTAACGGGCAATTTTTCAGCCATACAGTTAGTTTTATATTTTATAGACTAATTCTATCTCATTTATCCCCAGTTTTCAACTTGTCTATACACTTAAACTCGAATTCTTGCTATAATTATAATAAGTTTTAAAGATCTCTGTATGTTCGGTTTTCTCAAACCAAAGTCATATCTTGGAATTGATGTCGGAGCTGGAGGTATAAAATTAGTGGAATTGCGTCTGGAAAAAAAGAGACCGGTGTTGTTTACCTATAGTTTTACGTCCGACAAGATGGATATTCATAAAATTCAGCCTAAGGAAGATAAAAGCATTGTAAAACTTCTTAATACAGACAGTAGTCAGAAAAACATGGAGGTGCCTGTTCAGCTTGAAGATCAGGGGCAGATAGATAAGTATGCTGAGACTATAAAGGTGCTCTGCAAGACTGCCCGAACGGTGTCTAAGACCGCTATGGTCAGTTTGCCGGTGTCGGCGGTTTTTCACGCTGTCGTGACATTGCCAATGCTCAAAAAAGAAGAGTTAGACCATGCAGTCAAAGCTGAGGTGAAAAAGTTATTGCCAGTCCCTCTTGAAGAAGTGGCGCTCGACTTTCAGGTGCTCAAAGACAATTCTCCTGCGCCGAGTAGTCAGCGAGTGCTGGTTAATGCAGTCTCGCACAAATTGATTGATTTTTATTCTAAAGTTTTTGGCAAGGCCGGTCTGGTGCTTGAGGCTTTGGAACCTGAATCTACAGCGTTGATGCGCTGTTTGATAGGCCGGGATCAGGCCGTCTCTATGGTTATTGACTTTGGCTCAGAGCGAACCAGCTTCTTTATTATTGATCAAGGTGTGCCAATTACACATCAGAGTATAGATGCGGGGGGTGACAAGGTAGATAAGATCATGCAAAATGTTCTAGGTACCGAACCTGATTCGCTGGAACAGATCAAGCATGATTTGTTCGATTTTTTACCAACCGGCGCCAATAATTTGCTCACTGAACAAAAATGGCTTGACATTTTCATGCCGGTAATAGATCCTATCCTAAAAGAAATAGAAGTAAGTCTTGAGGTGTATTTGCGCCAGAGTGGCAATGCCGGTAAGAGGCCTGAGAGAATTATCTTGACTGGCGGCATGGCAATGATGCCGTTTTTGGCAAAATATATTGAGAGTAAGTTTAAAATTAAATGTTATGTCGGAGATGCGTGGGCTAGAGTTGTCTATCAAGATGGATTAAAGCCTATCCTGCGAAAGATTGGGCCGCGTATGTCTGTGGCCGTCGGGTTAGCGATGAGAGATATTGTTTGATTGTAGTTTAAATAAAATTATATGCCCCAAAGCACATCAGCTCATATTATGATCGTTGAGGACGATAATTTTTTAGCCGAGATTTATCAGAAGAAGTTTGAGTTGGAGGGTTTTAAGGTAAGTGTGGCGAGTAACGGAGAAAAGGCGTTAGTTGATATCAAGAAAAAAATGCCTGATTTGGTTTTGCTTGATGTCTTGCTTCCAAAATTGGATGGTTTTTCTGTGCTAGAAAAATTAAAAGCCGATGCGGCGGTAAAAGACATTCCGGTAATATTATTGACTAATTTAGGACAGCAAGATGATGTGCAGCGCGGCTTGGATAGAGGCGCGGCTGACTATTTGATCAAAACCCACTTCAAGCCTTCAGAGGTTGTGGATAAAGTAAAAAAGGTGTTAGAGCTGTAGGCTCTAACATATGATATAATGATGTTGGTAGTCTTAAGAAAAAGATAAATATATGATTATAAAAAATAGGAAGGGGGTGACAATATGATGAACATGAATAAAAAGGGTTTCACTTTGATTGAGTTGTTGGTAGTTATCGCTATTATTGGCTTACTTTCAACATTAGCAGTTGTAGCGTTAGGTAACGCTCGAGAAAAATCTCGCGACGCCAAGCGTCTTTCCGACTTAAAACAATTGCAAACCGCTTTGGAATTATACTACACCGATCAAACCGCGTACCCAGCCGGTGATAATGTGACTTTGGGCGCGGGCAACTTTGTTTGTTTGGGTTCTGGTGGCTTTGGCGCAGCAGGATGTGCAGGAGCCTATATGGGTCAAGTTCCTGCGGATCCTTTGGCAACTCAGGATTACGTATACACACTTGGCAATAATACGTATACTATTACCGCTACCCTAGAAACAACTATGAATGGCTTGTCTGATGGAATTACGTTAAGTCCATCCGGAATTGCCGATTAATATCTTGTCGTTATAAAAACAATAGCCCTGTCCGTAAAAAGGCAGGGTTCTTGTTTTTTTGCAATTGTGTTATTATATAGGACGGTACAAATTTAGAATGCACAGTATGTATTATTACGAATTTTTTGGAAAATTTAGCTATTTAATCATTTTTTTACTGGGATTATCCGTGGGAAGTTTTCTTAACGTTTGGATTTGGCGTACCCATGAAAACTTTCGTATTACAAGCGGCCGCAGCATGTGCCCAGTTTGCCATCGCCAATTGCACTGGTATGAAAATATTCCGGTTTTGAGTTTTTTGGCGCTGAAAGGCAAATGTTTAACTTGTAAAAATCCAATCTCGCTGCAGTACCTTCTGGTAGAAATTTGTACCGCCATACTGTTTGTTTTTTTGGCCCGGCATACACTTAATCATCCAACTGAAAATTATCTTTATTTTTTGAGAAATATCACTTTTTTAATTTTTTTAATTGTTGTGTTTGTCTACGATGCCCTGTATCAAGAAATTTTATCTGAAGTCGTTTGGTTGGGGTCGTTAATTGGTATACTTTTTAATGTTTATCTTGGCTACAGTATTGCTTCTATGATGTTCGGTGCTGTGGCGGTAAGCGGTTTCTTCTTGTTGCAATTCGCAGTTTCCAAAGGCCGTTGGATTGGAGGAGGGGATGTGCGCTTGGGAGTCATGATGGGGTTGTGGTTGGGCTGGCCAATTAGTTTGGCCGCGCTTTTCATTGCCTATATAGTTGGATCTTTTACCAGTCTTATCCTTCTGTTATTAAAGAAGAAAACTTTACGAAGTGCTACACCTTTTGGTACCTATCTCGCTTTAGCTACCTTCGTTTGTCTAATCTGGGGAGGCCAAATCGTGAATTGGTATATGGGTCTGTTGTGATGAATTATGAATAGAGAACTACAAATTAGAGCAGAAAAACTTCGCGCCCAAGTGGATGATTTGCGATATCGCTATCATGTGTTAAATGATCCGGAAGTAACTGATGCAATGTATGAGGGGTTGATGGATGAATTGCGTAAAATAGAGGCAGCTCATCCTGATCTTATCACCCCTGATTCTCCGACTCAACGTGTGGCTGGTCAGCCGTCGGAAAAATTTGAAAAAATAAAACATACGGTCACGCAATGGTCTTTTAATGATGCCTTTGATACACAAGACATGGAAGATTGGCAAGAGCGGATTTTAAAAATATTAGAAAAAGAATTAGGCAGTCGTCCGGCTGACCTGGAGTATGTCTGTGAACTGAAGATAGATGGTCTGCATATGGTGCTTACCTATGAAGAAGGTGTGCTCAAGACTGCAGCCACGAGAGGCGATGGGCTGGTAGGGGAAAATGTGACAGCCAATATCAAAACCATTTGGTCAGTGCCGATTACGTTAGAAAAAAAGTTGAGTTTGGTGGCGGAAGGAGAAGTCTGGATGGACAAGAAGATGCTAGTAAAAATAAATGAAGAACGAAAAAAACAAGATGAGCCACTGTTTGCCAATCCCCGTAACGCCGCCGCAGGCACAATTCGTCAGTTAGATCCTGCAATTGTCGCAGCTAGAAAATTATCGCTTACTGCCTATGATATATCTTCTGATAATGCCCCAGTTTCGCAAGCGGAAGAGCTGCAATTATTAAAGACCCTCGGTTTTAAAACTGATTCTCATTGGAAAGTCTGTAAAAACCTCGCCGAAATCTTTGAATTTTATACGCACTGGCAAGAACATAAAACCAGTCAGGATTTTTGGATAGACGGAGTGGTGATAAAAGTCAATCAAAAGAAATACCAAAATATTTTGGGTTTTACTGGCAAAGCTCCGCGTTGGGCTATCGCCTTGAAATTTCCCGCTGAGCAGGGGACAACTAAGATTAAAGAAATAATCTGGGGCGTGGGACGTACTGGAGCCATTACGCCGGTGGCGGTCATGGAGCCAGTAAAGCTCGCCGGCACTACGGTCACTCATGCTACATTGCACAATTGGGATGAAATAGAGCGTTTGGGAGTACGGATAGGCGATACCGTGGTAGTAGAAAAAGCTGGCGATATAATCCCGAAAATTATTCGGGTGCTGGACAAACTCAGAACAGGTGAAGAAAAAAAGATACGAGAACCAAAAACCTGTCCGATTTGCAAAAGTGAGGTCCAACGCAAGAGTGTGATAGATACTGCGCAAGAGAAAAGTGTGGCTCTATTTTGCGCCAACAAAAATTGTTATGCGCAGCAGTTGCGACGTCTAATTCATTTTGTCGGTAAGGGCGGGTTTGATATTGAAGGTCTTGGCAAAAAAATCATGGAACAATTGGTAAAGGAAGGGCTTATAGAAACCGCCGCTGATATCTTTATGCTTACTAAAGGTGATCTCGAGCCACTCGAACGCTTTGCAGAAAAGTCGGCAGATAATTTGATTGCGGCTATTAACCAAGCAAAGCAAATTCCGTTTGCGAGATTTATTAATGCGTTAGGTATTTCCCATGTAGGAGAAGAAACCGCTATTAAGCTAGCACAGGTCTTTTCTACCTTAGACAGGTTGCATAACGCAACGCTCGAAGAATTGGAGCAGATCAGTGATGTCGGACCGCAAGTAGCTACCTCAATTTATAATTATTTCAAAGAGGAAAAAAATAAGAAATTGTTGCAGGATTTGATTAAAAATGGGGTTGAGATTTTGAGCCCTCAAGCTGCTGTTTCGGGTGGAAAATTAAGTGGAAAAACTTTTGTGATGACTGGCACCTTGTCGACTATGGGTAGAGATGAAGCCAAAGAAAAGATCCGGGCCTTGGGCGGAACTGTGTCAGAGAGCGTCAGTAAGAAGACTGATTATGTGGTCGTAGGGGCAGAGCCGGGGAGTAAGGCAAAAAAAGCAGAAGAGTTAGGAGTGAAGATTTTAGATGAGAGTGAATTTGTTGCATTTATAAAATAAATTTATTTATCTCGATTTTAATCTCATTTGAAATCGAGAGTTAATTCACATATATATGTGCGACAATAAAATGGGTGGGGAACATAATGGCGGATGCTGCGGCGGTCATATGAGTTGGGGTAGGAAATCGTGGGTCTGTTGGGTGCTTGGTTTCGTTGTCTTAGTAATTGTTTTTTGTACCGGGTATAAATTAGGGGTGTTGCGTGGGTATTTCGGAGGTTGGGGATTTGGAGGAGGGTATGGTCATCCTATGATGCTGTATCGTGGCGGCCCTGTTAATGGCTATAGTGCGGGAATGATGGGGAATTGGCAGTACAGGACGGAAGTGTTAGAAGATCAGGTAACAAGCACATTGCCAAGATAAAAATTCAACTGAAGAAGATGAAATACCCTGACTCTAAATTATAAGTCAGGGTATTTGTTTTATAGTTTGGCCGGGCGTATGGGACGAAGTGGGAACTTGGGTGGCTATGGTTGGCGGAATTTGAAAAAGCCGTTGCAATGTTTATTTCTGGCGCTTTTTGTTGTCTTGGGCCATCAATTTTCGCTTTTGTTCCTCGTCGCCTGGGGTCAAGGGATGCAAGAGGGTTCCGCAACTCCGGATCTCCTCAAGAAGTTGATTTGACTGTCTATTAGTCAGGAGGCCATCTTTACGAGTCCTCCAGGTCAGCCACATGCCCATCTCTCTTGATTGAAAACGCATTGTGAGCTTCCTTTTCTCCCCTTCAACTTCCTCCAAGACAATTTCACCACAAGCAGGTTCAGTATCGGTGGCCGACTTCGATGTAAAATCAACTGTCCATTGGCGGAGCTCTTCGGGTCTATCAGGTACTCCGTCTTTCCGAAGCAGTTTATAAATTATAGGCATTCGCCCTTCTGGCATATGGTTGGTTAAGATGCTGGCCAAATTGTTTAGAATCTATTCATATTTTAATACATTATTGCTAACACAGCAATGGTTTAATGTATAGACTTTATTTAAAACAAAAAGACATCCTTGATTATGGGGTGTCTTTTTTGCGGGGAGTATGGGACGAAGTGGGAACCTGGGTGACTAGGGTTAGGGATGTTTAAAAACAAAACACCCCACATTGCTGTAGAGTGTTTTGATAAAATTATACTCACAAGACCTTCACACCAATATCCATAACTGATTATGAACAATGGTGCAAGAAGGCCGTGCGAGTGGCCGACGTGCACCGAATCGAAGATTCGATTCGCCGCGGCCGAAAGCCGTTCGCCGCCCCCGCTACTCGTCCTGCTCCTGCTCGAGGAGGATGTACTGATTCAGACAGGCGTGCGAACAGAACATGAAGGTCTGCGCATTCTCGCCTGGCGCAGCACAGGGAAAGATCAGCAGCACGATAGGTTGCCCAGCTACGATCTTCTCGGTGCTGCACTGCTTACGTCTGATCATTCGTAGAAGGCATCGGCCATCCTTGCTCGCCAGAGCCTCTTTGACTTCTTTTTGCTCTTCGGTCATTTTTCACCTCCTTTCTATTGCGTCACTGGACGCGTTTGGAGGACAAAATAAAATATCATAATCATAGTTAAAAGTCAATATTATAGGGTAAGAGTTCTAAAGTAACAAACCCATATACAAAAAACACCCTTGTGTATAGGGTGAATTTTACTTGCGGGTCGGACGGGACTCGAACCCGCAACTTCTGCCGTGACAGGGCAGTGCTCTAACCAGTTGAACTACCGA
>CAZETA010000021.1:0-16255 GCA_964514995.1 uncultured Gammaproteobacteria bacterium
GTAGTTTAACTGGGGCGGTTGCCTCCCAAAATGTAACGGAGGCGTTTACAAAGGTCAGCTTAGCTCGGATGGAAATCGAGCTGGACGCGCAAACGCACAAGCTGGCTTTACTGCAAGGGCTACAACCCGAGCAGTTGCGAAAGCAGAAGTTAGTGAACCGACCACCTCATATAGGAGAGTGGAAGATCAACGGATAAAAGCTACTCCGGGGATAACAGGCTGATCGGACCCGATAGTCCTTATAGACGGTCCGGTTTGGCACCTCGATGTCGGCTCATCGCATCCTGGGGCTGTAGAAGGTCCCAAGGGTTTGGCTGTTCGCCAATTAAAGCGGTACGCGAGCTGGGTTCAGAACGTCGTGAGACAGTTCGGTCTCCTATCTGTTGCGGGCGTAGAATGTTGAGAAGGCTCTTTCCTAGTACGAGAGGACCGGAAAGAACAAATCTCTGGTGTACCAGTTGTCCTACCAAGGGCATTGCTGGGTAGCTATTATTTGGCACGGATAAACGCTGAAAGCATATAAGCGTGAAGCCGTCTTCAAGATTAACATTCGTTATAGACCCCTTGTAGACTACAAGGTTGATAGGCTCTAGGTGTAAGCACGGTAACGTGTTGAGCTGAGGAGTACTAATCGGTCGAGCGCACGAAAGAAGCACTAAGATGTGCTTTGATCTCAGAAATCTTCGTCTGATTTCTAGAGAACTCTATTATTGTTAGGCCGATGAATTTTCTAAAATAAAATCAAAAAAGACCATTTTCTTGGTGACATGAGCGATTGGGTCACACCTGTTCCCATCCCGAACACAGAAGTTAAGCCAATCAGCGCCGATGATAGCGGAAACGCAAAAGTAGGCCGTCGCCAGGACAATGGTCTTTTTTGTATTTTAAATTAAAGCTGTGCTATACTGTTTCTATAATTTATTTCATAATCTGTATGAATTACTATATAGAAGTATTAAAAAAATACGCGATTTTTAAGGGGCGTGCGACTCGAAGTGAGTTTTGGTATTTTACTCTAGTTAACACAATAATTTTTGTGGTCCTTGCCTTGATTGACCAGCGTCTGTTTGACGCTAGTTTTTTGGAAGATAGAGGTCCATTGAGTACTGCCTATTTTCTTATAACTCTCATACCAACCTTGGCAGTTTCCGCTCGAAGATTGCATGATATTAACTATTCAGGTTGGCTATTACTAATAAATGCCATACCGATTGGTTCTCTTGTCCTCCTTGTCTTTTTTACGCGCGATAGTAACAAGGATCAAAATCAATATGGTCCAAATCCAAAATTAGCACCCATTAATTAATTTTTTTTAATTTTAACATCAGCCGCCTATTTATTGTATGGACCGGAATCTTGCTTTAGAGTTTGTGCGGGTAACCGAAGCGGCCGCCATTGCTGCTTCACATTGGATGGGGCGCGGCGACAAGAAAGCCGCAGATGGTGCAGCCGTTGATGAAATGCGTAAGCGGTTCAACGAGGTTCCTTTTAATGGCACGGTAGTAATCGGTGAAGGAAAAAAAGACGAAGCCCCGGAATTGTATATCGGAGAAAAATTGGGAAAAGCACCTGAACAAGGAGTGACTCTAGATATTGCCGTAGATCCGCTGGAGTGCACTGATAGTGTAGCCAATGGTGTACCTAACGCTATTTCGGTTATTGCCACTGGTCTCAAAGGCTCTCTGTTTCACGCTCCGGACATGTATATGCACAAAATCGCCTGTGGTCCTGAGGCTAAAGGATCTATAAAGCTAGACGCGCCGGTAGCAGAGAATTTAACCAATGTAGCCAATCGTCTACACAAGCCAGTTTCTGAATTAGTAGTAATGGTCTTAGATCGTCCGCGTCACGAACAGTTGATTAACGATATACGTATGGCTGGGGCTCGCGTGCGTTTAATTAGCGATGGTGATGTGGCGGGAGCCATTGCTCCTTCTTTGCCTGATTCAGGGATAGATCTGTTGATGGGCATTGGCGCTAGCGCCGAAGCGGTGCTGGCTGCTGTGGCTATTAAGTGTCTAGGTGGTGAATTACAGGCTCGCTTGGCGCCGAAAGATCAGGCGCAGCAAGACGAGTTGAGAGAGATGGGTATAGTTGATGTAGATAAAATTTTAGGTTTAGAGGATTTGGCGAAGGGCAGAGATTTAACCTTTACTGCTACGGGCGTTATTGACGGCCCACTTTTGAAAGGTGTACGCTACACTTCAGATTATTGTATGACTAATTCAGTAGTGATGCGGGTGAAAACGGGGACAGTGAGATTCTTGGAAACGCACCATCGCTTACATCAATAATGTATATGCAAGAACTTAAAAAAAACGCCTTAGCCCTAGTGGTGTCAGGAAAAGGCATCTTAGCGGCCGATGAGAGTACGAGTACAATCAAAAAACGTTTTGATACGATTGGTGTTGAATCGACAGAAGAAACAAGGCGTGCGTATCGCGAACTTTTGTTTACCACGCCTGACATAGAGCAATATATTAGCGGAGTAATTTTATTTGACGAAACTATTCGTCAGTCAACCAAAGAGGGTTTGCCTTTTGTCAAACTTTTGGCCCAGAAAGGAATAATCCCAGGCATCAAAGTAGATAAGGGCACACTGCCATTTAATGATTCAGAAATAGAAAAAGTTACGGATGGTTTTGAAGGTTTGGGAGAAAGGTTAAAAGAATATTATGAGTTAGGTGCCAGATTTGCTAAGTGGCGGGCTGTTATTTCTATTGGCGCTGGCATGCCTACAACTGAGTGCGTTAATGCCAATGCAGAGGCTATGGCTAAATATGCAAAGCTTTGTCAGGAAAATAATATTGTGCCAATTGTAGAGCCTGAAGTTCTGATGGATGGTGGGCACGATATTGACAAATGTTATGAAGTTACGGAAATGGTGCTAAAAATATTTTTTGAAAAGTTGAATGAGCATAACGTGGCTTTAGATTGCCTGCTTCTCAAACCCAATATGGTGATACCCGGAGAAGACGCAGTTAAAGCTACCTCATCGGAAATTGCTTCCACCACCGTGAAATGCTTGCTAGCTTCGGTACCGGCCACAGTTCCAGGGGTTGTATTCTTGTCCGGAGGGCAATCGGAGCAGGAAGCGTGTGAAAATTTGGATGCTATAAATAAAATAAGGCAAAGTTGTCCCTGGCAACTCAGCTTTTCCTATGGGCGGGCCTTGCAATCCTCAGCTCTAAAGGCGTGGAGTGGGAGTAATGTAGGTGAAGGGCAGCAAGCGTTTTTACAGCGAGCTAGACTGACTGGAGCAGCTCGTGATGGGCTTTATAATGCTGAGATGGAAAGCAGAATAATAAAAATTTAATCCTTATCCACAGAAAGCTGTCAGAAAAAAATTGACAGCTTTTTTTGTCTATGTTATGCTTATTTTAGCCCAAATATGAATATCTCAATATTAAGTAAATTAGGTTTTTCTGACAAGATGTCCACTGTGTATGTGGATTTATTGAGTTTGGGGCCCTCTTCTGTGCGCGAATTAGCTGAGAAAACAGGCATAAATCGAGGTACTGTGCATGAATTACTTAAGGAATTAAAGGACCAGGGTTTAGTCAGTTTTTACGAAAAGGATTCAAAGCAGTATTTCGTTGCTGAGGACCCGTCTCGTCTGAGTGCCCTACTTGCCAAGCAGATGGAAAATTTGCAGGAAGTTAAAAAAGATATAGGTCAGCTCGTACCTGAATTAAAATCCTTGCATGACAAAGGCGGAGAACGACCGGTAGCTCGCTATTTTGAGCAAGAAAGAATCCATGAAATTTTAGCAGATGTATTAGAAGTTTGTGAGAGAACCGGAGAGATGGAATATCGTATTTACTCCGCCGCCGGTGTGCGAGAATATATGTACGATGGATTTGAGACATTTAGCGACGCGCGTTTAGCCAAAGGTATTTCGGTCAAAGTGATTGCCCTTGGCAAAGGTGGCGAATTGCGCGGATTAGATCAGCGCAAATGGCTTGAAGCATCATCTGAAACACAAACGTATATTATTATTTATCCTGGTAAGACTGCTTATATTTCTCTTGACGCAAAAAACAAGCCGGTTGGGGTTGTGATAGAGAATGCTGGAGTGTGTGAAACCCAGAAAAATATTTTTGATAGCTTGTGGAATAATTTATAATCTATGTTTATTGTTGATTTCGATGATGTTTTGCTAGACACAATGGCATATAAGGAGTCTCGTATTTTGGCACTGGAAAAAATAGGCATACCTCGTGAATTGTATAACCAGACCTATAAGCAAACCTATTATAGTTACACGCATATAGCCCACGCACGTGCCCTAGCCGAACATGGATTTTCGAAGGATGCGGTTTTGAACATCTTGGATGAATGTTTGCAAAATGTCGGGCAGTTTGTTTTTTCAGATACGCATGAATTTTTGGATTTTTTAAAATCGTATAGAGAAAAAATGGTTTTATTAACTATCGGTGTTGCTGAGATTCAAGAATTTAAAGTTGATGCTGGCAATATTCGTCAGTATTTTGATCAGATCATTACCACGGTCGAACCAAAGGAAAAAGCGATAGAAAAATTCAGCTCGGAAATAAAAAATAATTCATGGTTTTTTGAGGATAAAGTGAAAGAAACTTTAGTTGTGCATCGAGCATTTCCGGAACTAAACATTGTTTTAAAACAAGGCGAACACATTCCGGAAATTGAGTATGAACAAAGTGGCTTACTGCATTTTAAAACCTTAACAGAGATTAAAGAATATGTCCGAGAACACCATACAAAATAAAGTGGGCGTTATCATTTTAGCGGCTGGAGACGGAAAGCGTATGAAAACCGGGATACCGAAAGTCATGAATCTGCTGAAAGGTAAGCCTCTGGTGGCGCATGTTGTAGAGAGCGTGGAAACTGCTGGTGTTTGTGAAAAACCAGTTGTAATTGTTAATCCGAGCCATAAATTAGTGCAGGATTACCTCGGTGACAGAGCAATATATATAGTGCAAGAACAGCAGTTGGGCACTGGTCACGCGGCCGCCTGCGCTGCCCCTGTTTTGGAAGGCAATGTAGAGCATATCATTGTCTTATATGGCGATATGCCTTTTCTCAAACCAGCGTCCATACAACGCCTGGCCGATCGCCATATTGTCGAACAAAGTGTATTGACCATGATGACGGTAACCGTGCCGAATTTCGAAGGTAACCGTGCAGCGCTTAAAGATTTTGGCCGCATTATTCGGGATGGGGCAGGCCAAATTGTTAAATCCGTTGAGTTGCGGGATGCCATGCCGGTGGAGCGATTGAGTCTGGAGCTCAATCCCTGCTATTATTGTTTTAAGGCGGATTGGTTTTGGAGAGAAATAAAAAACTTAAAAAATAATAACGCCCAGGGCGAGTATTACTTAACCGATTTGGTTGACAGAGCTGTTAATGATTATAAAGTTTCTAGTATTTCTATCGATCCGGAGGAAGCCATTGGTATCAATACGAAAGAAAATTTAGATTTAGCAGAAAAATTAATTTAATATTATATGTGTGGAATCGTCGCCTATATTGGGAAAAAACCAGCCTTGCCAATTTTAGTCAATGGCTTACGGCGGTTGGAATATCGAGGCTATGATAGTGCCGGTATCGCCATTTTTGATGATGGCAAGCCATGTACAATAAAATCTGTTGGAAAAATTGATAATCTGGCCGAAAAATTAAAGACACAATCAATTAACGGTACGTTTGGTATAGCGCATACACGTTGGGCTACACACGGTGGTGTAACCGAGAACAATGCTCATCCGCATACTGATTGTACTGGTAAAATTATTCTGGCGCATAATGGTATTATTGAAAACTATCGTGAACTGAAAGATGTTCTAGGAAATTCGCATACGTATACATCAGAAACAGATTCGGAGGTCCTAGCGCATTTGATAGAAGTAAAGTATTCGGGTAATTTGCATAAAGCAGTCTTAGAAGCACTGGCTGAAGTACGGGGCACGTATGGGCTCGTCGTTATGCATGCTGACCATCCTGGACAATTGGTAGTCGCGCGTATGGGCAGTCCGCTCGTTGTTGGTATTGGTGAAGGTGAGTATTTTGTTGCCAGCGATGCCACACCCATGCTCGCCTATACAAAGAAAGTTATTTTTCTTGAAGACGGTGAATTGGCCGAGATAAACCCGGACTCATTAGAAACAGTAAACCTTAAGGATCGTATTGTAAAGAAAGAAGTGCAGGAGATTGAGTGGGATGAAGCACAGGCCCAGACACAAGGGTTTCCCCATTTCATGCTGAAAGAAATTTTCGATCAGCCAAATGTAGTCCAGGATGCGATTCGAGGTCGTTATAAATTGGGAGATGGCACGGCGCACCTGGGAGGGCTCAATATGACCGAGGACCAAATGCGAAGTATTAAAAGAATAATTTTAATTGCCTGTGGCACAGCTTCGTATGCCGGTATAGTAGGAAAATATATGTTTGAACGGCTGGCCGGTATTCCGACCGAGGTGGATGTGGCCAGTGAGTTTCGCTATCGTGATCCGATTATTGATAGCCAGACATTAGTTTTTGGTATTTCTCAATCCGGAGAAACCGCTGATACGTTGGCCGCCCTTAAAGAAGCGAAAAGAAAAGGCGCCTTTGTGAAGGGAATTGTAAATGTTGTCGGTTCAACGATTGCTCGAGAAACCAATGGTGGTACCTATATTCACGCCGGGCCGGAGCTCGCCGTTGCTTCGACCAAAGCCTATACTAATATGGTGGCGGTGTTGCTTTTGTACGCCTTGCAATTCGGCCGTTTGAATAAATTAAGTGTCGCTACCGGGCAACGACTGCTGCATGCTTTGGGAGAGATTCCGGAGAAGATGAAAGCTATTTTGGCGCAAAGTGATACTATAAAACAACTAGCTGAGAAATATAAAAATTCTCGGGATATGCTCTATCTGGGCAGAGGGATAAATTTTCCCGTCGCTTTGGAAGGATCGTTGAAATTAAAAGAAATAACTTATATCCACAGCGAGGCGTACCCAGGCGGAGAGATGAAGCATGGAGCGATCGCTCTTTTATCGCCAGAGTTTCCCGTGCTGGCGCTTATGACAAAAAACCAGCTCTATGATAAGATGCGCAGTAATGTGGAAGAGATAAAAGCGCGCAAAGCACCGATAATTTTAGTTGCCACTGAGGGTGATGAAAAGGCTGCCGAGTTGGCTCAAGATGTGCTCTACGTACCTCCAACTATGGAGCTCTTAGAACCACTTTTGAATACCATTCCGTTGCAGTTGTTTGCGTACCATACGGCTGTGGCACTGGGTCGGGATGTTGATCGGCCAAGAAATTTGGCCAAGAGTGTAACGGTGGAATAAAATATGAGTAAAAAACTTAAAATAATTTTAGCGCTCGTAGTAATTTTAATAGTTGATATTTCATATACTGCTACTGTGCATGACTTGGGTAAATTTTTGAGATTGGGAATTCTCTCTACTTACATTGAAGACAAAACATGCGATGCGATTGGTGGAAAAATGATTGAATATTATTATAACTGTAGCTCTGAACGTAGGTGTGTCCGGCCATTCAAAGACGCTAATAAACCATGCATCAACTCTTCAGAATGTCAGGGTAGATGTGTGGCGGATCCAGCCCACACATGTCTGCAATCAAATGGTTCAGAGTTTTTTGAGGGTAGTTGCGGTAAGTGTCAGGAGTATAGGCAAGGTGGTGATGGCTCCTGTGGTTTATAAGAAAATAATTATTTAGAAATATATTTATGAAAGCACTAGTTTTTGACAAAAGCAAAACCGATTGGGAAAATTCACGAGGATTCGATTTGGTTGATATTCCCAAGCCTACCTTAGATACGAATAATCCTGCGGATGACAAATATGTATTGTTAAAAGTTCACTACGCAGGTATTTGCGGCACAGATCGAGGTATCTGGAACCGGGCCGCTTTTCGAGATGTAATCTTGGGTACTATTGATGAGCAAATAAAAAACAGTGGGAATCCATATCGCGTCATTGGGCATGAATTTTTTGGTGAAGTGGCAGAAGTGGGTAGTAAAGTTACAGAGGTTGCCGTCGGTGATTTTGTCTCCTGCGAATCGCATGTGGTATGTGAAAAGTGCTACCAATGCCTACGAGGACAAAAAGAAGTGTGTACCAACGAAAAGATATTAGGTATTTCTCACGACGGCGGTTTTGCCGAATTTGCGAAAGTGCCAGCCCATATTCTACGCAAAACTGATACTACCAGAATCCGTCCGGAAATCGCTGCTATGCAAGAGCCGTTTGGCAACGCCGTCCATGCCGGGAGTAAAGTTGATCTCAAAGATAAAACTGTTGCCATTTTTGGTCTCGGACCTATTGGTCTATTTTTGACCCTGGTGGTAAAAGGCCTTGGCGCTAAGACGATTATCGGGGTAGAGCCAAATCCAATGGCCATTGAGATGGCGAAAAAATTGGGTATTAACGAGGTTGTCCCGTTAACTCAGCAGACTAGTTCAGATAAACCGTATAATCACAATCAGGAAGTTGCAGACAAGATTAAGGAGCTAACAGGTGGAGTGGGAGTAGATGTTAGTTTTGAAATGTCTGGCTTTAATTCCTCAGTCAATAATTGTCTGTACGCCACTCGTCGCGGTGGTGATATTATTCTCTTCGGCATTAAGCAAGGCGATTTTGTATTTGAAGATTTTAATAGAATAATATTTAACGGATTTACCTTTCATTCCGTGATTGGTCGCCAGTTGTGGCGTACTTGGGATATCACAAAGCAATTATTTGAAGATAAAAATAACGGTATTCAAGACAATATGTTCAACGTTATTTTAAACGGAGGCAATGGTACGATTCTGCCTATTACCGAGTATACGAAAGAGAAGTTTGAAGACATGATGGTAAAGCATCCAAAACTGTTGATTAAGTTTAATTAAATTTTTATGTACGGAAATTATAAACAACAATTTGAACAAGAGCTTCAGGAAGTAAAAGACAGCGGCATGTGGAAAGAGGTAGGTGTGCTTGAGAGTAAACAAGGGACTGAAATTTTGGTCGGGGGCAAGACTCTGCTAAACTTTTGCGCCAATAACTATCTTGGACTAGCTTCTTCAGAAGAATTAGCTCAAGCGGCTGTAGAAGGAGTAAAGAAATACGGCTTTGGTGAAGCATCCGTGCGTTTCATTGTCGGTACTTCTTCGATTCATAAGGACCTGGAGGCGGAAATTTGTAAATTTTTTGGTCAGGAAGACGCGATTACGTACACTTCTTGTTTTGATGCGAACACTGGCTTGTTTGAGACAATTTTGAAAGAAGGAGACGCGGTTTTTTCCGATGAATTAAATCATGCCAGTATTATTGACGGGATTCGGTTATGTAAGGCCGAGAGGTATCGCTACAAAAATGGTGACATGCAGGATTTGGAAAATCAACTGAAAGAGTGTTTGGCAAAAGGTCAGCCTCGTCGGATGTTAATTGCCACTGACGGTGTGTTCTCAATGGACGGAATCACAGCGAAGCTTGGAGAAATTTGTGATTTAGCAGAGAAGTATGGGGCCCTCGTGATGGTAGATGACAGCCACGCCAGCGGTGTACTAGGCAACACTGGTCGCGGTAGTATAGAACAGGCTCGAGTTATGGACAGAATTGATATTTTGACTTCCACCTTCGGCAAGGCCTTGGGTGGCGCCGGTGGCGGATTTACTGCTGGCAGAAAAGAAATCATTCAGGTGCTGCACCAGAGAAGCCGTACCACACTCTTTAGCAATTCTTTGCCGCCGATGATTGCCAACGCCGCGTTGTATGTTTTGCAAAATTATGATCAGAAGTTTATTAAAAATAGAGAAAAACTAGAAGAAAATACCAAATATTTTAGAAATAAAATGGAACAGTTAGGCTTTACCCTAGGTGGCGATGGCAAGCATCCGATTACGCCAGTCATGCTCATGGAAGAAAAAATAGCCAGTGATATGGCTCGAGCGTTATTTGGCAAAGGTGTCTATGTACGTGGTTTTACCTATCCGGTAGTGCCAAAAGGCAAAGCTCGTATTCGCGTGCAGATTTCTGCAGCTCACACAAAAGAACAAATAGATCATGCCGTTAAGGCCTTTGCCGAAGTGGGCAGGGAAATGGCAATTATAAGATAATAATTTGTATGCAAAATGTAGTGGTCATTGGCGGGGGCAATGGTTCGGCAATTTGTTTGGAGGCGCTCAAGCCGCACGTAGATAAAATAAATATATCAGCTATAGTTTCGATGAGCGATTCGGGGGGATCGTCTGGTAAACTGCGCAAGGAGTTAGGCACATTGCCGCCCGGGGATATTATGCGGGCAATTTTATCTTTATCAATCTACGATTACCAATCATTACGGAAAATTTTTTATCAGCCCAGATTTAAGCAGACAGGAAAGTTGAACAGTCATAATTTAGGTAATTTATTTTTAACCCTATCTGGGGAATTTGCCGGAAGCTTTGTGCATGCAACAGAGGCATTATCTCAAAGCGTGCAGGCTCAAGGCACGGTTTATCCAGTGACTTTAGAGAATACTGATTTGGTTGCCGAGTTGGAGAATGGCAAAATTATTAGAACGGAAGAGTTTATTGATACGCCAAAATATAATAGAGGTTGGAAGATCAAAAAAGTCTGGTTAGAGCCAAACTGCCTGGCGTATCCTAGGGCAATCCAGGCTATAAGAAATGCAAACACAATTATTATCGGTTCTGGTAGTTTGTATACTAGTTTGATAGCTACTTTGCTACCGGTTGGCATCAAAGAGGCGATTGAACGATCAAAAGCAAAAATAATTTACTTGGCAGGCAGTGCCTATCGACTCAATGGGGAGACTGGGCCGGAGAAGCTCAGTGAGATGGTCGTGCAGTTAGAAAAATATTTACCTCGCCCAGTTGATTTGGTTATTCATAATAGTCATAAACTTAATCCAAAACAAAAAAAAATTTATACGGAAAAAGAGTGGGGAGTATTTGCGTTTGACAAGGAGAGCCTTAAAAATAGAAAAATTATCAGTGTAGATTTTGAAAAAGACGAAGGTGGCCTGGATCCGAAAAAATTGAGCAAAATTTTAAAGAAATATATATAAGTATGGAATTTCAAAAAGAAATTAAAAAAGATAGTTATGCAGTTAGAATAACTGCCCAAGAAAATGGTCAGGAAGTAGGCAGGGCTTGGCTGTATATTATATATAATGATTTACACGAAGAACCATATGGATTTTTAGAGGATGTTTTTGTTGATGATTCACAGAGAGGAAATGGGCTGGGTACAGAGTTAGTAGAAAAAGTTATAGACGAAGCCCGGAAGATTGGTTGCTATAAGTTGATTTGCTCCAGTCGATTTGGCAGAGAAAAATTGCATGCGTGGTATGAGAAATTAGGTTTTAAAAAGCATGGTGTAGAGTTTAGAATTGATTTTGAATAAGTATGTCCCAGTATACTATTTTAACAACCCCAGCCGGAAAAGACTATGAGTTGCTTGATAGCGGCGATGGAGAAAAGTTAGAGCGGTATGGCGAGGTAGTAGTGGCCAGACCAGATCCGCAGGCTCTGTGGAATAAAAATTTATCTGAATCAGAATGGCAAAAAGCTGACGCGTATTTTCGTCGGGCGAGCACTGATGCCAATTGGAGCGTGCGGAGGCAACTGCCGGATCGGTGGCAAATTGAGCTTGCAGGCTTACGATTTTGGATCAAATTATCGGCTTTCAAACATACCGGCATTTTTCCGGAGCAAGCCAGTAATTGGGATTGGATACGAGAAAAAATTAGTTCGGCAAAGACAACAGAACCGTGTCGAGTGTTAAATTTGTTTGGTTACACTGGGGGCGCCAGTCTCGCTGCTGCCCAAGCCGGAGCCGAAGTAGTGCATGTAGACGGTTCAAAAGTGGCTATAGGTTGGGCCAGAGATAATGCTGAATTATCTAGCCTAGGAGATAAGCCGATTCGGTGGATTTTGGACGATGCGCACAAATTTGTAAAACGTGAAATTAAGCGGGAAAAGAAATACGACGGCATTATTATGGATCCGCCGGCTTTTGGACATGGTCCGGGTGGAGAGGTCTGGAAGATAGAAGAAAACTTTTTGCCATTATTGGAAGATTGCAGACAGATTTTGACTGACAAGCCGATATTTTTTATCATTAATGGCTATGCTTCTGGATATTCGGCCGTAGCATACCAGAACAGTTTGGGGGACTTGATGAAAAGTTTTGGTGGAGCAATTGAAATAGGGGAATTAACAATTGCCGAAAAAAACAGTTCCAGGTTATTGCCAGCTGGTATTTTTGCCAGGTGGCATTCTATTTAATTTGTAAATTTTATGACTGAAAAGATGGCTGAATCAGGTATATGTTCTTCCTGTGGTTATCCTCAGTACGCAGGTCATGGGCCTAATTGTCAAAAAGAGAAAAAGGGAGAAGTATCTATGGTTGCTGATGTGGCTGATATTGATAAAAAGGAAGTTGCAGAAAACGAGTTGACGGTGTTTGATCAACATCTCTTTGAAATAGCAAAAAAAGTCGCTGATGGTGAGGTTGAGGGGAGTACGCCAGTACACGCGGAGTTTGCTCGCAGGTATATGGACGCTCTTTTAGAGAAACCAAATCACGAAGAAGATGAGGTCGATACGGTAAGATTAGAGCAGTATGTCAACCAGGAGATGGGTGACAAGTTAAAAGATTATATCTTATCTGGAAATATAGCATTGTTTCAAGAATATGATAAAAAGATGGGTATCCATGGATCAAATAGGAAAGAATTTAATATAAAAGTACTGAGATTGAGTAATAGAATTAATGGTCAGTGGACAGAATCAGAATGGGGTAAAGAAACTAAAGCCCCGACTTTATTTGTATCAAATAGAAATACGATTTATATATCTGAAGAGGATGCCGTACAAATACTAAGCGGACAAAAATTTTCAAAAGCAGATACCTTAGTTCATGAATACCGTCATACACAGAGAAAATTTGCTTCTAGTAATGATCGGCTGTTGCGGATATTTGATGAATCAGCCACAAATGTCGGAATGGGCTATATTCAGGCGCAGGCCTTATTAGAGACCATTTTCCTTACCACGCCAGATATGCGATTTAATAGAGTAAGGCAGGCCTATGATAATGACAGCGAAGATGAAAAAAACAAAATACTTCAGGAGTTGGAAAGAGACTTAGGCAGTTTTGGCTTTTTATTGTTATCTAGTAGGGCTAGCAGTGAACATTCAGGCGATCAGGACGGGCTAACAGATCTGCCATATGAAACAGATCTAGAGGCTGACTGCGGTGGAAATAAAAATTTGCAGTTTTTGGAAGAAATGCTTCGCGCGCGTGAGCGAACCGATGCTAATTGGTTAAGAGTTTTTCGAGAGAATATTAGCCGCTTTGCAGGAAAGGACTTTCGTAAATTGGAAGTTATAAAAGCGAATTGGTTAGGCGCTTATTTTAAGGACGTAAATAATACAAAAGCAGAACATGTTAAAAGCATGTTCGCAGTAATTGAACAGACAATTGCAGAAGGTATTGCTAGAGGCGAGCAGAGTTTTTATGCGAATTAAAAACATGGTTAAAGTAATATGTCTGTACAAATTTTATACGAAGACAACCATTTGCTTGCTGTTTATAAACCAGCCGGGATTTTAGTGCAAGGAGACCGAAGTGGAGAGGTATGTCTAATGGATGAGGTAAAGGAATATTTAAAAAATAAATATCAAAAGACCGGCAATGTTTTTTTGGGTCTTATTCATCGCTTGGATAGAAATGTGAGCGGCATCGTCTTGTTTGCTAAAACGAGCAAGGGAGCCAGCAGATTGTCAGAACAGTTCCGCGAGCATACGGTAGAAAAAACATATCATGCAGTAGTGGTTGGTAAGCCAAAACAACCGAAGCAAATTTTACAACACTGGCTAGTTAAGGATGAGAGTAAAAACAAAACGACTGTTTATGATAGGCAAGTCGCAGGCAGTGCGTTAGCTGAGCTTGCTTATGAAGTAGTGGAATCAAACGGAAATTACAGTCTGTTGAAAATTAGATTAGGTACTGGCAGGTCTCATCAAATTCGTGCTCAACTCGCGTTTATTGGTTTTCCACTGGTCGGGGATATAAAATACGGCGCGCCTGAAGTTTTGTCAAATCAAGAGATTGCTCTATCAGCCACGTCACTTAGTTTTAATTTAGCTACTAAAGAAGAGAGAAAAATTCTAGAAGTGCCTATACCTTTATATTGGCAAAAATTATATGCCTAATCTATGCCTGAAAAAATTATTGACCTACATATTCATTCTCGCTATTCCCGGGCGTGTTCAAAAGATCTGAATTTGCCTAATATTGCAGTTGCTTGTGAGCGGAAGGGAATAGATATTGTAGTGACTGGGGATTTTACCCATCCCGCCTGGATAGAACATATCAAGGAAAATTTGGCAGAAGAAAAAAGTGGTATATATAAATTGAAAAGCAATAGCAGTCCAACTCGTTTTATTTTAGGAACCGAAATTTCCTGTATCTATAAGGATAAAGACGCGACTCGCCGGGTGCATCTACTCATCTTAGCGCCAAATATCAAATCCGTAGAAAAATTTAATGCAGTATTGGTAGAGAAAGGTGTTAATATCCGCGCCGACGGTCGGCCGATCATGGGATTGTCTGCCAAAACCATCCTACAAATACTGCTCGATATTGATCCTGGGTTTATGCTCATCCCGGCCCATGCCTGGACTCCATGGTTTGGTATTTTGGGTTCCAAATCAGGCTATGACCGGATAGAAGATTGCTTTGAAGAGTTGACGCCGCATATTCAGGCCATAGAGACTGGTCTTTCAAGCGATCCAACCATGAATCACCGACTTTCAATTTTAGACAATATTACGTTGGTTTCCAATTCAGATGCGCACAGTTTGGACAAGTTGGGTCGAGAAGCGAATGTGTTAGATTTGAGCGAGAAGTATGATTATCAAGAAATTATTAAAGCGTTAAAAACAGGTGATCACAAGAAATTGTCATACACCATTGAGTTTTATCCGGAAGAAGGGAAGTATCATTTTGATGGACATGCCGTCTGTGCAGTTTGTTTGTCACCGGATCAGACGAAGCGGAATAAATTTTTGTGTCCCAAGTGTAAGAAGAAAGTTACTGTCGGTGTCCTACATCGCGTAGACGATTTGGCTGACAGAGCTGAAATAGAAATTAAACCAGCCGATTTTATTTCTCATAAGTACATAGTGCCGCTTAAAGAAATTATTGCCAAAGTGTTTGATGTTGGCGTAAGCAGTAAAAAAGTTTTGAAAGAATACGATGCCATGATTCAAAAAATTGGGACAGAGTTCTTTATCCTTCTTCATGCTGATATTTCAGATATTGAAAATAAATCCAGTAACAAATTGATCGCCCAAGCGATCGCTAATATGCGGTCCGGTAAAGTAAAAGTTAAACCAGGCTATGATGGTATTTTTGGCTCTGTTGAGGTAAATTTTGCATCAATAAAGGACAAAGAAAAGCAAGGAAGACTTCTGTAGATCCGGTTACTTTTTATAATAAAAAATTCCCAATTTGATTCGGGAATTTTTTATTTTTAGAAGACTATCTGCGAGCTTTCTTAGCTGTTTTCTTCTTAGCTACTTTCTTCTTAGCTTTTTTCTTGGCTGCCATATGTGGGCACCTCCCTTCTTATTCTCACTATAATGCATTTGCATTGTAATGAGATTAAAAATTATCTGATAAATTTTTTCTACTCGCGAGGAAAAGAAAAAATTTATTTTGAAGAAACTTTTACAAGACAAGCATTGCTGTAAAAATTTTTCTCGACATAGTTATTATAAAGTGTTTTCTATAATTTGTGAATAGTAAAAGTGAAAGTTATGCACAGGGCAGGTGAAGTTATAAAAGTTAAAGTAGAAATTTATAAATTTGCAAAAATAAATCAAGATCATGATTTATTAAAAACAAAAAATTCCGACATGCTCGGAATTTTTTGTGATGGCTCGACGGGAAAGAACAAATTACTCACGCGTATGTCGAGCATCACGCGCGCGAGTGTAGGGACAGCCCTACATATTTCTGCAGCTTGCGCTCATGCATATGGCCCAGGTGAGGCCGAACACAGCGCACAGCAACAGTTTCCATTGCCACGGTCGCAGCATGTACCGACCCTATACTATTTCTTTAAACAAGTCAAGATTTGTGGGGTTAAGATAATTTTGTCAAAATAAAAAATCTCGAATTAATCGAGATTTTTTACAGACTATGTGTGCTCCCGAAGGGAATCGAACCCCTATCTTCAGGTTCGAAGCCTGATATTCTATCCGTTGAAC
>CAZETA010000022.1:0-14215 GCA_964514995.1 uncultured Gammaproteobacteria bacterium
GAAGCCATTCGTTATAATACAAAACAATTCAGAAAGTTGACCGGGCCTAAGGTCTTACTCATGCCAGTGATCAAGGCTAATGCGTATGGCCATGGATTTATTAGGATTGCGCAAATTCTACAAAATAATTTAGAAACAGACCGGATATGCGTAGTTAGTCTTGATGAGGCTCAAATTCTTATTGAGCAAAATCTGATGAAAAAGCCGGTTATGATTTTGAGTTTTTTTGATCCGCATGAAGTTAAAAAAATAAATTCAGCCGTAAAAAATGATGTTATTTTCCCGTTATACGATCTGAAGCAAGCAGAAGCGCTCGATAGGGCAGGGAAGAAGCAAAGAAAAAAAGTAAAAGTACATTTGAAAATCGACACTGGTACTTCGCGTCTAGGAATTTTACCAAAAGAAGCTGTCGATTTTGTTAAAAAAGTAACAAATACCTATACGTATTTGAAGATAGAAGGACTGTGGAGTCATTTTTCTTCAAGCGAAGATAATGCAGAGGTTACCAAAGAACAATATGAGCTTTTAATTACAACTGAGGGAACACTCAAAAAAAATGGTTTTGATATCGCTATCAAGCATATAAGTTGCACAGCTTCTACGGTTTTTTACAGATACAGCCACGCGAACGCTGTCCGGATCGGACGAGGTATCTATGGCCTTTACCCAAATCAAAAACGTACGGTACAACTTAAACCCGCCTTATCCTGGTACACTACTGTAATTCAAGTTAAAACCCTTCCTAAGGGTGCTAAAATAGGGTATGACGGTACTTGTACAACAAAAAAAATGACCAAGATAGCGGTTTTACCGGTCGGATATGCAGACGGGTATGATAGACGACTTTCCAACATAGGAAAAGTGATTATTAAAAATAAATATTGCAGAATTTTAGGAAGAATTTGTATGAATATCTGCATGGTTGATGTAACTGGCTTGTCCGTAGAAGCAGGGGATGCGGCCGTCCTTATCGGCCGGCAAGGAGACAAGTCAATTACCATAGATGATCATTTGACTAAATGGTGCAAAACCATTAATCACGAAGTTGTCAGCAGAATAAACCCAACTTTAATTCGTCTATAGCATGAAGCACTTTCGTTCAGAGAAAGCATTTGCAAAATACCGACCTGAAGAAAGCTTGAGAAAAAAAATCTCTCGTATTTTTAAACGCAAACAAAAAATTATTTCTGTTTCGGATCTACCATCGCACTATAAAAGCAACCCATTTAAGCCGAAAAATCAAGTCAGACCAAGCCGAGCAAAACTAAAATTGTTTATTCTTTTTATTGTGGTTATGGCCTGGCTACTTTGCCTTGCTTTCACGCCGTATTTTAAAATAAAAAAAATACTATATTTTAATTTAGGCAGCACGCCTCGTAACGAAGTGGATTCATTCATTCAAAATGCATATCTCAAACAAAAAGGTTGGCTGCCGAGAGATAATTACTTCTTCGTAGACAGCGCGAAGCTGGCCGATAATATCCTTGATCACTTCTCTTTAGAAAGCGTCATTGTAGAAAAAAAATTTCCCAGTGAATTACATGTGGAAGTTAGAGAGAAAACTTCGGCCATCATATATGATAATGCTAAAAAATATTATCTACTAGACAAGGAGGGAACAATAATCAAAGAACTGGCTGATGTCGAACCAAACGAACTGAAACAAATAGAAACGAGCCCTATCTCCACTCCGACTACAAGCAGCATATCTGACACGGTAAGTACTACGGTTACTACTTCCAGCAAACCAAGCTACAAACATACTCCAAACAACGAAAAGATAAAAAACTTTTTTTCGGACTACCCGATCATATATGATAAAAGAAATATTGAAATTCAGGATAGGCAACAAAATATTCTGCCGACAAGCGTAATAGATGCCGCGATCCTATGGCAAAAAGAATTCGCCCAGCAGGGAAGGCTACGGCCAAAATTTTTCACATTTGAAAATATCAATTCCGGAGTAACTATTACTACTGGGGAAACCTGGGAAATTCTTATTCAGCCAACCAGTGATATAACTGCTCAAATTACAATACTGAAAGAGCTATTAACAACTGCAAAACCAAAGGAATACATCGATCTTCGTTTTGGAGAAAAAATTTACTGGAAATAACAATCCTACTATGAAGCCTGGTTTTGACTTTACAGGATTATTCGCAATTTTTATTTGTCATAATGGTCAAGGAAAATTTCTCATGTCAAAAAGAGGGCTACAAGCTCGAGATGAGCAGGGCACTTGGGAATTTGGTGGTGGTAGAATTGAATTTGGAGAGTCTCCTGAAGAGGCTGTAAAACGAGAACTGCTTGAAGAGTATAATTGCAAGACAATATACGACATCAAAGCACTTTCTCCATTTAACTTACTTCGCACCCAAAATCAACAACAGACACATTGGATAGGATTTCCTTTCTTAATCCATATCAATCCCGACGAAGTAAAAAATAATGAAGCAAGCACAATTGAAACCATCGAATGGTTTGATATGCACAGCCTACCAAATCCCTTACATCCTGGAACACACTTTGTTTTTCCGGAGATTCAATCCTACTTCAAGAAATAGAGCAGAGAATGATTTGGCTAACTTTAGCCATTTTTTATTATTTTAGCTAAGATTAGCCAAATTACATCATATCTGAACCAGAGCACAAGAAATCGAAAAAAGACCTGGTAGCAGGTAGATTATAAAGAGGTGAGCGCTATACGAACTCTCGTCAAATATTACTGAAGGAGTAATGTAAAGATTTTTTTAATACAACTATAGGCCTATAATTACAGGGGATTGAAATATTTGGAAATTAGTTACGTCGTATAACATAGATTAAGCGACACATATAACACAGGAATCCTTAGGTATATTGAGATCTAGTATTAGCCCCAATCACAACTACTAAAAATACACCTTGGTGAGGTTTATTTTGTGACTGGGATTAATGGATTAATGTTCTATAGTTTATGCACCAAAACGTCTTCTTTAAGTTTAAGGACACCGTTTAGATATACAAAGCCCTTAACGGTATGCTCTGTATCTCCGGCAGCCTTTGGTACTTCTATAGGTATACGGCTACATAGTCGATAGAACGGTTTCCTTAGATGTTCGTTATCAACAAACATAGCATCATTTATTTGCAATGCTGTCGAGGTCAACTTATAGGATTAAAACCCGTTAACTTTCTGTACCGAACCAACGTATTACATCTTTTATCATTTTTTGCATGGGGGGGGGTAAAACTCTTTTTTAAATTTGGTATAGCCTATTCGTACAAAGTCAGCTAAAAATACACCTATTAGATTACAATCTTGAAAACGACTGCTCCCCTTCCCTACCCTTGTATTTTGGCTAAGATTAGCTAAAATACTAGAATTTGGCTGAGTTGAGGGAAATTAAGACAAGTAATGAAAAACTAGAGCATTTAAGTTTTAAACTGCTCAATATACGCGTCTACATCAAATTTTGATTTGCAGCCTCTGTAATTCATATACCTGATTTTCCCAAATACCGGTCGATCGAACCAAGCCCTGTCATGCACACCGCCGATAGACCAAGCCACACCCACATAGCCATTGGGATCTCGGCCGTCAAGTTCGTATTTATCATTTAGATATATTGCGATGCGTAGAGCCTCTTCCACATCTCTTGTCCATTCGAGAATTTTCTTAGCCCAGTACATACGCATATAGCCATACATTTTGCCGGTCTGCACCATCTGTATTTGAGCCGCATTCCACAGCGGATCGTGCGTACACGCCAGTTCAAATTCAGCTAATTCATACACATACTCTCGTGGGTCTTTGGCATGTTCGGCAAGTGTTTTTTTTGCCCAGGCCGGGAACCCTTCTACCGAATCATAATTTGAGTTATAAAAACAAAAATTATCCGAGAGTTCTCGGCGTATGATAAGCTCTTCGAGAAAAGCCTGTACGCTCGCATGGACCGCGCCGCTCTTACGGACGGTAAGAGCCACACGCTGAGCGGAAATTTGACCGAAATGTAGATATGGAGAGAGGTTTGATTGTCCGTCCTTGGTCGGATCATTGCGAGAGGATTCGTAGGTGGGCAATCGAGCATGTATAAAATTTTTAAGCGCTTGTTTTGCGGCCTGTTCTCCAGAAACACACCAGTCTACCGGCGATACGGTCTGTATTACTTGCAGAGATTTTCGTGCCGCCTGCCAATCAACCGGCTTGTTTACTAACGGCGAAACAACCTGTTTTTTTAGAGAGGGAAAATCAGTGAGATATTGCGAAAGTAATTTTTGAATCTTCGGACGCAAGGTGTAGGCCCCAAACTCTTGTTTTGGCGATGCGACTCGGCACGGAACGATATTGTGAGCGTCGACTTCAAACATGGCGCACGACAACATCTTTGCCACTTGCGATTGCCATTTCTTTTTGACGTGCAACGGATCAAATTCAGTCACCAGCGCTCCGGCTCCCTTCTCTTTTACAAACTGCGTTACTTGTGCGACCGGGTCGCCAAGAAGCAGATAAAAAGGTATGTCATACTCACCGAGCTGGCGCTCCAGCTCTTCCAGACCCTGAAGCATAAATTCGTATTGACGAATCGTCGCTTCCAAAAAATTTGGCACCAGTGAAAACACCACTGCCAGCGACTGTTTCTTTTCTGCGGCAATTTCTTGCGCATACAAAAGCGCCCAGTTATCATGCGCTCGCTGATCACGACTCATCCAATACACGACAGGACCGTCCCCTACTACATTTTCATTTAGAGCAAAGATTCTGCTTTTGTCTACAACAGAACGCATATACTAACGAAGGCTGAAGCTAGCATGTACTGTCACCATAATATCTTTATTTTTGCTCTGAGTGTCATACATTCCATAATCACTAACCTCGACACTTCCCACCGGCAATACTTGGACCACTCCCCCTGAAGCCGATCGAAGCGCGCCTACAGACCTGCCAGTTTCTTTGGCAATCGCCGCCGCTCTCGCCTGCGCATCTTTTGTAGCCTGAGAAAGTAGTTTTACTCGATCGTCAGGGAGCTTTTGATATGTGAGCTCAACTCCATTTATTGAAACTGTATACCCTGCCCCACCAAGCGGTGCCACATTTTCTGCTAACGCCATAATTCCATCCACATCCGCGCTTCTTACCACAATTTGTCTAGAGACAGTATACCCACTTAATACCTGAGCGCTATTTTGCGGATAAAAATAATCCGGGTGCATATTCGGTGCCGGAGTTTCGATCTCAGTAAAACCTTTTTTTTGCAGATAATCAACAATGGTTTTTTTAGCACTTTCTAAACGATTAAAACCAACCTGTTGATTATCAATCGGACTTTTACTCTCTACATTAATCGTCCAGCTGGCAAAATCTGCAACAACCGTTTCTTTTGCTGAACCAGTGACTTCGACTGTATTATTTGCTGTTTTAATTTTGTATGCTGCATAGGATCCAAAACCCGCGCCGACTAGTAGACAAAGGCCGATTACTGTGGCCGCAGAAACCATAGGTTCCTTATAATTTACCAAGTCTTTAATAGACATATATAGAGACTAGAAAATAAAACACCTTTATTGTACCGAGAATAATAGAAATTTACAATTCAAATTTTTGAATAAAAAAATACCTCGTACAAATGTACGAGGTATTTTTATGATGTAAATTCTCCAGAGCGCTTCTTGTGCCAATTGCTTAGCATCAGAAGCGCAGACTCTGGAGAATAGCTATTTCCCAAAGAGTTGCGCCTACTACGTGCCGCCAGCTGTGCTAGGCGGCCTTGGCCTCGCTCTCGGCCTGCTCGGACTCGAGGAGCTTGCGGATGGACGGGAAGTTCTCGAGCTTGTCCTCGAGCCACCCCTTCTCGATGAGCTGCTCGGTGGTGTACTGCTGCCCCTTCGAGCCGTTGAGGCAGATGCTGGCCTTGCCGTCGCTGTTGATGTGGAAGACCTTTGAGGTCTTCGGGTTCTTGTCCTCGCCGAGCACGAGCACGACGGTCCGACCGTTGGTCCTCTTCCAGAAGACCATGCTCTGGCTGAGGTCGAACGGCGCCGGCTTGACCGGGATGGTGGTGATCGAAGCGACCTCGGCCATCTCGATTTCGTCGACCATGGCGTAGGTCAAGTTGCTCGGGTACTCGACGACCTTCGCGGTGATGTTCCGCAGCAGGGCGTAGGCCCACTGCGGCACGCTCTGGTAGGACGACATCTTGGCGATGGTCGCCTTGGCGTCGGGCGAGTTGGTGATGTCCCAGACCGTGCGCGTCCGGAAGTCCACCGAGTACAGCAGGTGATCGTCCGCGAAGAAGATGTAGGACTTCCCCTTCTTACCCGAGGTGTACGAACGGCCGGTGTGATGGGACGGGAGCTCGATCTTCTTGATCTGCGGCATGGCACTCTCCTAGTCTGACGAATCATGGTGGGCAATCCTTTCAGGATCACCAGTAGGAATTTGGGATTATTCCCTGTTTTTGAGGCCCATATACAGGCACCTAAAACAGAGAAAATCCCTTATAACTCTTTGAATTGTAAAGAAAATGTTACTTATAAAAGTAACAAAGCAGTATACCACAAAAATGCTATTTTGTCAATCATAGCCACTTCCCTACTCTGTGTGGTAAAATATACCCATTCTTAAATTAAGCGACATACCTACGTCGTATATTATGCGCAAATCAAGCAACTCGATCCCCTCTCATATCCCCACTTTCCTTGAATATTGCGAGATTGAAAAGGGCCTGTCCCCTGTCTCCACGAGAAATTACGATAATTTCTTAAAGATGTTTGTCAGGTGGCTCACTGAACAAAAGCTATCTGACCTTAAACCCCACGAATTGCAACCGGAACATATTTGGGATTATCGGGTGTACCTCTCACGCAAACAAGATAAACGAGGAAAATACATCAAGAAAAAAACGCAAAATTCGTATCTTATTGCCATTCGTAATCTACTCAATTATTTCGCCGAACGAGATATTATTTCTCTGCCTGCGGAAAAAATCAAGCTTCCAAAGCTTAAGGACGAAGACAAAACCATAAAATTTCTCAAATTTGAACAAGTGGAAAAACTACTCAGCATTCCAGATCTTTCCACGCCCGATGGATTGCGCGACCGAGCGATATTAGAAATCCTCTTTTCCACCGGTATGCGTGTGTCTGAGTTAACCGCGCTTAACCTCAAGCAATTTAACGTCCAAAATTTAATTAAAGGGAAATACACAGACCAAGAACTTACCATTTCTGGAAAAGGCGGTTCTATTCGCACCATCTACTTCTCTGATCGAGCGCTCAAATGGCTGGCGGAATATTTCAAAACCAGAAAAGACATGTGGCCTCCCCTCTTTATAAATTACAAAAAAGGCGATGACGAAAATGAGCACCGCCTTACTCCCCGCTCGGTGGAACGATCAGTGCGGAAGTATACTACGATGGCTGGATTACCAGTCCAAGCCACACCACATACCCTGCGTCATAGCTTTGCCACTGATCTCTTAAATCAAGGCGCTGATATGCGCTCAGTCCAAGAGTTGCTCGGACACAAAAATATCGTCACTACCCAAATCTATACTCACGTCACCAATCCGCAACTCAAAGAAATTCACAAGAAATTTCACAGTGGAAAAAAATAAACTATAGACTCGCTTCTACTATCAGATCAAGCATTTCTGAGAAGCTGATACCCGATTTTTGCGCCGCTTCGGGGAGTAGGCTCGTTGGGGTCATGCCGGGAATAGTGTTTGTTTCAAGTATATACAACTTCTTATCTTCAGCGACAAAAATATCAGTCCGTGACATGCCTCGACAGCCCAAGGCTTTATGCGCTTGAATAGCTAATTTTTGTATTTCTAAATTGATATGTTCATCAAAATCAGCCGGACAGACATGGGTTGAACCACCAGTTCTATACTTTGACTTATAATCATAGAACTCCCCCACTGTCGGCAATATATGCGTTGGCGGAAGCGGCAAAATCTGACCGTCTTTTTCTAAGACACCACAGGTGGCTTCTTGGCCCGCAACAAACGTCTGCACCATAAGCCAAGGAAATAGCCTAAATGTTTTATCCAGCGCCTTGTTAATTTCATCCTTTGTCTTAACAATAGTCACGCCCACAGCCGATCCCTGATCAACCGGTTTGACTACACAAGGAAAACCAATCCTACTTTCTATATCATGCAAAACTTTTTCCTGAGAATTTTTCCAGCCGTCTTTTTTCACATGAATAAATTCAGGATACGGAAGACCGTTGGCGTGATAAATTTGCGCTGAAAAAACTTTGTTCATGGCCAAAGCACTAGGAAGTACAGCCGAACCCGTATAGGTAATTCCTAATGCCTCAAACATCCCTTGTATTCCGCCATCCTCCCCCGGCGAACCATGCAAAGCGATAAAAACAATATCAAATAACTTTCTGTCTTTTTGTATAAAATCAATCTTTCTTTTTCTTTTATAATTTTTATCGAGTAGCCAGAACAAGCTGTCTTTAGACATTTCTATAAGCGATACATTGTATTTCTTTTTATCCAAATTTCCAAAAATTGCCTTGCCTGTGATAAGTGATATTTCTCGTTCTGTGGATGGTCCGCCCATTAATACTCCGACTTTCAATTTTTTTGTCATATAATTTTTTACTGTCATCCCGAGCGTAGCCAACCGCGTGCCGCCTAAAGCTTCAGCGGTGGCGCAGGGATCCCTTATACTTAGTTCTTGCGAATACTATATTTAAAGAACTCCTCCACTCAACCCCGCGCCTGCGGCGCTTCGGTCGGAATAATAAATTGGTTAATCTCTACTCCAAATATCCCATCGGGTCAACCGGAATACCATTTAAGCGTACCTCAAAGTGTAAATGCGGTCCAGTCACAAACGGTCCGGCACCCACCGTTCCCGGTTTCCCGCCAGAAAGGCCAATAATATCGCCTTTGTTCACAAACTGATCCGCAGCCACATCAATTCGACTCAGATGGCCATAGAGAGTGGAAAGATTGCCCGTATGGACAATAAGCACATACGCATAACAGCTGGCTAAAGTACAGGTCTTGGCTCTCGCAATATAACCAGATGCTGCCGCTCGCACCGGTGTACCTTGTGCTGCACGCAAATCAATGGCGCTATGTTCAAATACATTCCTAAATGGATAATCAGGATCGTGAAATCTTGCAGTTATCACTCGTGTTGATAACGGCCAGCCAAAAGCTCCAACACTGTCTCCCAACTTATTTTGTTGAGCCAATTTTTTACGCACCTGATCTTCGTAGGCACGCTGCTCATTGATCACCGCCTGATACTGCTGTTTCAGGCTTGAAAGAAGCGTCTTGTATTTTGATTCTGAGGATTTTGTAGCAACAAGCAACTGCTGTTTTGCATCAGACTGATTTTGAAAAGCCAACCTCTTTTCATCTAGGCTACTTTTCAGATCCTCATAGGTTTTTTTGGTGGCCGCCACCTGATTGCGCTTCTTCTGCAAATCTTCTTTTATCAAACGAAGCACCTTTGCAGACTGACCGATGTCTTGGTATACCTGTACTGTATACTGCAGTTGGTCATAAAATTCGGCAAAGCTGTTGTTTGTTAACATCACTTCCAAATAGCTTTTTTGCTTATCTGCGTTAATTGCCTGCACCATTTTCGCAATGATTTTTTTCTGCTTTGCCAACGCGGCTTCTTTACCGGCAATGCCCAATTCTAACGTCTCGATTTGCAACTGAGCCTGGCTTATCTTTGCTTCAGTCAGTTCGATGTCAGCCTCCGCTTTAGTAATGTGATTATCCAGGATACTTAGCTGATTTTTGAGTGATTTCGCTTCGGTTTGTTTTTGCTCAATGTTCTTATTATACTTAGCTATAGTCTCTTCTAGCTGTTTGATCGTCTCTTTTTTAGCGGCAATTTGGCGATTCAACTCATCAATCTCACTGGAGTTGGCAGTTTGAGCCAATGCAAAAACTGGGTTTACAATTAAACCTAACAGTAACAAAAAAATGAGGACGAACTTCTTCATGAATGTATTATACCACAGAACGATGATTTATTTCTTTCTGCCAAATAAATCAGTAAAAAAACGGTCCAGGCCAGTCTTTCGTACCTCGGCTGTTGGAATTTGTTTTTCTCTATTCCTTCTTTCTCTCTCTTCTAGCAATTCCTTGATCCTACCATACATTGATCTTGCTGTAGATGGCTCAATTTTCTCGTTGCCAAGAGAGCTCTTGTTCCCATCTGGAGTTAAAATTAGAAACTTTCCTTCTAAAGTACCTGATATTAACCCAGCTTCTTCACCTTCATTTACTATCATCAATTTTTCTATAGTTTTTAACTGATATTCAAACGCAGAATTGGTACTTTTTGCCATAAATTTAAATATCAATTAATAATTGCTGATTTAAGTCGTCTACTTAACTCCTCTTTCCCCAACACCTCTGCTATCTCAAACGGCCCGGGAGAATTTTCCTGGCCAGACAAAGCCACCCGAAGCGGCCATAGGACCGAACCAGTTGAAAAACCCTGTTCAGCTATCCAGGCTTTAGTTTTTTCTTCTAGAACCAGTTTTTTCCAGTCCTCTTCAGTAACTGATTGAAAAAAATCTAGCAATTTCGGTAAAATATTTTTAACCTCTTCCGCAGAGCTTTTCTTCCATATCAACAATTCTGGACTATATTCAGGTAATTCAAAAACAAACTTGATCGCTCCAGGTAACTCAGACAACGTGGTAATGCGTTCTCTTTCCAGGCCAACTGCTTTTTCAAGCAAAGACGAATGTGCAATTCCTGCTTCTTCAAGCCAGGGCCTAGCCTTTTCTACTAATTCAGCGTTACTCAAATTTTTAATATATTGCTTATTAAACCAATCTAATTTTTCGATGTTAAACACGCCACCGGTTTTTCCAACTTTAGCTAAATCAAAATCTTGAATCAATTCTTCTATAGAATACATTTCTTTTTCTGTGCCCGGATTCCAACCTAAGAAAGCCACGAAATTTACCAAAGCCTCTGGCAAATAGCCTTTTTTTCTATAATCCTCTACCGCCACATCGCCCTGGCGTTTGCTGAGCTTTGATTTATCTGGGTTAAGTAGTAGTGGCAGATGAGCCATCTGTGGAATCTCCCAACCAAAATATTTGTATAGTTGCACATGTTTGGGCACACTGCTAATCCATTCTTCTCCGCGAATAATATGAGTAATCCCCATCAGATGATCGTCAATCACGACAGCAAAATGATAGGTGGGAAAACCGTCTGATTTGATAAGCACCTGGTCATCAACCAGCTCATTTTTAAACCGCACTTCTCCGCGAATTAAATCAGTAAAAACGGTTTCGCCATGCTTATCCATCTTGAGACGCATGACATGTTTTTCTCCACTTTCCGCTCGCTGTTTGGCTTCTACAGGATCAAGCTTAGAACACAACCCATCATAGCCAGTTGGCATTTTCTTGGCTTGTTGATTGGCACGCAATTGATCCAATCGTTCTGAGGTACAAAAACAATAATAGGCATGACCGGCATTTAGTAGCTGCTCTGAATAGTCTTTATATATTGACAATCGTTCAGACTGAGTATAGGGACCACTTTCCCCTGCGTCGTCTATGACACCATCTGCATCTTGCACCACCCCTTCGTCCGGAGCCAGTCCTGCCCAAAACAAAGACTTCAGGATATTCGACACACCGTCTGCTACAAATCGTTCTCGATCAGTATCCTCTATACGCAATAAAAATTTACCACCGTGTTTCTTGGCAAATAGATAGGAGTACAGAGCGGTACGCAACCCGCCAACATGTAAGTATCCGGTCGGGCTAGGAGCGAAGCGAGTCTTAATCATACAGTTTTATCTTCAAAAGTAATTAATTTTGGTTTTATAAAAAACAAAGAAACTTGTAAATACCAAACCAAAAATAGGCTTAGCAAACCTCCGAATATACCAATCAAATTATAATCGCTATTTGAGATTAAACGTCCTACAATACTAAAAATCATGACACAAGCCCCCCAAAAACAATTTAATACCGAAAAATGATTTAACACTCTGTAAATGGAAAATTTTTTACCCCTAATCACTGAAACAACCAAAACGACTAAACTACAGACTAGAACAACACTCATCCAAATTAAATCATGGGTTTCAAAATAATCATTTACATCTCGGGTCACAGTTCCTACTGGGGGGCGCATTTCCACAAAAACCACATCGTACGGAATCAAAAGTCCGCCAAAAAACATAAGCAGGGACCATGCGTAAACAAAATAGGAAAATAATAATAAAACTGAGCTTAAAGCTGCATACCCCAAAATTTTATAGTTCATATAACTTTAAATTAGTATTTTAATTATCGCCAACACCGCCACCAACGCCCAAATGATATTAAGCACCATCGGCTCATAGTCTTTTTTCACCAAAGAATGATAGACAATTCCTCCCGCGCCAAGCAAATTTAAGATCTGATAATATACATTCGTAGACGACAACAAACCAACGCTAAGCAAAATATAGGCCGATAAAATCATCAACACTCCGCTCCAGCCGATAATTTCACTTATTGTTTTCATATCTAAGATTGCATTTTTGATCTCAAAACTAAGTAGGTAAATTTCGCAGTCGCATTGAAAATTCTACCAATTCGCCTTGGCTCTTGAATCAAACGATACACCCATTCTAATCCAAGTTTCCGTAAAAATAAAGGCGCGCGTTTGATCGCACCCGAAATAAAATCAAAGCTACCTCCTACTCCCATAGCCACTTTCACATTAGGTAGTTTAGGCAAATTTTCATAAATCCATTTTTCTTGTTTTCCCATCCCAAAGGCAACAAACAAAATCTGTGCACCTGAATTACATATTTCTTCCAGTATCCCCTCATCCAACTGTTTTGCCAAGCCCTCTGTAATTTCCGGTCCTTTATTATATCCTGAGATTTTTAGCGTGGGAAACTTTTTACTCAACTCTTCGCAAGCTTTGCTGACTACCACATCATTACCCGATCCCAACAAGTACACCCCTTTCCCCTGCTCAGCTGCCAAACCGCACACATCAAGCATAAAATCAACGCCAGCCACACGCGCCAGACTTCTATCAAATAATAGACCGGCCATTTTTACACCAAACCCATCACACAAATTTAAGTCGCCATTGTTTAAAATTTTCTTAAAATATTCGTCTTCCTGAGCTTTCACAATCATCTCTGGATTTGGTGTAAAAATCTTATATTGATCCGGCAATCGCAAAAAATCACCTACTTGATCAATGGCTTGCTGTGCATTCATCTCATCGATTCTAATATCTAGTACATGCATAAAAACTATTTTCCAAATCTTCTTTGTCTTTTTCCATACTCTACCAGCGCCTTATCAAATTCTTTCTCGTCAAATGCCGGCCAATGAGTTTTTGGAAAATACCACTCACTATATACACCTTGCCAGATCAAGAAACCTGATGTCCGTTGTTCTCCTGAAGTACGAATAATAAAATCCGGTTCGGGTAAGCCAGCGGTATCCAAATTTTCATTTATCAAATCAAACGTCACGTCATCTGCTCTGACTCCTTTTTTAATTATTTTTTGAATAGCACGTTTCATTTCATCTCTACCTCCATAATTGAGAGCTAGATTAGCAATGATCCCGGTATTATTCTTTGTTCGCTCTATGGCTTTTTTTATTTTCTCTTGCAGTGACTTTGGTAATTCTTGCAGCGATCCGATATGATTAAATCGCACGCCATACTTATTATAATCATCAATATTTTTATCAATATAATTTTCAAAAAGCTCCATTAAAAAATTTACTTCCCCCTCTGAACGAGACCAATTCTCGGTAGAAAATCCCCACATTGTCACTACTTTCACTCCCAATTTTTGCGCGTGGAGAACAATTTTTTTAGCGTTTTCCATGCCTTTTTTATGACCAAAAAAGCTTGGCTTGCCCCGCTCTTTCGCCCAGCGACGATTGCCATCAAGAATTAGCGCAACATGATTTGGAATGTCTTTCATACAACTCTCTTATTAAACTACCAACTCCTTCCTCCTCCGCCACCAAATCCACCGCCGGAAAAACCGCCTCCGCTCGATCCACTGCCGCCAAAGGAAGCAGAGTTATTTCGATTATAATTTGCCGCAGATGAATTATTGGCAATAAACGCGGAGTACAAGCCGGAGCGAAGATTGCTAAAATCGTTCGTTAAGCTCAAAGCAGAGAATTGGCGTCCGGCTGCATCATGATACCAACTTGGCGGTGAGGTATATATGGATTCAAATTGTTTTGCCC
>CAZETA010000023.1:0-13421 GCA_964514995.1 uncultured Gammaproteobacteria bacterium
GTGCACTCGCTAGGAATCGAACCTAGATTGCCAGCTCCGCAAGCTGGCGTCCTATCCATTGAACGACGAGTGCATCTTTTAATGCAGTTTCAAAACTCTCCCCAAACGATCGCTCAATGGTTCCTCTTCACGATCTAAATCCTCAGGAATGTATTGATTAAGAAAGTCCCTGATCGGACGAGGATCATTGTCTAAAAGCGGAACCTGTAAACGATGCTTAAGCAGATTATTCGTCAAGAAATAGAGGTTTTTTACTTCGGGCGGATTATATATTATCCAATAATTAACAACGTCCTTAAATGGATAATATATGTCTCCAATGATAATACCGGCTTCCGTAATCCCAAAAAACACCTCCATTGGCGCCTGAATATCTTGTAAAAACAAGATAATGCCAAAAAGTGCCACTATCAGAGTAAATAGATAATTACCAGAAATAACAGAAAAAAGCAAGAGGCCTACACCGATTGCGCCAGCGATAATATACCAACGCTGGCTGCGATCATGCTGTTCATATTCAGGAACTGTCCAGGAAAAAACTATGTCGCCAGTACTTACGTTTTCCCGGCTTAAATTTACGGACATATTTTATAAATATAATAAAAATTTGAACGCCTGCGATGTGGCCACTACTGGATTCGAACCAGTGACCTTTGCAATGTGAATGCAACGCTCTAACCAACTGAGCCAAGTGGCCGTATAAAACGGCCCTCCGAGAATGAACTATACCACATTTCTGATTTTAGAGTCAAAAATCCAGATTGCCTTTGACACTGCTCTGTGTTAAAATGATTATTCATGAAAAGATTTCAAATCATAGCTGTATCTACCTATGGAAGATCAAAAAATAAACCTACTTGAACCCCAAAAACTTCCCCTCAACTCCCCGCCAACGAATAAGACTAAGCGATTAGTCTTTTTATTTATAGGAATAGCTATTATTGGACTGCTCCTTATACGCAATTACACCATAGTAAAAGGACCGGCTAACGGACTTGATTATGATCCAGTGACCCTTAAACCGAAAAAAACTGGCTTCTTAGAAAATGTGCGAAATTTTATCTTCAAATCAGACAACGTTATGGTCGGCCAACAAGATGACCGCATCAACATTCTTTTGCTTGGTATCGGCGGCCCGGGGCATGACGGAGCATACCTCAGCGATACTAATATCATTCTTAGCATCAAACCCAGTACTAAAAAGGTGGCTATGATTTCCATACCCAGAGACCTGTCGGTCAACATCCCGGGGTATGGATATAGAAAAATAAATAACGCCAACGCTTTTGGAGAGTTAAAAAACAACGGTAATGGCGGTGAATTTGCCAAACAAATTTTTGAAGACACCTTTGGCATTGATATTCCATACTATACTCGAGTTGATTTTACCGCCTTCAAAGATATCATTGATGCGATTGGGGGAATTAACCTAACGGTGGAACGATCGTTTATTGACTCTTCATATCCGGGAACAAACAATTCATACCAAACGGTAATTTTTGAAGCCGGACCTCAACATATGAGCGGCGAACGCGCGCTCATATTCAGCCGCTCTCGTCACGGGAATAATGGTGAGGGGTCTGATTTTGCCCGCGCTAAACGACAGCAATTGGTAATAGAGGCGGTTAAAGCAAAGGTTCTATCAAGCGAAACATTTTTAAACCCGCTGACGCTGCAAAAAATAATTTCCTCTCTCTCGCAACATATCAATACAAACATTGAATTCAATCAAATCGTCTTCTTGGGCGGTTTAGCGACGGAGATACGGAGCGAAGACATACAGACACTTGTCCTAGACGATTCTCCCAACGGATTCTTGCGACCAACGACTGGCGAAAGTGGCGCTTACCTACTAGCCCCCAAAACCGGAAATTTCGATCAAATCGAAATGGCTATCAACAGTATCTTTGACGCAACAACAACTCCTGCCGCACATACACCAAACCAAGAAGTACAGGCTGCCCCGACTGCTTCCGCAGCCATCCCCACAGCCAGAATTGATATATTAAATGGCACTTGGCGAGTGGGGCTCGCCGCTCAAAAAGAGCACGACCTAGAACAAGCAGGATTTTTTATCTCGGCTATCAGCAATAGTTCTAAACGACCAATCGCAGCCACTACTATATATATAGTAAACAAACAGGCCCCAGACAAAACCATCACTGCTCTAGCAGCCACTCTTAACGCTCCGTTTACCACAAGTTTGCCAGACTGGCTGGCTACAGCATATAATAGCACCACTACCCCTCAGCCTGATATCGTGGTCATGCTGGGCGAAGATGCCGTCCCGGCAGAATAAAACAATACTGCAATAGGACACACAACTTTACTAAACAATTTATACGCAACACTATGGCTACGCCAGCAAAAATTATTGACCACGAGATACCCACCATCGCCTTGGTAGGCCGAGTTAACGTTGGCAAATCAACGCTGTTTAATAAGATGATTGAGGAAAACAAGGCTATTGTTTCTGATATTCCAGGCACCACTCGCACTCGAAATATCGGTTTAGTCAATTGGCGAGGAAAGCAGTTCCAATTGGTTGATACGGGTGGCGTGACTTTTTCGGAAGGCGTAGAACTTGAGGATGAAATTGTCAAGCAAACAGAGCTCGCTATCAAGGAGGCCGACTTAATTCTTTTTATAGTTGATGCGCAGGCCGGACTATTACCGCAGGAACGAGAACTGTCTCGAAGATTGATCAAAGATAAAAATAAATTATTATTTATCGCAAACAAAGCCGACAGCGAACGACAACGTGATGCCCTGCACGAAGGCGAATGGCTTAAACTAGGTCTGGGAGAACCATTTCCAGTCTCGGCAGCTAACGGAGCTAACATCGGAAATTTGCTGGACACTATCTTCAAACGTTTTGGAAAAACAGAAAAAAAACCTAAGAAAATCAAACTAAAAAATGCCATCAAAGTTGCGCTCATTGGCAAACCAAATGTCGGTAAATCAACCTTATTTAACGACCTGATTGGCAAAGAAGAAGTCATTGTCAGCAGTCTGGCTCACACTACCCGCGAACCACATGATACGCTAGTAGAAGTAGATGGACAACCGATTATTTTTGTTGATACGGCAGGTATTAGACGAAAGGCAAAAGTCTCGGGCGAACTGGAACGAGCCGGTATTGGCAAAAGTCTGAACATGATCAAAAAATCTGATATTGTGTTACTAGTTCTCGATGCAAGTGAACCGGTCAGCACTCAAGATCAGCAACTAGCTGGATTGCTTCGGGAAAACACTCGCAGCACGATTATTGTTATCAATAAATGGGATTTGGCCGGAGGCAATGACGATGAATTTAGAAACGAAGTTAAAGCTAGAATTTACGCCGACTTCCCTCACCTTGATTTTGCCCCGATCGTCTTTACGAGCGCCAAAACAAAATACAAAGTCCATCAAATATTCCCGCTCATCATGCGCGCTTGGGAAGAACGACATACTATCGTGCCTGAAGAAGAACTTCAAGAATTTTTCAAACAAGTAAAGAAGGAACATAGACCTTCTCGTGGCAAAGGCACACGGCATCCAGATATTTTAGCTTTCCATCAGCTCCATAACAATCCTCCGCTGTTTGAAATGATGATTAAATTCAAAACTTCTATCCATTTTTCGTACGTCCATTATGTCCAAAACCGCTTGCGCGAACGATTTGGTTTTTTTGCTTCGCCGATTGTGATAAAATTAACTAAACTAAGGCGGAATGTGACGAATATATAATCAATATGGATAGAATGAGGCAAGACCAATATCAAGAAGGGTTCGAATCAGATCCAACAAAACTAGTAGACCTTTATTATGATCTTATGGTTATGATAGGTCAAGATTTCAACGAACTCGGCGAAAGGGCGAGGCATATTACAGAAGAAGAAAATTTGAAAATTGAAAACTTCTTTAAAACTAAAGAAGAAGTCTCGGAGGAATTTACAACTGCCCTGGTTACAGATATAGCCAAGAGAAATGACGCGATTTTAAAATTAAAAAAACTAGCTCTGGATATACGTAATTTCAAAAAAAATAAATTGGGAGGTGTATGGAATTAATCATCGGTCTCGGTAATCCAGAAAAGGAATACCTAGATACTCGCCACAATGCTGGATTTTTGTTATTAGATAAGCTCGCTACAACTTTTGAATTTCCCGAATGGAAATTTGATAAAAAATCAAATGCCGAAATTACCAAAGGTGAAATCAATAAAAAAAAAATCGTGCTGGCAAAACCGCAAACATATATGAATAACTCGGGTCTAGCGGTACGCGCCCTACTTGATTTTTATAAACGTACTATCAAAGATATCATTGTTGTCCATGACGATAAAGATATCCCGCTTGGAGAAACCCGTGTGCAAACCAATCGAGGGCCAGCGGGACATAATGGCATAAAATCTATCATTGAACACCTGGGCACACAAGACTTTACTCGTATTCGTGTCGGTGTCGCACCCGCCAAACAAGAAGATATCCGCAATACAGCTGATTTTGTTTTAGGAAAATTTACCGCTGAAGAAAAAAAGATACTAAGCACTGTGACCCAACACGTAATACAGGAAATTGAAAAACTGATAGACTAACAAATAAAAGGTTAAGGAGGACAACATGAACCACCTCGCCGCGCTGGCCCACTTCCCCAAACTGACGTATAACCGCTACCAAAAACTGGCGGCTTATTTTTCTGATTTTAAAGATGTATGGGACGCAGAGATTAGCGACTTAGTACCGGCTGGACTGGAGGAAAATATCGCTCACGAATTTCTCACCTGGCGAGAAAAAAATCCACTGGAAAAAATTTTTACCACTCTAGAAAAAGAACAAATTGAAACTGTTTCGATACACGAAGCGAACTATCCAACACTGCTCAAAGAGATCGCCGACCCTCCGCACACATTATTTATTCGAGGGAAATTACCACCAACTGCATCGCCAACGCTGGCGGTAGTCGGCACTCGTAAGTTCACGGCCTATGGCAAACTGGCTTGCGAAGATATTGTTGGACCACTTGCCAGTCAAGGATTTACAATCATCAGCGGCCTGGCGCTTGGCATAGACGGCATCGCTCACCACATCACTTTGGCTAATAATGGTACGACTGTGGCTGTGCTTGGCACTGGCATCAATAAACGCAATGTCTATCCGGCTTTCCACCAACCGCTCTCAGAAAAAATTATTGCAAACGGTGGCGCTATTGTGTCTGAATATCCGCCTGGTTTTGCGCCGACTAAGTACTCGTTCCCTGCCCGTAACCGGATCATTGCTGGCATGAGTATGGGAACACTGGTCATTGAGGCAGCTGAGACTTCTGGCGCGCTCATCACCGCTCGCTGTGCCCTAGATTATAATCGCGAGGTCTTTGCTGTTCCCCACCCCATTCATAGCGTCACTGGCGCCGGCCCAAACAACCTCATCAAAATGGGGGCAAAGATTATTACTTCTCACATCGACATTACTGAAGCCTTTAATATTGAGGGGTTAATCAATACCGTACAAAACAAAGTCATGCTGCCAAGCAGTCCGACCGAAGCAAAAATTATTGCGGCTCTATCAAAAGAACCTCAGCATATTGATATAATTATCAAAACTACTGACCTGGATAGTCCGACGGTAAATAGTTGTTTAATTTTGATGGAAATGAAGGGCATGATCCGAAACTTGGGCGGGATGAACTATGTATTGAAATAAACCTCAGAATTGACAGCTCTTATCTTTTATATTATCCTTACCCTCTGAAACTAATACTTTAGATCCATGAAAAATCTCGTCATCGTCGAATCCCCTACTAAAGCCAAGACTATTTCCAAATTTTTAGGCAAAGATTTTATCGTCAAATCCTCTTTTGGCCATGTCAGAGATTTGCCAAAAAGCAAGCTCGGCGTTGATGTGGAACACAACTTTGAACCCCATTATATTGTTAGCCGGGACAAAACTAAAGTTGCTAAGGAGCTTAAAGAGGCGGCTAAAAAAACAAAAAGCATACTATTTGCAACTGATGAGGATCGTGAGGGAGAGGCTATTTCCTGGCACTTGGCTAATATCCTGGATATTGATCCAGCAAAAGCCCAACGCATTGTATTTCATGAAATTACCAAACACGCCATCACCCATGCTATAGAAAACCCTCGCCCTCTAGATCTCAAGATGGTAGACGCCCAGCAAGCCCGTCGTGTCTTGGATAGACTGGTTGGCTATGAACTATCGCCATTTCTCTGGCGAAAAGTGGCCAAAGGACTATCTGCGGGACGCGTCCAGTCTGTAGCTGTACGTCTCGTGGTGGAACGAGAACGCGAAATCCAGGCCTTCAAACCAGAGGAGTACTGGAGTGTCGAGGGTATTTTCAATACTAACAACAAAGAATTAATTCAGGCAAAACTATATTCCGTTGCCGGAAAAAAGATAGACAAGTTAGATATTAAAAATAAAGCCGAAGTAGATAAAATTTTGGCTGATCTCGAAAAAAGTACCTACACGATCGAAGATGTGGAAGAGAAAAAAACAAAACGTCTGCCATCTCCCCCATTTACCACTTCTACTCTCCAACAAGAAGCCAATAATCATCTCGGGTTCTCCGCCAAACAGACCATGCGTCTGGCCCAACAGCTCTACGAAGGCGTGGAACTCGGCACCAAAGGCGCCATTGGTCTTATCACCTATATGCGTACGGATGCGGTGAATCTATCTGAAAAATTTTTGACCGAAGCAAAAGAGCTGATTGGTACTGACTTTGGTAATAAATATCAGCTAGCTACGGCCCGCACCTATACCAACAAAAGTAAAAATGCTCAGGAAGCGCATGAGGCAATCCGCCCTACTGACGTTACTCATACTCCCGAATCCATCGAGCAATATTTGGACCGCAATCAATTCAAGCTCTACGATCTCATCTGGCGACGAGCGGTAGCCACGCAAATGGCCCCGGCAGAACTGAATGCGACAGTGATTAGCATTGCTTCCAAAAACCAATACGGTTTTCGGGCTAATGGCCAGACGATTGTCTTTGATGGTTTCTTAAAACTCTACCCGGACCGAGCCAAAGAAAATTTACTACCGAAAGTTACGGCTGGCGAAACAGTGACTACAACCGAACTAAAACCTGAACAGCATTTCACTGAACCGCCGGCTCGTTACTCTGACGCGACTCTTGTCAAAGAACTGGAAACCTACGGTATTGGCCGACCTTCTACCTATGCGCCGACCATTGCCACCATCGAAGACCGCGGCTACATAGCGCGTGATGAACGAAAAAAATTTTTCCCAAATGATATTGCGTATCTGGTGAACGATCTCTTGGTGGAACATTTTCCCCATGTGGTTGACTATCAATTTACGGCAGAAATGGAAAATGACCTGGACGAAATCAGCCGTGGCAAAAAAGAATGGCGTAAGGTCATCGGCGGTTTCTGGACTCCATTTAAAGCTAACCTGGATAAAAAGGAAAAAGAGATTTCTAAAACCGAGTTGACTGAAGAAAAATCCGATGAAAAATGTAAAAAATGCGGTTCGGACATGATTATTAAAACCGGACGGTTTGGTAAATATCTGGCTTGTACCAAATATCCCGAATGTAAAACAACTAAATCACTCAATCCGGAAGAAGCAAAACAACAAGAAGCAGTGGAAGCAAGCAACGAAAAATGTGAGAAATGCGGCGAGCCGATGATCCTTCGTCGCGGCAGGTTCGGACCGTTCTTAGGCTGCTCGGGATACCCGAAATGTAAGAATATCAAAAATATCGAAATCAAGACTAACCTCAAGTGTCCCAAGTGCAAAGAAGGCGATGTCATCCAGCGGCGCAGTAAACGTGGCAAGCCGTTTTATGGCTGCAACCGCTACCCAGACTGTGACTTTGTCCTGTGGGAAAAACCAACCGGCGAACTCTGCCCGAAATGCACCCATCCGATCGTCTATGCTCCAAAAGGCGTAATCAAATGTAGTAACAAGGAATGTGATTTTAAAAAAGAACCTGAAGAAAGTGCAGCTCCGGAAAAAACTTCAAACGAAGAATAATATAAAAAAACTTCCTGGACTCAGGAAGTTTTTTGTATGTCATGTGCCCTCATGAGGAATTGAACCTCAATTTCCGGCTTCGGAGGCCAGCGTTCTATCCGTTAAACTATGAGGACAAATTTAAAACAACCGTCGCAATTTTCTCAACAGATTATAGACTAAATATTTCTTTATATCAATCAACAGATCATAAGTACCAGGTGCTTGCTCTGACTGACCGCCAAACCCTAATTTAAAGCGTGTCACCCCCGCGTATTGGTGTTTTGGGTTGTATACATATTCACCCGCATTTTTGTCATCCTGATGTGTTAACACCCCGAAGGATCTCTGTCCGTCAATTGATTGTGACAGAGATTCCTCCTTCGTCGTCGGAATGATAGTTAGACGAGGAGCCACACCAAAAAAATCATACCTCATACAACCAAGCTTCTTCCCCATCTTAATTCCTTCCCACTGCAACAAATACGGCGCCATCAAATTTCTATACTCATAATCAGAGGCGCCATACAAATACGTAAACGTGTTGCCAAAGCGCGCAAATACCGTACAAGCTACCGGCGCATCACCGAGATACGCTGTGTACTGAGAAATTATCGGCGAATACAAAACTTGTTCATAATGTTTTTTGCTATGCAGACCAAACTTATCCCGACTGCCGGTCTTATTCATCAGATTCCAAAACACATCCAAATTCCCGCCCGAACGACTAACATCGTTCAGTCGGGCAGGCTTTTCATTTCTAATCTCCAAATTTTTCTTTTCTGCCAGATGAATATTATATCTAGTCTTTTGATGCATGCCAGCAAGTAGCTCCTCTTCACTTTTTGTTAAATCTAAAATTAACGTTGCGGACGGATTAATATCAATCGTTTTCTGAAGTCCGAAATCTGATGTCTGAAGTCTGACTTGTGGCTCAACTCTAAAAAAAATACATCCATTGCTTTTTAAATATTGCGTAATACAATTGTAAATTTCTGCCATTTTCAAATTTCTAGTTTCTAATTCCCCACACACAATCCCTTTCGGACAAAACGCATATTGCCATCCAAAAAAAATATTGTTGTACACCACCTGCGCTTGGGCAACTGTTTCTCTGTTTTCAACGACAGTCAATCTCTCTACCTTTTTTCCTTCAGCAATCAAAATATCGCCCCATTCCCAAGATTGAGTAAATGGAGTATTTTCAGCATTGGTAAGAAACCAATCATTCCATTGATTTTTGTCATTAACAATTCTTATTTCCATTGGGCTATATTACCGAAATATAAAGGGAAAATCAAGTTTGTAGGGATTAAAAAAGACCCTGTTTGGGTCTTTTTTATTTGAAATTTATTATTTTGATTTATTACTCTCCTCAATTGCATTAATTAACTCTGTGTGAAGATCTTTTAATCTTGACAGTTCACGTATCTTCCAAGGCTTTAAAGTAAATGTTGGAGGTAAAATCATCGCCACCTCTTCATTATCTTTGCCTTTCGTTAGCTTTGGATCAAAATGCTCTAATGCATTTACATAAGCTAGTTTTAATTTATCTATAAAAATATCTCTGCCCTTATTTTTTATTGACAATTTTTCCTTATCTGTAAATTCTCTGCTAGGGGGCATATTTGCAATGGCATTTTTTAATCCCTGAACTCTATCAGCTTCTGCTTTGAAAATATTTCTTTCTGCGGTTCTAAGCACCGAATCGCTCATTGCTTCCAGTTCTGCATTTTTTTCTTTAGCTTTTATGGCGTTTCGGTCAGCCACAACCTCCGGGTCGTTAAAGGTAGCACCTAATTCTTTAATCTCTCTCATCGCTTGCAAGGTTTCGCTGCTGGCCGGTAAATTACCTCTGACCCCTATCTCTCTTAAGGCGTCACCAACATCGGTAGTAGTTTCCTTCCCAGTTTCTTCCGGCAACATATCAACTTCTGTAATATCAGCCCAACTGTTTTCATCCAAATCTTCTATTCTTGTCCCTGGGCTTGTCCCTCTTGCTATTTTAGGAACTACGCTACGAGCCCCGCGCAACTCTTTATTGGCATTAATCACAGCAATTTCATCAGCAGCCATTTTTTCTCTTGTGCCTCGTGGTAAATTTCTGAATACCTCGCTCATATAATTTATGTTAAAAATTATTTTGATTTAGAAAATTTATTTTCTAATGATACGGCCTGTTGTACAATCTCGTACAAATTCATTAATAATCTCTTTTTGTCCTTATTAAAGGAAAACATGCCAACTTTTGGAGGCGCTAAAAGCGAAATGAAATCATTAGTCACCATTTTATCTTTAGGAAATTGCTCTGGGAACATTTCTCTATAAGCCTTGGCGTACACGCTTTTTGCCAACTCGGCTTTTGCTTTAACGGCCGCCAAACTTGGCTTCTCCTTCATAAAAAGAAAATCCGGATCCAAAACAGCTTGAATGTCTAAATAATTGTCCGTGTCTGCGTTTCTTCTTTCTTCTTTTGCCGAGGCTAAAAGATTTTTCTCTTCCGCCTTTTTAAGTTTTTTAGAATCAACAGGTACGTCGCCTGGCTCGCCCAAAGATTCAGAGTGAAATTTAACCTTAGACTCCTTCACGTTTTTATTTACAAAACCAACGCCTTGAGCGTGCAACCACTCTTCTTCAGCGTCTAAAGCTGCCCGATGTAATTTAACAAGATTCTGCTTATCTTTAGATAAAAATGTAAACTTTGGCGGAGGAAATTTAGAAATGTCATCCTCTAACTCATTTGCAAATTTAGGATACAGATCCTTATACGCTAAAATATACCGTAGCTTTGCCTTTTTCATTTCAGTTTCTAATCTGATTTTTTCCAAAACGGCCGGTTCTCTTGACTCTTCTGATAAAATTTTATCTCTTAGACCTATTTTGAACGCCTCATCTTCTGCTGTTTGTTTTGATTTCTTAATATCTGCTTCAAATTTTTCTATTGTAAATAATTGTTGTTCTGATTTTCCTAATTTTTCCTCTTCTAATTCCTTGGCTCTTTCAGCTAAAATTCCTCTTAATTCTCTCCTCTCATCAACTACCTCAACTCCTTGAAAAACCCCCTCTTGGGCCTTCGCAATTCTAGCATTATCCTCAACAAGCTCTGCGTCTGTTTTTAACAAAGTATCATCAATGTAAACTGACTCCGTATTTTTAAATCTATTTTGCTGCTTTTCTTTTTTATTATCAATCTCTTTTGCTACGATAAGACCGCTCATTTTTTCTCCTAATTTTTTACCATCTTTTGAGAAAGCGTCTAATTTAACGCCTGTTTTAGGTTTTGGAATTAAAATTTTAGATGCTTTCAAAATATTTTCACTAGAAGGTTTAATTACTGGCTCTGATCCATAAGTAAAAACCTTACCCCCTTCTATAGGGGCTGGTGGTGGTCCAAAAAGAGGGGTCCGTTTAGGGGGGGTAGGAATTTTAGGTAATTTTGAAACATCAATATTTGCTGTTCCTCTTGCAAAACCAGTTCTGGGTTTTTCCATAACACCAAACTCATTCTCAATATTTAAAGAATGGCCGGTTTCAATCCCAGCTTTACTTGCCCTGTCTTTCTCCCAACCCGTCCTATTGTTTCCCTCCATACTTTCCATATACAATAAGTTAAAATAAATAAACTTATATAAAATAGTATACCATATTTTAGCCATTTTGTCAATCGGTTTTTGCCTTTTTTAAGCTAACTTTAGCCTATCTCTTGCCAAAATTTAAACTTTCGTGTAGTATATGACTACTAATAAATTATTCATTATTCACCTAAATTACCAACAATATGGGTTTACCTGGCCATAGACGAACGTCTTCACACAAACGCCGCCGCGCCGCGCATTTTGCGCTTGAGACAACCGCTTTCAACGCTTGTCCTAAATGCAAAAAACCGCTTCGTCCGCATCGAGCATGCGCTTTTTGCGGATATTACAAAGGCAGAAGTGTCGTAAGTGTCGAAAAAAAGACTTCCCGACAAAGTAAGAAAAAATAATTTAAGCCAATAGGCCTTAGTTGCTTGTTCAGTATGTCTAATCGCCATTTAGCCAGAAGTATTGCCATGCAAGCCCTATTTGAATGGGACTTCCGCGGCCAACCGGCAGATAGCTTACCGACAATAATTGACCGAGACCTTAAAGAATTTGGTCCCGGACTGGACGAAACCGAGTTTGCCAAAAAAATTATCGAAGAAGTGTGCGCTAACCTGAAAGAAATTGATAGCATTATCCACAAATACGCACCGCAATGGCCAATTGAACAAATCACGATTATCGACCGGAATGTCCTGCGTATCGGCATCTATGAATTACAGTTCAACACCGAAGTGCCACCAAAAGTAGCTATTAACGAGGCTATTGAGTTGGCAAAAAACTTTGGCGGCCCGTCATCTGGCAGATTTGTAAATGGTGTCCTTGGCGCCATCTATAAAGAAATGGACGAAAAAGAAAAATAAAAAAGAGTATGCAAAAAAAAGTACTTGACCTGCCGGAAGTCGCAGAAAAAAGTTTTCCTGATTTAGAAGAAAAACTCGGCATAAAATTCAAACACCCCGAAATACTGGTGCAGGCTTTCGTACACCGATCCTACCTCAACGAGCATCATGATTTCGCCTTAGGACATAACGAACGATTAGAATTTTTGGGAGACGCCGTTCTTGAGCTTATTGTGACGGAATTTTTATTTAAAGAATATGGTAATCCCGAAGGCGAATTAACCAACTGGCGCGCGGCCCTTGTCAATGCAAAAATTCTGGCGAGTATTGCCTATGAGATTGGTATGGAAGAATATTTATTCCTAAGCCATGGCGAAGCCAAGGATGCCGGTACGAAAGCTCGGGACTATATCATGGCCAATGCCATCGAAGCTCTGATTGGCGCCATATATATAGACAGAGGTTATGAGATAGCTCAACAGTTTATCGCCCGTTGGGTTTTACCGAAGCTTCCCTATATTCTTGAAAATGGATTATACATGGATGCCAAAAGTCGTTTCCAAGAATCCGCGCAAGAGATAGAAGGTATTACACCAAGTTATAGAGTTCTTGAAGAAGAAGGCCCTGATCATATCAAATCATTTAAGATAGGCGCATACCTGCATGACAAGTTAATCGCTACGGGTGAAGGCACAAGCAAACAAGAAGCCCAAACTGAAGCCGCAGAAGCGGCATTAAAAATCAAAGGTTGGAAAGGACCGACGGTAAATATAATTAAGCTATAAGCGAAATGAGTGAGTAAGATTATAAGCAAGCTTATTAATTCGAAAGAATGAGATTATATGCGGTGAAGCCCATATAAATCGGGTCGCTAGCTCAGCTGGTAGAGCAGATCCCTCTTAAGGATAAGGTCCTGGGTTCGATCCCCAGGCGACCCACACAACATGCTCCTGTAGTTCAACGGATAGAATATCAGGCTTCGAACCTGAAGATAGGGGTTCGATTCCCTT
>CAZETA010000024.1:0-4842 GCA_964514995.1 uncultured Gammaproteobacteria bacterium
CGTAAGAAAATGCAGCAGTCTGCCGGACCACTCTATGGCGTTCAATTCTTACTGAGCGTTTTCCAAGTCTGGGTCCTAGCCTACTATATTCAGGGCTGGAAAGATGCCTCTGGACTAACCAACGCTCTGTGGATTTGGGCAGCCTTCGTCATGCCGACGGTAGCAGGCTCCAGTATGTGGAATAACGACAAAAGTAACGTAAAATGGGCGCGCTTCCTGATACAAACAGGCTATCAACTGGTACTGTTCGCTGTCTATGGCATTATTCTGGGAATGTGGCGTTAATCCGGACAACTAATAACCGCTTAAAAAGCACACTATAATGAAAAAGATTTCTTGGCTTCTACCACTGACGTTAGCAGCCGGTACTATCTTCGCTTGGTACACGATTTGGAATGACTTCCAGCGATTTTATCTGAATGAAGGTACGGTCTTCAAAATTAATGATTGCATCTCTCCAAATCCTGTCACTACTCCCTGCTTCTACGGCGGCATTGCCTTCGCGATTGCGCTCGTCTGGTCCATCATCTTAGTAAAAAAATCTAATGAGAACTTTCACAGCGGCTTACGGAAATTAGTATGGTTGCTTGTCGCTTCGACTGTATTCGCTTGGGGCAACTTTCTTTATGAGGTTGGGAAATTCGTCAACCGCGGATCCAAGCCAGCTATCGGCTGCTCTGGCCAGCTCGTCACTAACCCACTCTATACACCATGCTTCGTCGGGGCAGCGATATTTCTGATCTGTCTCATCATCGCTCTGATTATATACAAAAAATCCGCTACCAAAAAATAGGTAACCAAAAAACAGAAGCACTTCTTCTGTTTTTTTGTCACCATTTTTTCTTGGCTATTGCAACTAATATATTGTATAATATAGTGGTAATTTTATTACATCATGTCCGAAAATTCTTTTGAGTCATTTCCAAGTCAGCCAGTCATACCAGAAACACCAGAGACAACTCATAGTGGTTTTCGCGTTGGACAAAAAGTAGATTTTAATACGGAAATTCCCTATGGAGAGGGTGAGACCGGCGAAGCCATAGACACTGGAGGTGGCTGGGAGATCAAGGACTTCGTCAGCCGTACAGCTGGTGACCGAGTGATTGAATCAGCTAAGGTTGTCAGCCTCAATGGACTCCACGAAGATATTATCTCTCTGACACTACTTCATGGATTGTCTGAAGCTGAAGAGCCTACAGCTCCCAGCGCCGAATCAGCACCAGAAGAATTCCAGCTATCGACGAGATTACAGCCTGATGCAGCACCGGCAACCATTGTAGAACCCTATGAACTCAGCCCTGAGACCGTCAAACCAACTATAGAACAACCTACAACCCCTGAACGAAAGGAATTTCATACGGGCGATAGTGTCAAAGTGCTTAATGCCGCAACGAAGCAACTAGAAGATGGTTGGGTTGTCGGCGTTGTCGTTGCTAATGATATGTTTCCGGCTGGCGGTACTGTCACGGTCGTGCACGAGACTAACCATGAACCAAGAAATGTCACGATCGATGAACTCACGGCCTGGAATAGCGGCGGTGAACCCATACCGTCTCCCGTTACAGACTCAGCTACTGCTGTAGCTGAGTCAACTCCTTCGCCCGAAGCTGTGCCAGAGCAAGCAGAGACTCCAGCACCAGCCGCAACAATCGAGTTGTGGCAGGACAAAGAAAAAACCAAACCAACACCTGAGGCTCTTCAGCTTTGGACTCGGGAGCTTCTCACTGCCTATGATGCTGGTGACAGGCCACAATTCCTACCTTGGAAACTACGAGAAGTAGCTCGTGCTTATGGTTTTAGTACCAAAGCTATTAATGCATCTACGCCGGTAGTTTTGCTAGAAAGTATCAAGGCCAAGATGAAGCAAGCTGAAGTGGTAACTCCTGAACCAAGCCCAGAACCAGTCGCAGAACCTGTCATTGTCACACCAGAAGTGACTGAAGCTGCTGCTCCTGAGACTGAGTCATCAGCAGAGGTAGAAGTACCATTTCATGACAAACAACAAGTCAACTGCCGCTGGTCTGATGGTACGGTAGAAACTGATTGGGTTATCCATAATCCCAAGAATCTCTGGGATGAATATATCATCATCAAAAAAGCTGACGGCTCAAATATGCGCTTCGTCACCTTAGCAGAACTAACTGAATGGAATTCTTCTGTACCACCAGCTACACCAGATACCCTACAACCAGAAACCAATGAACCGAAAACTGAAACTTCCAAAAAGCAAGAAAAAGTCACTGCTGAGAAGTACTCCCCTGAATGGATACAACAAACTCTCAGTCTCTACTCTATTGATGCTAGTAAGTTAGCCGGCTTCGACCAATTGACCCCAGGACAACAAGCTTTGGCCGTTGAAAATTTTCAGACGGTCATGCTCGATGAAGTTGAGCAGCGTGGACGTGAAGGTTTAGCCAACAATAATTCTTTTGGTTTCGTCGGCAAAATATGGCGCGCAGCTTTCAAGGGTGTTTATCTAGCGAAACATAAGCAGGAAGCTTTAGCAGAGCTTGAGCGTAACCCTGCAGAAATGAATACTGCTATTTTGCAACAGTCGATTGAAGGCTTACGACAACAAAACGCTACTATTGAGGTTAAAGATGGCGCCCTGACCTTCAACTATCTGACTCCTGAGCTGCTAGGACTAGAAGGTGAGCTGAGCATACGACAACAGCAAGTGATAGAACAGTTCAATGCTTCAGCTAATGACCTAGCTTCTATTCCTGAAGAGTGGCGTCAAACCGGCAGCACTAAGCAGAAAGCCGAATATCAAAAAGAGTTTGAAAAATTCAACAAATACAGCGACGAGCTACTCACTGAGCTCAGCAAAACAAAAGACGCTCCAGCTGTTGAGCTAGCCTTACTTCAAGCTAATAGAAATCTACAGCTCCAACGACAGCTCACATCTCATCCAGAAGTAGAGAAAGCACTGCTCAATGTGCGCTCACCTAAGCTCTGGGTGGAGGGCCTGAAATCGTATGTTGCCGAAGGTGGTCTCTACGCCGCCGGTGGTGCTGGCGCCCGCTTCGCTGCCACCTCTGCTCTCGGTACTCTCGGTGCTGCTGGTATGGTCTTCGCTGCTCCTGTTATCGGCGCGCTCCGTGCCCGGGATCGTGCTAGGAGTAGTCTCGTAGAGCGTGATCGTCTGGCTCGTAAAGGTAAAAAAGATAGCAGCAATCAAGCAGCAACTATCCAAGATGTGGCGCAGACAACCGCCGATTATCGCACGAGCTTAATGAAAGAGCAACAACAGTTAGAGCAATTGTTCCAAAATGTCACTGCTCCAGAACAACAGTCAGAAATCCAACAGCGCTTAAACTATATTACCGAGCAGCTGGCCACTCCCGCTACGGTAGAGTTAGCTGGTGGCAAAGGCGGACTGGTGACGAAGCTTGATGAGCTGAAGCAACGACTCGAAACCGAGACCGACCCAAAAAAACGTGCAGATCTCAAAGCCCGCCTCCTGCGTCGTATCAACTATACAACCTATAAGCTGGATCAAGGCTTGGTGAATTTTGGAACCTCGGATCAACGTGTGTTGAATCATTACCACTTAATGAACACACTCGGAGAAGCTTCAGCTTCTGCCCATGATTTCACTAACAAACTTGAACTACCCATCGCGGAATTCGCTCAGCGCAAAATACGGCACCAAGAGATTACTGATAGACTGGATAAGTTCCTCAAATCGCAACTTAATATTACTGATAAATTACGAAAAGATTATGTTAAGAAAGAAATGACAAAAGGCGCAGTCACCGCTTTTGCTTTCTCTGCCTCTGGCTATCTCTTAACTCACTATGCTCATCTGGCTCGCCCAGAGTGGCTACCAAAATGGCTATCACCGAAAAACCAACAAGATAATGCCGCGGATCTTGGCCACCTACGTAGTTCTGAAGCACCAATTCATGACGGTGTTGTACAGACTGCTAGCTATCATCCGACAGAAGCCGTACCTCAGGAAGCAGTTCCTACCCCTACTCCTACGACCGAGCATATAGCTGAACACCTCACTGAAACAGCTCAGCGTGGCGATACCGTCTGGAAGCTGACGGAGCGTCAGCTAACAGAGCAATTCAAAGACAAATTCTCTGGCTTGAATGAAGCGCAAAAAACTTATCTGGTAGACGCTATCAAAGACAAGATCCAAGCTCATCCTGAACAATTTGGTCTGCAGGCTGGTCAATCGATTGACCACATTCAAGTCGGTCAGACTATCAACTTCGATAGTATTATGAAAGACCACGCTATCACAGATTTGATTTTCAAACATGCCCAAGAGCTCCGTCCAGAAGAGATGGCTCATATTGTGCAAAATAATGAAGTCCTCCATCACTGGATTATAAATAATCCTCATGAAGCTCTGACTGTAGAAAATGTCGGCTCAATCCTTGATGGTACGCATCAGCTTGGCCTATCACCGGAGACGCTAGATAGCATAGCTCAAGAAGGTAATAAACTGTTATCAGTCGATTATGAGCTTCCTCCTACTACGGTTAATAGTCTGATCAACGAAGTTCTCTACGGACATCCTCGAGGCCAAGAAGCCTTGATGGCTCAAGTCAAAGAAGCCTTACAAGGCACCAGCTATCTCGAGACTATTGAGAAAGCACAACACTATGATGCTGGACACATGACCGCTGGCTGGCTCAAAACTGAGCGCGGACAAGATTGGCTCAACCAACATAACGGCGATCTCTGGCGCCAAGGCGATCACACCTATACCGTCATCCAAGAGCAAGCAACGACAGCCAAACGTGTAGCGGAGAAAGCGACTGAGACAGCAGAAAATGTCTTCGAAACTATCGGTCTCGATATCAAAAATCCCGAGCTCGTCACCTC
>CAZETA010000024.1:4942-12588 GCA_964514995.1 uncultured Gammaproteobacteria bacterium
TACATAAAAAATAATCTATGAGCGAACCAATTACCCCACTCGTTTCACCTACTAGCTCTCCAGTCAACACAACGCCTAATCCGACAATAGCTTCTGTCGGGGCTGACCTCAAGAAGAAGCGGCGGCGCAATCTGATTTTATTTTCTCTGGGCACGCTCCTTTTCTGGCTGATCGAATACCTAGCACAAGTCTACGTCTACAGCCCTCTTGATAGCTCGGGCGCTTGGGTGCGCAGCTTCTCTTTCACCGGATTGACGCTGATCAGCTTAGCACTTTTCTCCAGTACCATCTTCAAATGGTTTCCGCAGACGGCCAAGCTCTGGCGCTGGCGCCGCTGGCTCGGTGTTTCCGGATTTTTCTTCATCACCTTGCATATCTTCACCGTCGTCTGGCTTTTTTTCAAATTTGATCTGACTTATCTGTACTTCAGCTGGAACCCATGGGTCAATCTGATCATCCCCGGTACGCTGGCCTATATCATTCTCCTCGTCATGGCCATCACCTCGACTGATACTATGGTCAGCAAGATCAAACCCAAGAAGTGGAAATTTATCCATCGCTTCGTCTACCTCGCCTTCATCGCTGCCATGCTGCATTTCCTCTTCGTCCATCCCGTAGCGATCAAAAATATTCCGGGATATTTCCTCATGGCAGTAACCTTCATCACCATCATCAGTCAGCTCTACTGGTTCTTCCGTATCGCCGGCAGGAAAAAGTTTATGACCCGCGGAGCTCTGGTAGGCTTCGGTCTCATTGCCTTGGCTATCATCAGCTTCTGGCTGACGAATAGGGGGCAGCAGTAGTTTTTGCTACCGATAAAAACACGCCTGAATGGGCTTGTTTTTTTGTTGAGAAAATGGAATAATATCCACAGTTTATGTCGAAGAAAATAACAGGAAAAGACTACGAATCTTGGTCTAAGAACGAGCTAATAAAGGAGATCATCAAAATCAAAAGCACGACCTACGGGCTTGTTTGGCATCGTGACTTGCCGGAGGAAAAAATTGACATTCTTGTCAATCCTGACGCACGCACTCCGAGCGAACTTTTTCCGAATGCAATGGCAGGCAAACCATTTCCTGTTTTGAAAGAAGTTAAGGGAAAAGCGATTGAATCTGATAAATCAAAGCTCGTAAATTTTTTAATTGAGGGCGATAATTATCACTCTCTCGCAGTTCTTAACTTTACACACCGCGAAGCGGTAGATTTAATATACATTGATCCGCCTTATAACACAGGGCATAATGATTTTATTTATAATGATAAGTTTGTTGATAAAGAAGACAGTTTCCGACATAGCAAATGGCTTTCATTTATGGAAAAGAGACTAAAGCTATCGAAAAATCTTTTAAAAAAAGGTGGTGTAATCTTTATAAGTATTGATGATAATGAACAAGCACCCTTGAGAATGCTTTGTGATGAAATCTTCGGGGAGGACAATTTTATTGCAACAATAATCTGGCAAAAAAAATACACTCAAAGTAATGATGCTAAGTATTTTTCAGCGACACACGATTTTATACTGTGTTATGCAAAAAATACCAGTAAAGACGGTTTTAAGATAAATCTTCTACAACGAACCGAGGATCAGACGGCGCGTTATTCAAATCCAGACAATGATCCAAGGGGACCTTGGGCATCGCAACCAATTCAGGCAAAAACTCCATCAAAAAGTGGTTTATATGAAATTATTACTCCCACTGGCGGAAGATTTTCGCCGCCAAGAGGACGCAGTTGGCAATTTTCGAAAGATAGATATGAGGAATTCGTAAAGGACAATCGAATTTGGTTTGGAGAAGATGGAAAAAATGTGCCTCGTATTAAGAAATTTCTTTCAGAAGTTAAAGAAGGGGTTATTCCAAAAACTATCTGGCTTTATGATGAAGTCGGAAGTAATGACGATGGGAAGCGTTTATTAAAGGAACTTTTGCCAGAGAAATCTTTTGATTCTCCTAAGCCAGTAAGTCTCTTGCAACAAATAATAAAACTTTCTTGTGGGAAAGAGGCGACAATTCTTGATTTTATGGCTGGCTCTGGAACAACTGCTCACGCCGTTTTGGAATTAAACAGACAAGATAACGGTCACAGAAATTTTATTCTTTGCACTAATAATGAAAATAATATTTGTACAGAGATTTGTTATCCCCGAATAAAGAAAGTTATGAGTGGATATAAAAATCAGAAAAATCAAGAAATAGACGGACTTGGCGGTAATCTAAAATATTACGCAACTGACTTTTTAGAAGCGGAGCCAACAGATAAAAACAAAAGAAAATTAGTCAAGCAATCAACGGACATGCTCTGCATCTTAGAGAATTCTTTTGAACTTATCCAAGAAACACCGGAGTTTAAGATTTTCAAGGGTGCTGATAAATATGTCGGAGTAATTTTTTATGAGGACGCGATAGACGACTATAAAAAAACGATTAAAAAGATTGATGGACATTTCAATACCTATGTTTTCTCGATGGGTGATGATCCTCACACAAATAAATTTGCTAATGTTAAAGGCAAGGTAACACTTTGTGCAATTCCCGAAGTGATACTAAAAGTATATCGAGAAATTTTTAAATAATATGATATTCGAGTTTAAAAATTATCAAGAGAATGCGGTCGTAAAGTTGAAAAGAGAAATCAATGAACTTTTGGATGCGGACGGGAATAAGGTTTGTATTTTCAAAGCACCGACTGGCTCTGGTAAAACACTAGTGATGGCGGAATTTTTGAAACGCTTGATAGATTCACGTATAGACGGCAAGAAATTTTCATTTGTGTGGATTGCGGTGAATAAACTACACGACCAGAGCAGAAACAATTTGAGAAAATACTACGACCAAAACGGTGTTAGTATAAAGTGTTCGTATTTTGAAGATTTAGACGATCGCAAAATTAGCGAAAACGAGATTTTATTTTTGAACTGGGCAAGTATCAACAAGAAAGATAATTTATATGTTCGCGCAAACGAACGAGATAACAATCTGACAAGCGTTATTGCCCGAACAAAAGACGAGGGTAGAATGATTTTCCTTATCATTGACGAAAGCCACCACACAGCGAACAGCGAGAAATCAAAAGAACTTATACAGGATATTGGGCCAAAAATCACGATTGAGGTTTCCGCTACTCCACAACTCAATAATGCAAACCGAATTGTTGAAGTAGAACTCAAAGACGTAAAAGACGAGGAGATGATAAAGAAAGAAATCATCATAAATCCGGGTTTTGAGCATTACATTATTGACAAGAAGAAAAACGACAAGACGGCGGACGAACTTGTTCTCGAAAGTGCGTTGAAAAAGCGAATTGAACTACAAAACAAACTTGATGCCGAAGAGTCGAGCGTTAATCCTCTCTTACTTATCCAACTACCGGATGCTATGCACGGTGTAGCAGACAAAAAGGACGAGATTGTTACCGCGCTTAAGAAGCTTGGCTATACAACAGAAAACGGACGACTCGCAATCTATCTTTCTGACAAAGATAATAAGATAAACCTTGCGAATATAGAGAAAAACGAGAATGAGGTTGAGGTTATGATATTCAAACAAGCAATCGCTCTCGGCTGGGATTGTCCCCGTGCCACCATTTTAGTTCTATTTAGACAATGGCGTGAGGAAAACATCACTTTCTCTATCCAAACACTTGGACGCATTATGCGCATGCCAGAACAAAAACATTATTCTGATCATGATTTGAATGTTGGATATGTGTTCACGAGTTTGCAGGACATCAATGTCGCCGAAGATTTGTCGCGCGATTACATCACAACCTTTACAGGGTTTAGAATAAAGAATTATAAAAACCTTGATTTGCAGTCCTATCACTCAAAACGTTTTCGAGAGGAAACGCGACTTTCTTCTGATTTTACTCCCCTTTTTATTGAGGCCGGGGAAAAACTGAAACTTAAAGAAAAATTTTCCCTCAAACATAGCATTTTGAAAACAAGTTTGATTGCAAGTGGCCGTATTATCGATGCCGACAAGGAGGCAAAAAGTATTGAGAAAAAAGGAACACTTGATATTCCTAAAAACGAAGTTGAATTGCAAAACACATTTGATATGTTTGTGCGAAATAATCTTGTACCATTTGAACCAGAACAACGCTCTATCGGTCGTGTAAAAAGCTCTATCTATTCATTCTTTGAAGCATCACGAAATGAGGATGAATGGCCAAGGATTCAAGCCGCTGTTCTTGCGGAGGAAAATCGCCAAATAATGACTGACGCTATCAATCTAGCAAAAGAAATGTATCAGAAAGAAGTTGGCAAGGGCAAAAATAAATTGGTTAAAAATGATGAACTCTGGAATATCCCGAAAGTGATAAATTATACACTCTCTTTTGCGCAAAAAGATTATAAAAAATCCGTGATAATACCATACTATAGTAGAAAATCCCGTATTGGAACGGGAAACTTATTTGAGGAGGATAGCGATCTTGAAGTCGATTTCATTGAATACCTTGAAAAGTCAAAAACTATTGAATGGTGGTTTAAGAATGGAAAAAGTGATGCAACCTATTTTGCAGTACCCCATGTTGAACACGGGGTTGAAAAACCGTTCTATGTTGATTTCATTATACTTCAAAAAGATGGAAGGGTAGGATTGTTTGATACGAAAGGCGGATTGACAGCCGAAACAGCAAAATCACGTGCCGAGGGGTTGGCAAAATATATTACTGAACAAAATAATAAAGGTAAAAAAATATACGGCGGAATCGTGTTAAAAGAGAGTAATAGTTGGCGTTATCATGATGGACTGAGGTATGAGTATAATCCAAACGATCTAAAAGATTGGAAATTTTTAGACTTAGCTTAGCTATTTGCTCTCCAGATCATTCTATGATCTAATACCTGTATATGGCAGGTAATAAGAAAGTTGGAGATCAAGGTGAGCAAGAGGTTATACAATTAGTACCTTGTCCTAACTGTGGCAAGAAATTAATGGGATTACCTACTGGGTATCCCCTTTTTGATGTTCAATGTACTGGGTGCTCTTTCCGTGCGCAAGTGAAAACAAACCAATCAAAACCTAAGAAAGAGATTTTTGGGGCAGGTTGGCAGATTATGGAGAAAGTTCTAAAATCTGGCTATATTACACCACCTTTAATTACAAATTTTCGTTGGTCAGATAAAACCGGCGCTCATCAAGAAATACGTTTCTACCCCTTTGTGCCGAAAAAGAATTTAAAAAAATATCGATTACCTGAGCATGCTCGTCGGGCAAATTATTGGATGTTTAATTATATTGGGTTAGATAAACTACCTTATTTTATACTCTATGAAAAGTAAATTTTATTTACGAAGGGCTTACAAATACCTAACCTCTTTTTTAAAAAAAGATTGGTCATTCAATGACTATCCCATTCGGATCGTACAGCAAAAAATTCCTGAAAGTGAAGGACAATTTAAAACGATTCCATGGACTGTGAATGTTATTTGGTGGTTTAGAATTTCTGGTCATGGCGATACTAAAGAAGAAGCTTTAACTCAAGCTCGTCAGGCATTTGACGACTACAAAAAGGAAAATAACACGCTCCCGCGCCCCGGTACACGTGTGCCATTTCAAATTGCAAGCACTGACAAAATAGATAAACATGACAATCTATTTGATGATTTTAATAATAAAATTCTTGGTTTTAATGGTCCGGTTTTTGTATCTGATGAATCAAGCCTATGGGATTTTTGTATGGATGATACTCTCGATGAATACTTTGATAAGATTTTACATGTATACCATGTTGATGTTAAAAATGTTGAAGGCGCGAATTTAGTTAAAATATTGAACAAAATATCCGAATATAGAAAAAAGCCATAGACAACTATATGACCGACGTAGAATTATTCAATAAAACCATCCAAGAATTTATCGATTCGACGAAACTAAGTAAATTCAAGTGGAACAAAAAAGATGAGATTGAATTCAAAGGTTCGGAGCCTGACGGATTTGATGTTGGTTTGAGATATGGCGAGGGAGAAATATATTTCTATACAACAACGGGAGCACATGAGCATTTTCCGTATTATAAAGGACAGGCTAATGAAACAATTCACGATGCTCTAGGGATGGTATATGACTACTTGAGTCCTCTAATGCGGATCAAAGTAACGATGGCAAGTAATTTCGCTTACAAGTGGGAAAAAGAAATAAACAATGAGGGCGAATGGAAAAGAGTTAGCGTCATGGTCCAACCATTTTTTAACTATTTTGGTAAAAGAACAATAAAATATGTAATGAATGCGTTGGTACCAATACGCAAGGAATATGGCAAATAAGCTTTGGCATCTTGCTAAATAATTATGAAAAAATCCCTACCAATACTATTTATTATTTTGCTCTTAGTGATTTTTGGCGCGGTTTGGCTATTGGTCAAAAAGGACAGTCCGAAACCTATAGTAACAAACTTCGAGGAATGCGCCCAAGCTGGCTATCCTATTTTAGAAACCTACCCCGAACAATGTCGGACTCCCGATGGTCAATCATTTACCAAGTCGGTGGATTCGAGTGGGATAGATTTTGATAGTCCAGTCACTCTACACCTCAATGAACAAAAGAAATTCAGCGATGGTCTAATGGTGACATTGGTAGCAATAAACGACTCGCGCTGTAAGACCGGAGTGGTCTGTATCTGGGCCGGAGAGCTGGCCTACCAAGTGAAACTTCAAGGTGGAAGTATCAATCAGGAGACGGAAATTAAATTAGGCACCGTCACGGCCAAGAGTGTGACACAAAGTGGCTATACCTTGACCTTAGAAGAAGCCGATGAAAACTCTATAACTATTACTGTGACCGAAGAATCTGACACCTTTGATAAAACTGGTCTAGAGACGATGGAGATCTGTAATGCTAAAGCTGTCTGTCATCAAGGTGCTGTCACCTTCGAAGCTGGTGAAGTGATCAGCATCACCACCGTTGATGGAGCTGAAGTCGATGTAGATTTTTCTCAATGCGATGAAGAATCCTGCTACGTAGAAGATGTCTATGGTAGAGAGTGGGATTTGGTCTGGATTGCTGAACCTCCAAAAAAATCACCAACAACTATCTGCACACAGGATGCCAAGCTCTGTCCTGATGGTTCCTACGTCAGTCGAAAGGGTCCGAACTGTGAATTTGCACCCTGCCCTACGCAATAGATTCTAAATACATACGTTGCATTAGGTCGTCTTGATGTGGCAAACAAACTTTGCTACACTAACCCCTCATCATCCCTCTCAGAATTTCTTAATTCTCTTTTTTCTTAGCTCTTCTTTCTTATTTCTTAATTTACTCCCGTGTCCCAAAAAAACCTCATTTTAATGACCGCCTTTGTCGATATTCTCGGCATGGGCATCATCATCCCCATCTTGCCATTCTATGCGCAGCAATTCGGTGCTTCGGCTTTAGTCACAACGCTGCTTTTTACTGTCTTTGCTCTCTGCTCCTTCATCAGCGCTCCGTTTCTCGGAGCTTGGTCTGATAGAATTGGCCGACGTCCGGTATTGTTATTGAGTATTGCTTCTACGGCTATTGGTTGGTTAGTCTTTGCTTCAGCGCATTCTCTAGTACTACTATTTGTTGGACGTATTATTGACGGTCTGGCAGCTGGTAATTTCCCAATCACGCAGAGCTATCTGGCTGACATTGCCAAAGATGATAAAGAACGTACTCACA
>CAZETA010000025.1:0-11446 GCA_964514995.1 uncultured Gammaproteobacteria bacterium
ATATATAGTGAGTAGCACTGGAGAGTAAATTATGCAAAATCTGGAATGTAAATATACTCATCTTTCCTCATAAATCCAGTTCTAACATTGTCCACGATGCGGAATGTAAAAAAAATATAACTTGAATTAGGCATATTTTTTGTTGGTCCTAGATAGAATTCGAACTAAATGGTATTCTTCTTTAAAGAAATCTGGAAAAAACAATAGATTTATTAAACTGCTAAATTTGTGGGATCGAATAAATTTAAAATTATAGAAGGAGGTCTCGGACGGGAATCGAGTATTAACCCTAATCGTCGAGCAGTTGAAGAGAGGCAACCAGAAGATCTAGTAGATATTTTACCACTACCATCTTCAGAAAAAGGAACGACATTTGAAGCCAAAGATTTGTCTCAAAAAAAAATTGAACTGGCACTGATTGATTTGCGAGATAACTTGACTTTACTTTTACAATCGAAACGTGAACAACCCTCACATCGCATGTTAATTGAACTAGTAGCTGAATATGGTCATACTGCGGTGACTCGAAACGGTTTTTGCGTTGAAATTCCGCCAAATGAACCTGAAGATAAAAATAGAAAACCATCACAAGTGGACGTCTACCCTCTAACTACCGCCCAATTTCGCAGTCGTCCGATTCAAATGCATTTTAAACACTTGCAACACGGTTTACGTTTGGTTGAGAGAGGCAAACGATTGCCCGGACCATTATACACTTCTTTTTCCGGACCATCCCCAGTAGAACATTTTACCGAAGAAATAATAATCTTTTCTCATCAAGCGGTCACTGTTGAAAAATATGCGGAATATTTAAGAGAAACGGAGTTTCTAATGCGTTATTTGAAAGCTCTCTTGCTAGGTGAAAAAAGAAATCCGGTTGTTGATATGGATTCTCTTCTAACAGAAGCGGCTAACAGATTAGATGAGCCGTGGGATATGTATGTAAAATTACGCATGGAAGAATTTGATATCCGGCGCGGCTATGGGTATAAACTTGGTACAAGAGAAATGAAATTCCGCATTGACCTGGATGATCCACAAAATATTAGAGGACAAGCCGAAAGAATGGCGCAGACGTTCCAGTATCGAGAAAAAATTACCCAAGCAGTCCTTCGCGATTTACAAGAATCTTGTCAAGACGAAATTGATGCCGCCCAAAACCCAGAAGGTTGGTTAAGAAAAAAATTAAATGAATTTTCCCCTTCTCCCGAAGATCAAGCCTATCTTGAAAAAGTGCTTCGAGATGACTATCTACCAAAGTTAGAAAATCCAGAAATTCTTAGAAAAAAATTTCGCTTAGCAGATTATGATCAAATAAAATCAAAAGGGGTGATTGACCCCACTCGTAAATACAGCCCTGCTGACGACCCACAATGGATGTGCACTGTGAAAGAATTTTTGAAAAAATAGCGAGAACTTAATCTTTCATTATTGTGTAACTAAAAAATCTCATTTATGAGATTTTTTATAGGTGATAATCAACTATACCCATTATATCATTCAAACCAATCGTATTAACGACCCGTCGGAGCCATTTGTTAATCTTTAACTTTTGCCCCACTTTTATATCTTTTTGATCAAGACGCATCCACCTTTCAAATATGTTTCTATTTCGCCAGCCATTCTCCCCTTCTTCTGTAAATAACACTTGCTCAAAAGAAGGGAGTGCGCCTTCATCAAAACCTAAACCCAAAAACTTGTCACGAACGCGATCGTAAATTAGCCTTCTGTGTTTTTCTGGAACTTCTGAGGTGTGCCAACTTAAGCTGTTATCTCTATTAGGATTATTAAGCCATCTCTCATAAGCGGTAACTTGCTGCAGCCGTTCGCTATTAAAACTTTCCATAAAATATCACATCATAACTTAGCAAGTTAATCCTAACATGTTTTAACATTCATCATCAATAGAATCACAACAAAAAGCTCACTCCAGCAAGAGAGGTTGTCATCTACCTCTTTTTTTGATAGCCTAATGCAGACTTGAATACGTTATATTGTAACTACAAAATCATGCAAAATTCCAATCGGACTGTACTCATTGTTGCGTTAATAGCCCTCGTCAATATGCTTGGCTATGGCATTATCATTCCCATTCTGTATTCATATTCCAAAAAATACGGTCTGTCTGATTTTCAAAACGGTCTTTTATTTGCTCTTTTTTCGATTTGTCAGTTTATTTCAACACCTATTATCGGCAGGCTTTCTGATAAATATGGTCGCCGACCAATGCTTATATTGTCAATTTCTGGAACCGCACTTTCTTTTTTTATGATGGCGTTCGCGCCAGGAGCAATTTTTCTTTTTTTGTCACGTGCGCTTGATGGTTTAACCGCAGGAAATATTCCGGTCGCTTTTGCGGTAATTTCTGATTCAACCAAGCCGGAGGATAGAGCAAAAGCCTTTGGATATATTAGTTCCGCTTTTAATTTTGGTTTTGTGTTTGGACCAGCCATTGCCGCACTTACCGTTGGTCTTAAACCATCTATTCCTTTTATTATCGCCGGTATTATTACCGTCGCCGCTACACTGCTTACCATTTTTTATCTCCCCGAGACCAACTCCCACATGGGTGAAGTGAAACAAGGTAAATTATTTGATTTCCGTCACATGTGGCACTCGTTGTTCAATGCTGATTTGGGTCGAATGTTTATCATGTCTCTGGTATTTTTTATGGCTTTTGCCTGCGCACTTATTTACGGTTTTCAACCGTTTGTCATTAATGTTTTAAAAATGACCACGTCGCAAAACGCCTACCTTTTTACCTTATTTGGCAGCGTCGGCTTGTTGTCTCAAACATTTTTGGTAGCCCGGTTTACCAAACGAATTGGTCTTAAAAATGGATTTTCCGTGGGGATGATCGGTACCGCGCTATCTTTTCTTTTAATGTTTATTTCGCGCTCACTATTGGTATTTATCATTCCGTGTATTTTATTGGCTCTTGCCAACAGTGTGGTACAGACACTTTTTCCTACGATCATATCACAAGAAGCCGACGAAAAATCTCAAGGTTCTATCATGGGTTTAAATTCTTCTTATCAAAGCATTGGAATGATTTTGGGCCCATTGCTTGGCGGCGCAGCAGCGTCACTCGCAGTCACAATGCCATTTTTATTAGGAGCGATTCTTGTCGGCATTTGTTACTTTCTCTCACGTAAAATTTTACGCCCTAACATTGTCCCTGAGTCAGCTTTTTAATAAAATGAAGCTTCACCTATTAAAAAATAAATTTTTTTTAAAGTTAAAATTTTTTGGTTTAAAAAAACACCACCCATAACCCCCCTCAGTCGAGGCACTAATTAGATACTGCCTAGACTGAGATGGATGGGTGGTGCGAAAGCTCGCGGATACTACTCGCTTACTTTATTACTTGCAGATGTTTGTGGGCAAACAAGTCCCGCTAGCGCAGTTCAAATCCTGAATGCAAGCTGACTGCGCAGGGCAGTCACGCAAGCAAGAAAACCCCCGAGCATCTTTGGGATCAAACGCCGCACAACTTGTTGGGGCCGACCCCTGCCTGACGCAAGAGAGCGTGGCCTTGCACACGCGTACCAATAGCTCTGAAGCCGTGCTGCACTGCGTCTCGGGCAGGCAGATGGCAGGGCCACCATCTCTTCTTTTGCCACAGATTGACTTTGGGGCGCACCCATCGTCCGCGACACAAGGGGTGACGGACGAGTCGTATAACCCATCTCCGCAACCCCCTCCCTCAAGAACGAGAATCAATACCACTTTTGGCCAGAACCTTCTCATACACTTCCTCCGAGCCTCTAAAAGAGGCTCGGCCATTTTACATTTTTTTCTTAATTTGTCAATAGTTATTCTGACAATTTCTAGTAAAATACCTACTCTGATAGCTTTTTTTAATATTTTAAAAATCAAAATAATTAAAAATCACTTGTCGATTCAAGTGATTTTTAATTACCCGTGTGGAATACGAGATCTAAATTTTCTTTCTAAAAACCATCGTTACCATTTTGATAACTGATTTGGTTTGGGGTGAGGCTGTTTCTGCCGCGTTCTCTGATAAAACGTTAAAATTTCCAAAAAGTTCTCTTAACTCCTCAATACCAAAGTGGTGTGCAACACGAGCGACTCTATTGTTATTAATCGCCTCTTGTAAATCTTCATGAGATTGTATAGACGAAGACAACGTACCCTCTTTAAACACAAAGAAGTCATGGTCGTTACCTAAAAACGGCTTACATAATTCATATCTACGGTGGTAACTATTCGATACAACTCCTTCATTAACCCACACGAGCCCTTCTGGTTTTAAAATCCGTTCTAATTCTTTAATTACTTTTTTTCTTTCTGAAATTGGAATTATATTTACGAGCACAAAGGATATAACCACTGCATCAAAAAAGTTATTCTCAAAAGGCAAGGTTTTGGTTATATCACCTGCTACATACGTAACATTTTTAGATCGTTCCTGATTCTTATTAATTGCTTCTTCGTTAATATCTATGCCCGTAACCTGATAGCCTTTTTCTGACAAGAATTCAGCCATTTCCCCTGTACCGCAACCCAAATCTAAAATCGTCGCGTTGCGACCAAGACGCTGACACAACTCATCGGCCGGAAAAGCATTCCGGCCAATAATAGATTCGGCGGCCAGATTTTTCCAATACTCTGTATTGTTAACTATCTTAGTTTGCATAATAAAATTTTACCACGATAGAATGTTTAGGACAAACGATGGTTTGCTAACCGAAATATCGCACTAAACGTTTTCTTAATTTAAAATTTGTTTTCTTCCATCACACTACTCCTCCGAGCAGCATTGGTATCCCCAATCGTTTTCGCTTCGTCTCTCCCAGGAATAAATTATTCTTTCTCTCTGGTTCATCTCCTCGCTCATTCAAATGAGTTTTAAATTGCTGCGCTCGCCAACTCGTTCCAAGAAAAAGGGAATGTTTCCCATATTTCTGAGCAACCTTGTCTGCACTTTCGTAGAGCCGCTGTAATTTTTCTACTCTTTGACTTCTACCAAAAAGGTCTTGCTGAATAACCATTGGAACCAAATTAGAAAAAACAACTCCCGTTGCTCGATAAAGATGCTTTTTAAACATTTTTTGAAAAGCTTTTCTCGCGGTAGGCAGTATTTCTGGCGGTAGGTTGGTTGGTCTTTCTAAGGCAATCTCCAGGGTTGTGTGGCGAAAATCTTGGGTACGCAGAATGATATGGACCACTGCAGTTGCCTGGTGATATCTTCGGAGTTTGATGCATGCATTCTCAATGTTTTTGGAGAGTTGCGCAAAAACAAAATCAGAATCATCTGACGGCGGAGTAAATGTTCTAAATTTTTGGATAGATTGATAGCTTTGCTTTTCTTGAAAATTAAACGGAATAACCATCTCGCCACGTAGCTCTCGCCAGATATCATGAAAAGGTCGAGACAATTTTTGTTTAACCCACCATTCATTTTGATTAAGAAATTGATCAGCGGTAAAAATCTCTTTGGTTCTAAGGAAGGCGCTAGTTTGCCGCCCAATCCCCCAAAGAACTTCAACCGGAAGATCTTTTAAAAAAGACAAAATATTTTCTTGGGGTATAGACGTAAACCCATATGGTTTTTTCCATTTTGAAGCTAATTTGGCCAATACTTTATTTGGGGCTAACCCAATGGAGAAGGTACAACCAAGTTCTTTTTTTAAAACCACCTTTAATTCCTCAGCGATTTCAAAATAACTTTTGTGCGCTGAAGCTTCAAGCCCCGTTAAATCGGCAAAACATTCATCAATGCCGTATTCTTCCACAATACCCGCATAACGACTAACAATATCATAAAAATGTTGCGACATCAGGCAATACATTTCATAGTCAGAAGGAAGACAAATAACATCGGGACAGATTTTTTTAATCTCCCAAAGGGGCATGGCACGCGTGACTCCTCTTAGCTTGGCTTCAACACTCATGGAAGCTGCAATACCTCGTTCTTTACCAGTGATAACGGGTTTGCCTTTAAGGCTTGGATTTCGAGCTTGTTCGCAGCTGGCAAAAAAAGAATCACCATCAATATGGAGGATGGCACGAGGAAATGAGGATGTGGAAGGAATAAAAACAGTTGAAAAAACATCAGGAGAAACATCAGCGCTCATACCCGATGATATTTGCGAATGACAGCGGTTACTACTGCAGCAATATTCAACTCCGTCTCCGGCATAATGGGGCTGTATTTCTTGTTGGCAGGCATGAGAACGACTCGCCCGCCATGTTTTTCAAAATACTTAAGCGTCCACTCTTTATCGATTTCAGCAACAACAATATCTCCATTTTTGGGAGTTCTACCTCGTTCCACCAAGAGAGTGTCTCCCGGACGAATCCCCGCATCAATCATGGAATCACCGGAAACTTTGAGCATAAAAGTAGCCTGACGATTGCCAATTAACCATTCGTCGAGATTCATAGTGTCGGCTAGTTCTTCTTCCGCCGCTGACGGCCAGCCCGCCGCAACAGTACCGAGAAGTGATACTCCCAAAAAACGACGACCGGGAATGAGTTTGTGGGCACTATCACGAGCCAACCACTCATTATGAATCAAGCGTTCTACCAAGCGATAGATGGCATTGGTGGATTTAAAGCCGGTTAACACAAGCATCTCTCGATAAGACGGAAGACGTTTGTTACGGCGATAGAAACGGGTGATAGCAGAAAGATGGGTGGGTGTGGGCATATGCACATAGTATAGTGAACATTTGTTCACTATGTCAAGATATCACTTACTGAGTTTGCCCAGCGCACACGGGAATAGAAAATATGTTTCGAGCACAGAGATGTTGGCTATGCCAATTGAAAACGTGGCGAAAGCGATTGCTGGAAGTGTATAAAAAACGATCAGTAATTTTACTGATCGTTTTTTATACTTTTAAATACTACGCTGTCATGTCGTAAAATGACATCGTAATCTTAGCGTTACAAAATCCAAAAATCCCTTTCGTCATCCGCATCTTAACATTTTCTTGCTCAGGTGCAGCAAAAGCAGCTGGAGTACCATGAGTCATGTGCATTTCAAATTCCCGTCCATTCAGTAAACCTTCAGGCATGCCATTATCAGCATATTTATATGCAAAACCATAGGTAAAAACCATTTGCACCCATTTATCAAATTCATATCCAGCACCCCACCAATACATTGGGGTAACAAAGACTAATTTTTCTGGTCCAGCAATGATGGCACGCCATTCATCAGCCGTTTTATCAGTGACATGAATGACTTGCTCGCTACCACTCGCATTTAACCGAGCGATAATTTCAGCGCCTTTCTTGCTCTCAATCTCTTTAGGATGAAAACTAACAATCATAACTATTAAATAAAGTAAATAATGTATGTAGTGTACAACAATTACTTTACTTTGTAAAGTACACCTGCTTCTGATATACTTATCTACATACCATCTCTTTGCTGCATATGAAGAAAATAAAAAAAGAATGTAGACCCCTCTACTGTCCACTCGCCAAAACCGCAAGCTTGATGGCAAATTTTTGCATTTTACTCATTATTCACAACCTAATGTCAGGACCAAAACGTTTTGGTGAACTAGAAAATGCACTGGTAGGCATTAGCACTCGGACGATAACAAATAAGTTAAAAATACTCCTCAAAAACGGATTAATTCAAAAGACGCCCCTAGCAAACAGCTCCTCTCATCTAGTCTACAAACTTACGAAGGCGGGCAAAGGTTTAAGCTCGGTAGTAAAAAAAATGCAAGAATACGGCCAAAAATTTCTTTAAAAATAGTAAATTTTGTATGCCTCCATTTTTTCGTCATCTACGTTCGAGTATTACCCACTGTTTTCGAGGTTACTTTTTACTTTGGCAACTACTCGCAATTGTTAGCACTGCGCTCTTAGTTCTTTCCGGCTTTGACTGGTGGTATTTTACCTTTTTTAGAAAAACACTCGTGCAGCAGATACTCTTTCCCGCGGTTGGGTTTGGTTTTTTAATACCCATTATTCTTCCGTTTGCTCTCTGGGCATTAGGATTACTACAAAAAAATATTCGGACACTCACAGCATCTGGGGCCGTTGGTCAAGCTGCGGCCTTTGGTCTTTTCTTATCATCAACCTACAAAGCCTTCACCGGAAGGGTGCCACCCGTCTCATTTCAAGATACCGCCACCCTTGTAGACACCAGTCATCAATTTCAATTTGGTTTTCTACGCGGAGGAGTGTTCTGGGGCTGGCCTTCCTCCCACACTACTGTTGCTTTTGCAGTAGCAGTGACACTGTATGTACTTTATCCTGATAAAAAAGTAGTGCGCTACACAGCGCTGCTCTACGCTTTATACATTGGACTTGGCATTTCTATGAGCATACATTGGTTTTCAGATTTTGTTGCAGGAGCAATTTTTGGTTCAATTATTGGAGTCAATGTTGGAAGAAATTTTTTGAATAAAAATCAATCGAGCACCACCAATGTTCACAACAACCGCGCGCAGTAATTCAAGAGGCTATATACAGCTGGTACTAACAGGAGTACGGTTAATTTAGGATCTCGTTTAATTCTAGATAGAATGCAAGAGTATGAAAAATAAAACCATATGGCTTGGAGTTTTGTGTGGGGTCGTGGCGCTAATTATAATTGCACGCTATTTGATTGTGCGAAATGATACAAATAGTGCGTTGCACACCATAAACACATCCACTCAAACAGTCACCTATCTTACTTCGCCAGATGACACAACTAACTATTGTAATGGCCAAAACATGAACAGTGCTGAGTATCGTAAAACTATAACAATCCCCGTCACCACCACAACGGCTGCCAACCTTAGTCAAACTGAATTGGTTAAATTTGTTTTAAACGCTGCGACCACAGGCATGTGCCAGGCCGTTCTTAGACAATCAAATATTTCGGTCGCTAATGGTGTTGTAACAATTCCACCATTTGATGGTTGGGCTGGAATTTCGATTGCTTTGTGCAGTTGCCAACCACAAGTAGAAGTCAACGCGCTCAATATACCAGGAATTACAAAAGTGGTATGGGGGCAATAAAAAAGCAAATTCTAGCACTACGAAAAAATCTATCAAGCGTCTATGAACGATACACTGTTGTTCCCAATGACATTTTCTAAAAAACCTGCTACCATAAATTTGTTATGTACTCCACCTAGCAATGAATCAGAGTTCAAGCAGCAAACTAATTACGATTTACACCCCGGCATAATGAATTATCTTATACAACCAATTATAAAACCATAATTAATTCTACGTGCAAAAAACGCTTATCCGTAATATACATACATTTAACGAAATTACTGCCCAAATAAAAAAAGATGGTCCGAATTCTTTTTATGTCCTTTCAGACTTTGATGGCACACTCACACAAGGATATGTGAGTGGAAAAAAGACTCCTTCACTTATCTCCATTTTGCGTGATGAAAAATACCTCTCTTCAGACTACGCACTTAAAGCACACGCACTTTTTAGGCACTACCACCCATTTGAAATAGACACTTCCCTACCCCTCGCCATCAAAAAAGAAAAGATGCACGAATGGTGGATGAAACATTTTGAACTTTTGCTTGCTTCAGGACTTCATCGCAAAGACATTGCTCGGGCAGTAACTTCAAAAAAAATACAATTACGAGAAGGAACAAAAAATTTTATTTCCCTACTCGCTCAATTAGACATTCCATTAATAATCATCTCAGCAAGCGGGCTTGGTGAAGAAAGTATTTCACTATTTCTTGAGGAAGCAAAGCTCCTTTATAAAAATATTCATATTATTGCAAATACCTATACCTGGGATGCCAGCGGCAAAGCCACTGGCATAACCAAACCCATCATTCACGCTCTGAATAAAAATGAAATACTACGTAAGAATCATTCATTTTACGACCTTATCAAAAAACGAACGAATGCTCTTATATTAGGCGACAACCTCGAAGACGCACACATACTCCACGATGGAGACGTAGCACACACTTTAAAAATTGGTTTTTTAAATGATCCAGATGCTCAGCCAAAAACCTATAGCGAAGTATACGATGCAGTGCTTCTTAATGACTCTGATCTTGATTATGTAACCGAACTTCTTCACACACTGTTTGACGCATCAATTTCTTTTTAAGAAGTACTTTTTCAAAAAAATTCACCTGTATTTATTTTTCTTTTCATGATTACGTCTAATAAAAAAATAATTTTCTTTGATGGTGACGGCACGTTGTGGTACCCTAAAAGCACTGGTTGGGCAAAAAAACCTGACTGGATTTATTCGAATCAGCCTGCCGCAGCAGATTATCTGCCGCTTTTAAAAACAACTCCGAGACTTTTTAGCACCTTACGCCATTTAAAAAAGCATGGTTTTATTCTTATCGCTGTTTCTATACATCCACACCCTCGCCAAGAAGCAGACGTGCACATGAAGACTAAAATGCAGCATTTCAAGCTTGATACCTTATTTCACGAGTTCTACACGGCTCGACCTTTTTTTTCAGGAAAAGCCCGTATTATTACTCAGGTACTCAAAAAAAGAAGAATAGCAAAATCTCATGCGCTTTTAATTGGTGATAGCTACACCTACGACTACCTCTCAGCCAAATCAATTGGCGTAGGATGCATACTCATCAATACTCCTTATTTAAAACAACCCACGCGTGGAAGAAAAATTAGCCAACGTATTAACACCCTCGCTGAACTAAAAAATTTAATTACAGAAAAAAAATAGTATCACTATGACAGTTGCAATCGTAGGAGGAGGTGCAGCAGGGCTTATGGCTGCAGCAACTATTCATGAGCACAATCCAACTCAAGCTGTTTTTTTAATTGAAAAAAATAACGAACTTGGAAAAAAAGTGCTCATCTCTGGTGGTGGCCGCTGCAATGTAACGACTGGTCTTGAAAATACTAAAGAAATCTTGGCGAATTATCCGCGTGGCCACAAATTTCTCACCCCTCTCTTCCACGCTTTTGGTCCAAAAGCCGTACGCGAGTGGTTTGAGGAACATGGTGTTCCACTCAAATGCGAAAAAGATCTACGTATTTTCCCTGCTTCAGACAATGGTAGTGATATTATTGCGGTATTTAAAAAAATCTGCAGAGAGCATCATACCGAACTTATCCTTAACCAAACAGTAACAAAGATCGAAAAAATAAGTACCAATTGCTTTAAACTATCTTTAAAATCAGACAAAACACTTGAAGCGAGTAAAGTTCTGCTCGCATTAGGTGGCCAGGCTTATCGCCACACCGGTTCGACTGGTGATGGCTATACGCTTGCTGAGATGCTTGGACACACCATCACAGAGCTTGCGCCCAGTCTCCACTCATTTATTACTCTTGAAAAATGGCCCCGTGAACTTTCGGGTATGTCTTTTCTCAATGCGACCATCACCGCAGATTGCGCTACACCGAGCGAGCGCACTGGCCCGTTTATTTTCACTCACACCGGTCTAAGCGGCCCAGCAGTGTTCGCACTGTCCTCACTTTCTGCATTTGCACC
>CAZETA010000026.1:0-11214 GCA_964514995.1 uncultured Gammaproteobacteria bacterium
GCAGCCTACCGCTTTTCGAGAGCGGCACTTTCGACCACTCAGACACCTCTCCATTGAATTTTTTCTATCCTAACACGAACAATCAAAGTCTTCAACGATTATCCAGACTCCCCCAAAGATGGAGGGATGCGGTCGTGCGATATGGCCGCCACTTGGCCGAGAGTGTTTTTAGTTTTTGTATAGAGGGATCTTGGCGGAGGCCATATAGTTTTTTCACCGCATTACGCAAGCCTAGGTCGCCAAACGAAAACACATCCGGCCGGCCGAGCGAGAAGATGAGAAACATTTCCGCAGTCCAACGACCAATACCCTTGATGGCCGTGAGCATGGCGATGATTTCCTCGTCTGTCATTTTGCTAATCCGTCGAAAATTAAGGCTTCCGTTTTCCATAGCGCGGGCGATATTTTTGATATAGTTCGCTTTTGATCCGGAGATGCCGACGGCACGCAGCTCTTCGTCACTTTTTGCCAACACCTCGGCCGGCGAAGGAAATTTGGTCTTGGAAAACAGAGCTTTGAATCTTTTGCCGATAGTCTCGGCCGCTTTGCCCGATAACTGTTGGCTGATGATAGCATCTACCAGCGACTCAAAATATCGCGTGTGCGGACGAACAACACTGGTCTTGACCTTGCCAAAAAGCGCCCCGATAACCGGATCTGCTTTTTTTAAAAACATTATTGCTTCGGTGTGGTCCATACAAATTATTTTTTTGGAAACCACGGAAAAAATTTATTTGTTCGGCGCGCATATTCGGCAAAGGCTGGATTTTCTTGCATCTTTTTTTCTAACATTGGCACGCCGGAAACTTTCAAAATCAGATACGTAATTGTGAGCGGTCCGATAATACCAAACCATGGTATCGGCGCGCCTATCGCAATTAACCATATTCCCCACCATTGCGTTACCTCACCAAAATAATTCGGATGTCGGGTATATTTCCACAAACCAATTTGCAGGAGCTTGCCTTTATTATCGGGATTTCTGATAAAGTCAGATAATTGTTTGTCGCCCACTGATTCAAAAAAGAAGCCAATCAACCAAACCAAAGCTCCCAACACATCCAGATATCCTAAAAATCCGTCTCTACTATTATTGACCAAAAGCACTGGCAAAATAATCAGAAACAATAACAGACCCTGAAGTACATACACTTGTGCATACGAACGCAGATAAAACCATCTCCCCCATTCCTGCCGCCAAACTTGATACCGATAATCCTCTGCCTTGCCGCGATTACGCTTAAAAATATGCACTGTCAAACGCATACCCCAAATAGTAATTAGCACACATAATAACAGACCCCTCGAATCAGAATCGATATTTAAAAACCATGACAACCAAGCCAACAAAACAAACCCCATACCCCACGCAATGTCGGCTACATCATTTCTTTTCTTAAAAAGAGAAACAACATACCATGCAGTCATGTATACCCACAATGTAATACCGAGAATTACAAAATACCTCATACACCGATTTTAGAAGCAATAAGATAGGCGCCAACCGAAACTGAGGCCGCCAACACAGAACCCCAAATCAAATCAACAATTGTCACTAGCAGTGGCCAGTCTTTGAGTGTGGCCAGATTTGTCAGATCGTATGTAGCATAAGTGATAAGACCAAACAGAGCGCCAAATAAAACCGCGTGTAGCCAGGAATTCTTTTGGATGGCGGGCAAGATCACAAACATCACCAGTCCAAATATAAATAATAGATAGAAAATAATGGCGGCCGGCCAATTGATATTGCTTTTCATCAAAAATCCGATTTGTCTGGCATAAAAATTTTTTGCCACGAGTCCAAGCCACACCATATCAATGGCAAAAAATAACGGCAGAGCGACGAGATAGAGTTTTAGAAACATAGAGATAGTATCAAAAGCGTCATTTACATTGACGCGCATGGTTTTATTTTTGCATCTAGACCGGCGAGCTTGATTATCTCGTCTGTCGATATAGCAGCTAAACGATTGTCGCGACTGGAGTCACGATATAGCACATCATAAAATAGCGGAAGCATCATAGTCACAGACTCTTCTACTGATATATGCTTGGACAAATCATGCAGAATAGGCATCGAATCCTTGTTTCCGTACAAAATCAAATCCAAACCGGTTGCTTGATGTAATTTATTATTCTTATCCCGCAAAAATGCCAACGCCAAATCTCCACCCATATTCTTGGTATCTGTAGATGAAAAAACTTCCAACTCGGAAACAAGCCCAAGCTCGCGCAACATGCGCGTATACGCCGTTTTCATATCTGTGAGATAGCTAGGCTGTAAAAATCCACCCAAACATTTCAAACCGTAGTAAAAAGATAAAACTAAAAAAGTCAGCAGCATGGTAGGCACCAATTCGCCATTCTGCAGTTTTTCCGCTATTGCATCCGCTTCCAACGGTACACAAAAACCACCGTCTACAGTTCTTAACTCACCATCAACAAACCATAATTGTTGGCGATATTTATTGTTGGCAGGCAACGCCCAAAATAAATAGGATCCTTTTTTTTCAGCCAGAGAAAAACCGCCTCTAATGCCGTCAAAATACTTAATAATAGTAGGTACCAAAGATTTATCTAAAATAATTTCACTAATGATAGTGCTTGACGAAAGATGGTGAGAAAGCAAAATATCCATCGTAACCCGTTCCTGATCGAGATATATAAGGCGAGGTGCGGTATAGCCGGAAGGGAAAAAATTTTTCCACAACTTTGCATTGGTCACGGAAATTTGCTCAGAAAAATTAGCGCGCGCCAGCACATCTGCTTGCCCGTATACGCCATCAATTATGCTGGCGACTTTTTCAGCCACAGCCATGCGGAGAGTACCCTCTCGGACTTTCAACCATAAATTTTTCTTCAGTCGATCCAGATCTGTTTTGGCGTAGGCCTGCATTCCAAATACGGACCGTTGATTTTCACTGGCGGGAAAAAATGATACTTGCTGCATCTGCCCATATTGCCCCGCGTCACTATGGAATATAAGACCTCGGGGAACCGAGGAATTATTGAGCGAAACATTGCCGGCGGAAAAAACTAATATATTCTCCAGGGCGTGAGCTTGAGTAGCTGTCAACAAATTCGCATTCAAGGCAAACGGGTGGCAAACAGGACCGTGATGATCCGCGGTCGAAACAAAAAAGTATTTACCAAGCTGACTAACCACGCTTTGTGCAGCCTCCTCTCCGAACAGCTGCTTTACTCGAGCTGAAACTGCTAAAATCAATTCTTGACGCCGCATTAAAGCCTTGTCGCTCAAATGATTTTGCTGATAACCCTGAGCGTACTCAAACAGATTTTTTCTTCCCGATTTCTCAACTATTTCTCGCAATGTCGGTGTTTTTTCAAAAACTTTACTCTTCATCTCGACTACGTCATCAACTGTATTTTCGATACGATTAGTCATATTTAAAATTGATCAATATGATTCTCCACATAATCCCACAGCTGCTTTGCCACGTTATTAGTTTTACCTTCTATCGGCTCATAATGCAGGTTAATAAACGGCAATGCATTGGCTTCTATAATACCCCATTTTTGTTTCGCAGGACTTTGATTAATATGTTCAACAATAAAATCAAACCCTATAAGCGGATCACCAACCGTTCTTGCAGCCCTCTCCAGAATATCTTTGATTTCTTGGTGAGTAACACTGGTAACCTCGGCAGCACCGCCGCCATAATGTACACCTATCTTGTCTAATAAATCAATAGTCTGCCCTGTAGGCAGCACACTGTCTAGAGACAGCCCTAATCGATGCAAAAAATTAATATGTTCGGCAGATATGCCTACCTCACATACCGCCACATGCCTATTTTTATTTTTTTGTCTGATAAGCTCCGTAATCGTATGAATTCCATCCCCAGCTACTCTCGGCGGATCGCCTCGCAACACTCCCGCTAAGACAGCATCTATCATGGTGCCGCGATATACACTACCAACCAAATGCTCTTCTAAAATTACCCAATGGCATAATTGCTTAGCTTTTACAAAAGCTTTTTTTAACTCTTCCTCCGTACTGATGTGGGTCGTCGTATGTCGTCCGCGCGAACCAAGCCTCGGTTTGATAATCACCGGCTTGTCCAGTTCCTGAAATTTTTGCAAAAGAGGGACATACGAAGAAAAGCTGCCGCCTCGAGCTACCGGCAAGCCGGCCTGCTGTAAAACTTGTTTTAACACGAACTTATCATCCGCCCACCACTCAGAGTTGTGTGGCGTACGCTTTGGCCGAGGTAAACCATTAAAATATATCTTTTTACCTTTTACGGTTGCGCCGTAGAGATCAACCGGTTTACTGAACACTAAAAAATTATGCATAGAAATTCCTCGTCGCGCCGCTTCTTCCCACAATACCTTACCTCGCTGATTTACCGTTTTCGTCGGATCGGTATTTATTTTTAGGACCCCGATAATCGTGTAAAACCAAACAAAAAAACCCAAAACTGGATTCGTGATTGCTGCGGCCCAAGCAGCTAAAAATGTTTTTGAAATCCAAAGATGCAACGGTAGCATGACTACCGCCACGGACTGACTAAACCAAGAAAGCCCATGGTTGACCTGGTTGTTGCCACAATCAAGACAAGTCTTGTGAAACATAGACTCACGCCAACCGGCCCAACCACACTCCGACAAAATATGCAGAAGCCGCCGCTGCGCCCCCCAGCAGTAACATTTCCATACCAGCCCGATACCACGACTGTTTGGTAAATAGCACCTTCAAAGTTCCTAAAATAAATAAGGTAACACCGGTAAGAGCACAGGCAGTCCAAAATGTATGCGCTGCCACAAACGGGATAAACTTTGCGACAGCATAAATTAATACCGGAACAGAACCGAACAGAACAAATGATCCAAAGGTCACCAACGCGTTTTTTACCGGCGATTCATCGCTTTCTATAAGCCCTAACTTTTCAACCATCATTATATCCACCCATGATTTTTCGTATTTTGAAACCGTATTAACCACGATTACTGAATCGGACTCTGAGAGTCCTTTTTCCATATACAATTCCACCATGTCTCGTTTTTCACGCTCTGAATCATTACGCGCCTTCCAGAGCTCTCCGGCCCTCTTTGCATTTATATATTCATTCTCGGCTTTGGTGCCAAGGTAATCACCAAAAGCCATTGAAATCCCATCCGCAACGAGATTTGCCACGCCCAGAATCAAAATAACTCCGGTTGCCAAATCCGCCCCCGCAACTCCCGCTACTACGGCAAATGTAGTGACAGTACCATCTAATCCGCCGTATACAAAGCTTTTTACAAACGAACCTTGGTTAGTTCTACTCTCTGCTTTTAATCGTTTTTCTTCTTCAGGTTCTAGGGCCTTTGCGGCCAGCCCCCTGAGTTTGTCTATTTTTTGGGTGAACATATTTTATGTAGTTCTTGTTGTATTTTGCACTACCCACTCCATTACCGTTTTGAAAATTCCCTCCACTACCTGTATTGAAAATTTTTCTAAAAGCTTCTCCTGTATTTGCCCAGCTTCTTCGCCGCTCCCTTTTGTTAATAAATATAAAAAGCTTTTTACCTGTAATTCCGGAAGTTTTTTAAATTCACTCTCCCACTCCTTGTCGACTGCTAATTTTATCTGCTCTTCTAACCCCGTCATATTATCAAAAGAACTATCAAATTGCAGAATTTCACTCTTAATCACGGCCTGAAAATTATCTACAATTTTATCTTTAAACAACTCTTTCAAAGTTCTTCCACGGGCCTCTCTAGCAAAAAATTCTTTGACCTTGCCTTGAAACTCTTCTTCCATTTGGGAAAATAGCTGACCCAGCTTTTCTTTACTTCTCGCTTCTTCTCCATCACGGGCATCACCCGACATGGTTCCGTCTTTTTCAACCAATCTTTCTCTTATTTTTCTTAAAATTTTATTGAATTCCCTTCTAAACTTTTCTGCTGTTACTTCTCCTTCATCTTCACTTAACGCTCGGGCTGCTTGACTAAAATTGCCACCATTTTCCAAATACGCCTTTAAAAGCTTTATTTCATTACCTCCCAAAATATCTTCCGCAATCTCATTTATTTTTTTAAGGGCAATAGTATCTCTTGGCGCCCTTGTGTCTGTACCAAACTCTTGTCTATCTAACCATTCGTTGATAAGCTCAAAATCTTCTCCGTCTGAATCTTCTGGTTTTACTTCTTCCGCTGGAAGATGAGAGTGAAAAGATGTATCTCTGCCTGTTCCCATTTCATTCATACTAAAGTTTTTTCTTATATCTCCCAGGCCAACATCTTGGACACGTTGGCTTTATTTTACTTTTATAAAATCTATGACCTCGACTGCAGATCGTTAATTTTTTAATATTTTCCTGCATAGCAAGCAACTTGGGCTAATGCACCTATTATATAGAATCCATTAATATTTGTCATCATCTTACGGACTGTTTAAAGTAGCTCGGGTCAATGGCCCTACGGTTCCATTTACTGGCTTAATTCCGTTCGCAGTTTGGAATTTCTTAACTGCAGTTTGGGTAGCCACACCGAAATAGGTAGTTTCTTTGCCAGGGGAACCGGCACCACTAGCCGCAATTTTAAACCCATTGGCATTGAGAAAAACCTGTAACCTCTTTACATCTGCGTTATTCATGCCAAAACGTAAATCTAGATCAAATTTAGCTCTAACCATAGTATTTTTTTGAGGATTTTCCAATTCCGAAACTTCTGCCACACTCACATCCAACGGATGGCCTACCACATAGGATTTTGTAACTGGCCCATAGTAACCACTGGCCGGAGTAATGCCTTTTACCAATTGAAATTCCGCCAACGCGGCTTTCGTAACTGGGCCAAAGGTGCCAGTTGCTCCTGCAGTCCTTAATTTCAAAGCCGCAGAACCAGAATTTGCCTGGATCAAATACTTTTGCAAAGCAACTACTGCCGCGCCTGTAGATCCAACCTCCAAATCAACTCCGACAGAAAGGCCGGCTACAGCGGTATTAGAACCGAGTAACGAGCTTATAGCTGTCGGTAGGGGTATTCCCAGATTCAATGCCGAGTTAAAGGTAGATTTAAAATTCTGCACCAAAAAACTAGCTAGACGACTGTCCGTAGTCTGGCTCAGGATAGCCGTAAGATACGTCATTTTTTCTTGCAGAGACAATTCAGCAGTCAATCGCGGATAAGGATCGGTCGGATTGCCACTACTGTTATGTATTTCAAAATGCAGATGCGCCGCCCCGCCCGAAGCATTGCCAGTATTGCCCACATACCCAATAAGCGATCCTTTACTGAGCATCGAGCCAGGAGCAACACCTTCGCCAATTCGGTCTAAATGCATATAGACAAACGTTTCACCGCCAGGATTGATCGTATAGACATAATTTCCTGCACTGTCGCCATATCCCGTTCTCAATACAACCGCCGCTGTAGGCGAAATAATCGGTGTGCCTTTTACCCCCATTATATCTTCTCCCTCGTGACTGCGGCCTCCTGAACGCGGATCACCAAAGTTAGGCGATATATTCTTTAATACCACCCCAAACAAAATAGGAACGGCTATGGCTGTTTCAGCTTCCGCCGGCAAACTACTTGCTTGTTCCTGAAAATCATCGGACCGATACCAACGATTATCATATGTTTGCGCCAAGGCAAAATTTTGACTCATTAAACCAACGATGAGAGTAAAAACTATAAAATATAAGGGTTTTTTCATGGCCTTAATAAATTATCAATAAGTTAACGCCCACGTATTATACCAGAAATGTATTCCCACGCCCACCCCTTGACCCTTACGTTGCGTCATAGTTTATAGTATACTAAGGTGAATCTAGAATTCTAGATTCCGGTCGACACCAACAACAAACTCTATGACTTATTCAATCAACCGATTGGCCAAACTGGCCGGGGTCAGCATCCGCACGCTCCACTACTATGATGAGGTCGGACTACTCACACCAACCCGCCTCGAACGTAACGGCTACCGACAATACGATGAGGCTCAGCTTTTGCGTTTGCAACAAATCATGTTTTTCAGAGAACTTGATTTTCATCTAGAGCAAATCAAAAAAATCATCGACTCTCCGCACTTTGATATGCGGACTGCGCTGACCGAACAAAAACATCTGATAAAAATCAAACGTCATCGATTAGATCGGCTGATAGCCACTATTGATAAAACCATTAAAAAATTAAATAACGAACTTAATATGGACGACCAAGAATTATACGGCAACTTCTCCAAGGCAGAAATGAATAAGTACACCGAAGAAGCTCGCCAGCGTTGGGGCAATACTGACGCCTTCAAACAATCACACGACCGTGTAAAGAAAATGGGTAAAGCGGGACTTGCCAAAATCTTAAAAGAATCTGGTGAGCTCACACAAGAAATTGCGGCGGCCATGAAGGCTGGACTCGACCCAAAAACCGATGCCGTACAGGTATTAATCGCCAGGCACTACGAAGGTCTACGTGCCTTCTATGAACCAAACCTCGAAATCTACAAAGGCCTGGCCACCATGTATGTTGATGATCCAAGATTCAAAGCGAACTACGAAAAGGTGGCGCATGGCCTGGCAGAATTTATGCGGGATGGGATGTTATATTTTACGGAAAGACACCAAGGGTAAAAGCAACCTAACTAAAAGAGAGCCAAAGCTCTCTTTAGTTTTATATCTCCCCTGCCCATTCTTTATAGAACCGATCTAAATATTCTTCCATAAACGTGTGACGCTCCTGCGCAATTTCTTTTGCCGTTACCGTATTCATCAAATCTTTTAGCAGAAGGAGTTTTTCATAAAAATGGTTAATGGTTGGACTCTTGTTGTTAAAGTACTCTTCTTTAGAAGCATGAAGGATTGGTTTTATATCCGGCTCGTACATAGCTCGGTTTTTGTGTCCGCCATAGGCAAATGTTCTAGCAATTCCAATTGCGCCTATAGCATCAAGCCGGTCCGAATCTTGGACAATCTTTCCTTCAAGAGTGGACGGCTCTGTCTTTACCCCAGCGCCTTTGAAACTTCCCTCTTTAATAATTTCACCAATACTATCAATCATTTCTTGGGGCACCTGATGCCTGGCAAGCATCTCGGCCGCCACTCTTGGCCCCACCGTATCATCACCGCCATAAAACTTCCAGTCGGCAATGTCGTGCAAGAGCGCAGCCAACTCGACAATAACCAAATCCGCTTTCTCTACTCTGCCAATACGCTGAGCCATTTTCCAAACACGATACACATGCCACCAATCATGTCCGGATCCCTCTCCGACCATCTTGGTTTTTACCTCTTCGGCTATCTTGCTAACTGTCACGGTATCCACCATATAATGCTACTTTAATATATAAAATTTCTCTTTAATTTTTTCTATAAACTTCTCCTTCTCTAAAACTGAAAGCGTTTTACTTACCCCATCACTATCGTATTCTAATATGTCTTGAATTTCTTTTTGAGTTCTCGGTTTCTGTAACAAGAATTTCAGTATTGCCCCTCTTTTCTGTCGAAACGAACCAACAAACACTGACTGCTTAGCATAATGCTTGCTCTTGCGGCTCGGATTAGTAATTTTCTTCTTTAGTTCTGCCCCATAATCAAACAGTGCCCAATACCATTCTCGCGGGTTCTTCTTATCAAGCGTCTTTTCAATCAGTGGGATAATCTGCGCATCTGTGATTTTTTCTTTATCCTGAAAAAAGAAGTGGATAAAGACGGAACGGATATTTGTCTCAATGACTACTGCCGGCAAATTCCAGGCAAAGGCCAAAATATCTCCGGCTGTAGCCTTACCAATCCCGGGCAAAGTACAAAGTGTTTTTAAATCTTGAGGAAATTTACCTTTATACTCTGTAGCAATTTTCTCTGCACACTTCTTCAAATACAATGCCCGTCGATTATACCCAAGGCCTTGCCATTCTTTGAGAACATCCTGAACTGAAGCTTTGGCAAGCGCCTGCACGGTCGGAAATTTATTTGTAAATGATTTATATTTTGGAACCACCCGATGAGCTTGTGTCTGCTGCAACATAACCTCTGAAACCAGAATTTTATAAGGGTCTTGCGTTTTACGCCAAGGTAAGTCACGTTTATGCTTTTTATAAAAATCCCAGATTATCTTTTTAAACTGCCTAGTCTCCATAATTTATTTACTCTGATTTTTCCATCGCGGCAGACGCGGAATCATGAGGGAAAATAGCCAGGCGAGCGGCCCTGGAATACCCTTTTGTTTCATGCCTATAATACACAATTTCTGAAATTCTTTTACATCTGCGCCCTTATAACAAAATTCTCCGTTTTTAAAACAACTACTGCAATACTGTTCATTTTCCCGTACTCCAGTGTCTTTAGAGAAGGGCATGCCGCAACTTTCACAGTTTTTGTTATTCATATGTATAGAGATACATAATTAAACTTGTAAAACAACATTCTCCCCTTTTTATTTTTTAAAGTTCAGCGACATTGTTTTACATTTCGGACATCTGTATTTTTTTGTTTTCACAAACTAAATACACCTAAGCAACAACTATGCATTTGCTGCTGGCATTGAAGAATTTTCTCTGATTCTTTTTCTGAGAACTTTTTCTATCTCAAATACATTCGGAATGCCGGCTATATACATCATATCGGCTACATATCGATCCCGGCCATACCGACTGCCTTGCATTTTCCCCGAGCTCATACGCATAGAGATGTCACCTTTTTTATCCGTACCCCGAACCTCTATATCACCGGAAAAATTCTGCCAGTCCATAGATCGCAAATTTCCGTTTTTATAAAAGACTAGTCTGGTAGGAGTCCCCACAAAGAAACCGCCTGCACGAAATAGAGATGCAATCCCCCAAATGAAAAACAACAGACCAACTAAAGTCAATAATCCTATCACAACTCCTGGGAAAAAAAGAGGCGCCCAGTTGCCTGGACCAACCGTAGTTGGCACGCCATTTATTTCAAAATTTGCTTCTCGCCCCATAATTGCTGGTCCGAGCAGAGACACCCAAAAAATACTCATAAACCCTAACCATACAAACCCCACTATAATTAAACTAACACATTTTTTCACAGGCAAAGCACGATCAGCCTTTACGGCAAAATCCTGGGTTTCGCTGCCCAAGGCAACGTTTAGTTCGTTAGGCAATGTTATACTCTCCAACATACATTTAAATTAAATGAATAATGTCGTTATTATAACACTCTATTGAGAAACACGTTAATTTGGCGGTGATGTATTAGCCTTTGCGCGAACCCACTTCGCACGCGCGGAGCGCGTGGT
>CAZETA010000027.1:0-9898 GCA_964514995.1 uncultured Gammaproteobacteria bacterium
GGATTAGAATTGGCATTTAGAGCAAAGTCTGTCAGCGGTAAAGACAAAGAAGTTATAATTAATACAGCGGATATCAAAGAAGCGTTGCAGCGTACGCATCTAGTGTTTGATAAACAAGGTGAGGAATTTTATAACTTGATTTCCGCGCTCCACAAATCTATGCGCGGGTCAGATGCTAACGCCGCCTTGTATTGGCTGGCGCGCATGCTTGAGGGCGGCGCCGATCCGCTCTATATTGCCCGGCGGGTGGTGCGGTTTGCGAGCGAAGATATCGGGATGGCAAATAGCGAAGCGCTGGTGCAAGCCAACGCGGCTTTTGAAGCGTGTCACAAGATTGGTATGCCTGAATGCAGTGTGCATCTGGCGCAAGCCGTGGTCTATTGCGCCAAATCTACCAAGTCTAATCTGTTGTATCGAGCGTATGGTGAAGCGGCGAGAGATGCGCGTAATACTTCGCAGTTAGGCGTGCCAATTCATCTGCGCAACGCGCCGACGAAGTTCATGAAAGAGATTGGCTATGGTAAAGATTATAAATATTCTCCGGATTTTGATTACACAGAAGATCAGGAGTATTTACCGCCTGAGCTGAAAGGTAGGAATTATCTCAAAAAGAGCTAAGGTTAGACCTTTTTTCGCATAAATGTATTGACAAAAGAAGAATTTTATAGTAGAATACCATGTTTGGTATTTAAAATTAATAATGTAAATATGCTTAGCAAGAAATTTTTTTATTCATGGTTGATTTTGCTGTTTTTATTAGCGAACAGCACATCGGCAAGCGCAAAAACAATTGATACTGCATCTCTGCAAATTTTCCCCCGGATGGATCGAGTTAGCTCAGCGCCAAACCCTAATTACGTTAAATTACTTGTTGTCATTGTTAACCCGCTTAAAGCCGATAGCTTATCTATAACTAATGAAGAGGTTGAAGATATAATTTTTGGAGAAAAACAGTCGCTTAAAACATTTTATAAAGAAAATTCTTACAACTCGTTGAATGTTGTGGGAAACGTCGTTGGGCCGTTTGATATTTCTGAACAATCGTTTGACGTTTTGCATTTGGGTATAGTTGATCCATTTATAGATGCGCGAGGTTATGATCGATTACTGATAATTTCTACTATTTCCGGTCCTTGTGACGGGTTTGCCAGTCTAGCGCCCTCAGATTTTATGACTGATGAAGGGTTGGTTCATTTAGCCGTAGCAGTTACCAGCGGTCAATGCGTTCCAGATTTTAGGGACCCGACTAAAAATAATGGCATTTTGCATGAATTCGGTCATACATTAGGGCTAAAACATGTGTCTGCCTGGTTGCCAGGCCCTGCTGTGGGGTGTTCAGAAAACATTCCTTTAAATAACATTGACGGAAACAATAATTGTATTTCTAATTATGGCGGCGGAACGGTTATGGGTTCTGGAAGCACTGACTTAAATAATTTTCAGCGAAGTAAGGTGGTTTCGGCCTTTAATCCTTCTTTTGTTTTTCCTTCGTTGACTATAACTGAGAATGGGGATCATTGGGTGCGCTGGTTTAAAGATAGCCCCGACACAAATTCTTATGATGAACTTAAAATTTCGGGAGTTAATGGTTATTTTTCAGTAGAATTCAGAAAAAATACTCCGCCGATGATTGATCAAGAAAAAATATTTATTAATTTTATACCCGATACACCTTTTGGCCTCACAGATACTTTGTTAGTCAGAGCGCCCGCGTTTGCCTTGCAAAATGTCGATGATGTTTACCAAGATAACTTGCGTAATTTTTCTGTAAGAGTTTTGCAAATGGAAGAAAATCGAGCGTTATTACGAATCACGGTTAACTAATATATAGTTTAATTTAAAATTAAACAAAAAACTACTTTTACAAAGTAGTTTTTTGTTTGCTGGACATTTTTGGGATAGGTGATAGACTTATTGAGAGCTAAAATTTCATATGCAACTTACATTTTTAGGCACAAATGGCTGGTTTGATTCCCATACCGGAAATACACCGAGCGCTTTATTGGAAACTAAAGATTATTACATTATATTTGATGCTGGATTTGGTATTGCTAAGGCCGACCAGTATATAAAAGAAGACAAACCAGTTTTTTTGTTTATTAGCCATTTTCACATAGACCATATTTGCGGTTTGCACACATTACCGAAATTCAGCTTCAAGCAACCGCTCACTATTTTCGGTCGTAAAGACCTCAAACAATTATTTGAGACTTTTGTAAATAGTCCCTTTACAGCCCCAGTATCCTCGTTAAATTATCAAGTGAATTTGGTTCCTCTAGAAGAGGGTGAACACGAGTTGCCTTTTAAGTTTTTTTGTAAGCAACTCAAACACACGGATACCTCTATGGGTTATCGGTTATTGGTGGATGGTAAAATCATTACGTATTGTTCAGATACGGCTATTTGTGAGAACGATAAATGGTTGTCTCAGGGTGCAGATGTGCTGATTCACGAATGTGCTTTTGTGCCTGGAGAAGTCTCTGATTGGGGACATTCAAATCCGGAAGAGGTGGCTGGTATGGCCAAGGAAGCTAATGTTAAAAAATTAGTTTTAACCCATTTTGGCGCGGCGCGATACAGTAGTTTAGAAATAAGAAAAAAATCTGAAGCTGTGGCTCGAGAAGTTTTTTCTAATACCACCGCAGCCACCGATGGTCTAACTTTCACCATTTAAACTTAATATACATATGCAGCACAATGATCCGTTTGTTGGCGCGCAGAAACAATTAGAAAAAATAAATAATTTAGTTGGTCTTGATGAAAATATCTATGAACAGCTCAAGGCGCCGCAGAAATTTTTGGAAGTTTCTATTCCAGTCAAAATGGATACTGGTAAAGTAAAAGTATTTATGGGCTTTCGTTCCCAGTTTAATAACGCTCGTGGTCCATATAAAGGTGGTATTCGTTTTCATCCACAGGTAAGTGTTTCAGAAGTAAAAGCGCTCAGTATGTGGATGGCGCTCAAGACTGCAGTGGTGGGAATCCCGCTGGGTGGTGGCAAAGGTGGTGTTATTGTTAATCCTAAAGATTTATCGCAAGGCGAATTGGAAAGACTTTCTCGAGGCTATATTCAAGCGATTCATAAATTGATCGGCCCAACCGTCGATGTGCCAGCGCCGGATGTCTATACAGATCCAAAAATCATGGGCTGGATGCTTGATGAGTATGAAAAATTAGTTGGCGGCGCTGCGCCCGGAGTGATTACCGGGAAACCATTGAGTGTCGGCGGATCTAAAGCGCGCAGCTATTCCACCGCTCAAGGCGGGTTCTACGTCCTGCAACAAGCGGTAAAAAAAATGGGGCTTAAAAATTCTACAGTCGCCATTGAAGGTTTTGGCAATGCAGGTGCTACCATGGCAAAAATTTTATATGATAATGGACATACGGTTGTGGCGGTAAATGATTCTAAAGGCGGTGTATATAATGCGCAGGGTTTGGATATTCACGCCTTGTTAGAATATAAAAATAAAACAGGATCCGTGGTAGGCTTCCTCGACACATTGAGTGTCGATAATAGTAGGGGTGAGATTTTGAGTCAAGATGTGGGGATACTGGTGTTGGCTGCTTTGGAAAACAGTGTGACCTCAGAAAACGCAGATAGGCTAAAAGCTAAGCTAGTTGTTGAGTTGGCAAATGGGCCGATTACTCCTGAAGCCGATGAGGTTTTGGAGAAAGCGAGTGTGGTTGTTGTGCCGGATATTCTCGCTAATGCCGGCGGCGTAGTGGTAAGCTATTTTGAGCAAGTGCAGAATGCTTATAATTATTATTGGGAAGAGTCCGAGGTGCTGGAGAAATTGAAAAAAATTATGATTGAGTCTTTTGAAAGTGTGTGGGAAAGAAAAGAAAAATACGATACTAGTATGCGGATGGGCGCTTACGCGTCGGCGGTAGAGCGGATCGGACAAGCGATGAAAGATAGGGGGATAGCATAGTTTGTGGTATAATTGAAACGTATGTTAAGTGAAATTTGGTTTTTGTATTTGTACCAACCGCTTTTTAACGCCTTGCTTTGGATTTATGCCAATATTGCTGATAAAAATATGGGTTGGGCAGTTGTCTGGCTTACAATTTTTTTGCGTATTTTATTGTTGCCGCTAACTTTCATTTCACAGAAAAACAATGCAAGAGAGAAGGAAGTTGAAGAACAGGCCATACAAGCGGTTAAGGCATTCAAGAATGACCAAGTTGCCCAAAAGGAAGCGATTCGCAGAGTTATGAAAAAAAATCATGTATCGCCATGGGCAAAAGTGGTTTTGTTAGGATTTCAAGTCTTGGTGTTTATCCTGCTGTACCAGGTATTTATACATGGAATTACTGGAGAAAAAATTCTTAAAACTTTATATCCTTTTGTAGATTTTCCAGGTAAGATAAATATCAATTTCTATGGTTTTAATATTGGCGAGCACCATAATATATTTTGGGCAGGATTGGTGGCAGCGTATTTGTTTTTAGCCATATATCTGCATGAGAGATCCGATAAAAAGAAAGATCAGTCCAGGTTAACATATTTATTTCTTTTTCCTCTGTTTACTTTTGCGATACTGTGGTATCTGCCGATGGTTAAATCACTTTTTATTTTGACAACCATGATTTTCTCTGATACCATTACTGTCATCGGAAAATTATTTTTTCCAGAGAAAAAAGCGGAAGCAAAACCCGCCGCGCACTAATTTTTTATCAATATGTCCGGAGATTCAATGGATAAGCTCATGTATTCGTTTGTCATGGACGATGTTTTGAAAGGCCTGTTTATCAGCGTTCCACCCGGATATGTGGCGTGTGTCTATGATTTGGGCAGGGGAGTGCTCAAGAAAGTGTTGACACCAGGACTTCATCTCAAGATTCCATTTTGGCAGAAGGCAAAATTATTTAATACACAGACGTTAGAGTATAGTATTTCTCGACAGTTTAACCCTGAGCATGAAAAATCGTTAGGAGATATTCCGATCGCCGCGGCCACCAAAGATAGTCAGCGAGTTGGGGTTGAGGGGACTATTCTTTTGCGCCTTGATGTGCATCAGGTGCCGTCTATATGGCAGACCATCGGGGATGATTTTGTGGCTAAGATTGTTCGTCCTACCATTCGTAGCCGTATGCGTATGGTATTTAGTAAGTTTGATTACTCCGAAGTGATCGGCCTAAAAAGAGATGCGGTGGAGATGGAGCTCAAGAATGAATTGGAGCGAATTTTTTACGCTCGAGGTATCTATGTGGAAAATGTCCTCTTAAGTGAAATAGCCAAGATATAAGCCCCTTATAAATTCTATAAAAAAGCCTCTTGACGAGGTTTTTTTGGTATGATATATTATCACTCGTACATATAGAGTGATAATACGTTTGTATGGACAGTCGTCAAGAAAAATTATTAAATCTCTTAATAGAAACGTATATTAAAAACGCAGAACCTGTTGGTTCCAAGTTTTTGGTTACGTTTGGTGAACTTGATTACGGAGAAGCGACCGTCCGCAATGAATTGCGAGAACTTGAGGAGCAGGGTTATCTCACTCATCCACACACCTCAGCCGGGAGAATTCCGACCGAAAAGGGCTATCGCCATTATGTTACTCAGCTTGATCTGGAAAAAAGTAATTTGCCGAAGAGCGATTATAAAGTATTGGCAGATTCGCTTGCGGAAGAAGCTGATTATGAGATAGCGCGCAAAAGATTGGCTAAGGCTGCGACTGAACTTTCCAAGGAAACCGTGATCATCGCTTTTTCCCCGGAAAGAGTGTATTATACTGGCTTATCAAATCTGTTTAACAAATCCGAATTTGAGGATCTTGAGACTATTTCCAATCTTTCGGATATCTTTGATCATTGCGAGGAGCGTCTGGAAGAATTTTTTGAGCAAGTAGAAGAATCGCCGCGATATTTTATCGGCAGTGAAAATCCCTTTGATGAAACACTCAGCGTTGTTTCGGCTCGGTTCGGCAAAGAAGGCATGGTGGCACTACTAGGTCCGAAGCGTATGGATTACCGATATAATTATGGCTTGATTAAAAAATTACTGGAAATTATTTAAGTGTAATTTGCATATGACAGACGAACAAAATTTGTCAGAAGAATCAGCGCAGCAAAACCAGTCACCAGAGTGTGAAAATTGTCAAAAATGTAAAGCTGAGGCTGATGAATATAAATCTGGGTGGCAACGCGCCCTCGCTGATTATAAAAATTTGCAAAAAGAAACGGCTGATATGCGTGCTGTCTGGGCTAAGGCCAGCGAGCAATATATTTTGGAAGAATTTATTCCCGTATATGAGAATTTCAAATTAGCCTTTAAGATGCAGAGTGCTGATTTTACTACCGAGCAGAAAAAATGGGTAGATGGCATCGGTCATATTATGAAACAATTTGGGGATATTTTGAAATCGTATCAGGTAGAAGAAATCAAAACCGTAGGTGAACAGTTTAATACGCAGCTACATGAGTCTGTGGGTGAAGAAGAAGTTCCCGATACTGCTTCCGGTATAATTGTAAAAGAAATAGCTGGTGGGTATAAGCGGGGAGATAAAGTTATTAAACCAGCAAGGGTTATAATTTCTAGGGGTGAGTAAATAAGAAAATATATTTTCTTATTTCGAAGCCCGACGAAATTTCAAGTTTTGCTTATTATAAGTAAGTAATTGTATGATCTCACCAGATAAACCACGACACTTAGAGGGGGATGATGCGCAAGCTGTTCCTAATGAAATTATTCATGATGACGCTTTTAGGTATACAGGAGAAGGCGGAGAAGTAGAGGCTGTGGAGGATGACCCTACTGTATATAATTCTAGGGATCCAGGAGTTAAGCGTGAGATACTGGAAAGAACGATCAGCGATCTAGCCAAGCCTTCTGATTTGGCCTCTTTAATTCAGTCAGGCGTCTTAGACGCAACAAATGTCGCATCGTTAAGGACAGGATATAGTACTGGTGAAAGACCGGATCTGGGAGGCAATCAAAAAAAGATTGAAGAAGCCTTTGCAATGTTGGGAATCCATTTTGCGCCATCTTTAGAAATGGGGGTCGCAGACTTAAGTGGAGATGCAGTGCGGATTCATAGTGGATCTATGCCTGATTTACCAACAGAGTCCGAGATGGAAGAGATGAAAAGAATTGCATCTGTAGTAGATGAAAATGATGTAAGTCATGTAGTGGATCTTATAAGGAAAGCTCATATCCATCCCTCGAATATCTATAAGTTACATAAGATCTATAAGGGTAATGGTGACGTACTGCGAACAAAGAAGATGGAAGAGATTATAAATGAGCAGGCTGTTTTTGAAGGCTTCTTTCAATTAGAAGATTTTATTATTAGCTTAGATGCGCCTTCGGATGTAGCCTCTTTATTGGAGATACATGCGTTGGATAGGGACACCTTGCAAACATTGCTTAACGAGTATAAGGAAGGCAGATTAGATCGTGGTTGTAAGGAGAAAATTGAGAATGCTTTAAAGCTTATTTAAAGAAGAGGTAAATTAAAATTTTTTATAAATAAAATATATGAGAGAAGGCTATAGTCCAGGGATGGGTTCTAAAAACAAACCTCCAGAAGGAGGGTTATTCAGCAAATTAAAAAGAGGCCTGGCCACAGTGGGCTTCTTGGTTGCAGCAGATCGTGCCGTTATGCACGATGCGCAAAAAGAACAAGCGCCTGTAACGTCGGTAGAAAAATCGCCTGCAAAACAAATTGTGGATCGCGGGCCTTTACTGCCAGATTCCGGGCCTAGCTTAGATGGTGTTCAAGAACAAAACTTGGAAGAAGAAAAAGATGAAGAATTAGAACCACAAGCAGATTATGACACAGATGAAGCTCAAGCTAAAAGAGTTGAGCGCGCAATTCATCTATCCGACGTTATTTTAGAGAAGTACAATGGTGTTCTTACTGTAATTTATATTAATGATGCTGAAGAGTCCACAGTTTCCCTAGACGAAGGGGCACCAGGTACAGCTGACGGAGATCGGTCTGTCCTTAAATATCGTTTCGATGACTCAGGCAATTGTTATGTGTACGGAATTGGTGGTGAAAATGATGAAGAAGCCGGTGTATTGGTAAAATCTGGAGACAACCAAGAAAAAGAAATCCTTTCTCTTATTGACAGTGGTATACGCTTGAAAGAAGAGCGTGAGCGTATTTTTAACGAAGCAGTCGCCAGTTTAGAGGAATAAAAATTATCATCGGTTATGAAGATAGTATAAAATTTAATAACTAATAATCTATTTTAATATATATGTCCAAAGTATTAGGAATCGATCTCGGAACAACCAATAGCTGTGTCGCTATCATTGAAGGCGGACAGCCGAAAGTGTTAGAAAATAAAGAAGGCGCGCGCACCACGCCCTCTATCGTGGCTATTTCCAAAACCGGTGAACGATTGGTTGGCCAGCTTGCCAAACGCCAAGCCGTCACCAATCCGCAAAATACGCTATATTCTATCAAGCGTCTCATTGGCCGCCGCTGGGAAGATCAGGAAGTGCAACGGGATTTATCTTTGCTTCCATATAAAATTGTAAAGAGTGAGGATAAGGTAAAAATCGAAATGCAAGGCAAGGAATACACGCCGCAAGAAATTTCCGCTATGGTGCTTGGTAAGCTCAAAGCCGATGCGGAAGAAAAATTAGGCACCACTATTACTGAAGCGGTCATTACCGTACCGGCTTATTTTGATGACTCACAGCGTCAGGCGACCAAAGACGCTGGTACTATTGCTGGTCTCAATGTCTTGCGTATCATCAACGAACCAACTGCTGCAGCTCTTGCATATGGTTTTGATAAAAAGAAAGACCAAAAGATCGCTGTCTATGACTTGGGTGGCGGTACGTTTGATATCTCTATTCTAGAGGTCAGTAGCGATACCGTACAGGTGCTTTCTACGAATGGTGATACACATCTTGGTGGTGATGACTTTGACCAGGTAATCATTTCTTGGATTTTGGATGAATTCAAAAAAGACCAAGGCATTGATTTGAGTAAAGATCCGCTATCTTTGCAGCGCATCAAAGAAGCAGCTGAAAAGGCAAAGATTGAGCTTTCTACCGCCCAGGAGACTGAAATCAATCAGCCGTTTATTACTTCTGATGCAACAGGCCCAAAACACTTGGTCATGAAGCTCACCAGAGCCAAGCTGGAAGAATTAGTCGGTGAGCTCGTAGAAAAAACGTTAGCTCCGGTACGTAAAGCGCTTGAGGATGCGAAGCTATCTGCTAATGATTTGCATGAAGTAGTCATGGTCGGTGGTATGACTCGCATGCCACTGGTGCTCCAGACGGTAGAAAAATTCTTCAACAAAAAACCAAATATCAGCGTCAATCCGGATGAAGTAGTAGCGATTGGCGCCGCTGTGCAAGCGGGTGTGCTCAAAGGCGAAGTGCATGATGTGCTTCTTCTTGATGTTATTCCATTGTCATTTGGTCTTGAGACCATGGGCTCGGTGATGACTAAGCTCATTGAACGCAATACTACCATTCCAACTTCCAAGAGTCAGGTATTTTCTACGGCCGCTGACAATCAGCCAGCGGTTGATATCAATGTCTTGCAAGGTGAACGCCCGATGGCTGCCGACAACAAGTCTCTGGGCAGATTTATTCTCGATGGTATTCCACCGGCCCCACGCGGCGTGCCACAGATTGAAGTTACGTTTGATATTGATGCCAATGGTATTTTAAATGTAAAAGCCAAGGATAAAGCCACGGGCAAGGAGCAGTCTATTCGTATCGAGGCTTCTACCGGACTCTCCAAGGAAGAAATCGAAAAGATGAAGCAAGACGCTGAAGCGCATGCCGAAGAGGATAAGAAAAAGCAAGAGCTTATCGAGACAAAGAATATCGCTGATACCATGGTCTATACCACGGAAAAAATGATGAAAGAAGTGGAAGAGAAAAAAGTTGCGGTGACTGATGATGAAAAAAATAAAGTAA
>CAZETA010000028.1:0-9582 GCA_964514995.1 uncultured Gammaproteobacteria bacterium
CTTAGAAGGCTATTGTTCTATCCATTGAACTACGAGGTCGGAAAAAGCAAAACTATTTTACCTTATTTTTACAGATAAATCAAGATGTGGTACCATATTTGGTGTAATATTACCATATCGTCGGTTTTGTATGTTAAAAAAAATTATCTTAAGCGCAATCTTTCTGTTGGTCAGTATGGGTATTGAAACCAAAGTATTAGCGCAGGATTACGGTTTGGAGGCAACCGCTCGGAGAGCTCATTATGGCGAGAACGCGGATATATACGCCGCGACCAGTACGGTGTTGCAATTTATACTTGGGGCGGTAGGGATAGTATTTTTGGCTATTATGTTTTATGCGGGGCTGCGCTGGATGACTGCTCGAGGCAACGAGGAATTTACCGCAAGAGCTAAAGATGCCATGTTTAATGCTATGATGGGCTTTATATTGGTGGTAATCGCATATGGTCTGACCGTATTTATCTTTGGTAAGTTGTTGGGCTGAGGTGGCCTCAGAATAGGTCGAAGGGGTTGACTTTTTTTCTCGTGTATAGTAAGCTTATAAAGCTTTATTATCCCCTTTATATGGGAACGGACGGCTGAGAAACATACTCCTAGCTCGCTCGTTAACTAAGTATTTGTATGTTAGAAAAAAAGAAAAAGTTAAACATCATCAAAAAATTCCAGTTGCATAAAGGCGATACTGGTTCCAACGAAGTTCAGATTGCTATTTTGGCAGCTGAAATTGACGATTTGGCCGAACACCTGAAAGTGCATCCAAAAGATCACTCTTCTCGTCGCGGTTTGTTGCGCAAAGTCAGTAGCCGACGCAATCTTATGCGCTATCTCAAAAAAGAAAACCCAAAGAGCTACGAAGATCTCATAAAAAAATTGAAAATCAAAAGCGCCCGAGTTATTACCAAACCTGACGGCAGCACCGTTGAGATAGAGGAAGAACTAGGAGATGAGATTGATGTAATGTCTCAAAGTCATGATGCAGCCAACTAAAAAAAGAAATACCCTCAAACACCCCGACCAACGAGTAGGGGTGTTTATTGATGTGCAGAATATGTACTATAGCGCCAAAAATTTGTTTGGCGCAAAAGTTAATTTTGGCAATATTGTAAAAGAAGCCCTGGCCGGGCGCAAGCTCATTCGCGCCATCGCCTATGTGGTAAGTACTGAAAGCAAAGAAGAGCAGCCTTTTTTTGATGCTCTGTATAATTTGGGCATCGAAACAAAGGATAAGCCGCTGCAAATATTTCTCGGCGGTGAGAAAAAAGCGGACTGGGATGTTGGATTAGCGGTTGACGCAATTCGTTTTTCTCCGAGTCTGGATGCGGTGGTTTTGGTAAGCGGCGACGGTGATTATGTGCCGCTCGTCGAGTATCTTCGCGGTCACGGTAAACAAGTTGAAGTAATTTCTTTTGGCGATACTACGTCGGCAAAATTGATTGACGCTGCGGATGATTTTGTAGATTTGGGAGCGGAAAAAGGTAAATTTTTGATTGCAGATTACCGTCATGGCGGTACGCCGCCGCAAGGTGGTGGCAAGCGGTATAATAATAAGCGACCGGCATATCCGTCCGCGCCAAAAAAGATAAGTTAAATAATTTATTCATTATAGATGGTTTGAGGACACATAGACCATTTTGGTCTGTAGCTCTCAAATCATCTTCACGTCCCGCTCAGCGGGACAGAAAGCCTTGAAGTATCCCTTCAAGAGAAAATATAGTATGTCAGTACAAAAATGGTCCATGGAATGGGGCGGCAGAACCCTGTCTGTGGAGGTAGGAAAATTAGCATTACAAGCTAATGCTTCGTGTTTAGTTAGTTATGGCGACACCGTCATTTTAGCTACGGCTACAATGAGTAAAAACACCCGCGATGGGATTGATTTTTTTCCATTGATGGTAAATTTCGAGGAAAAGTTGTATGCCGCTGGCAAGATCAAAGGCAGTCGATTTATCAAACGCGAAGGGCGTCCAAGTGATGAGGCTGTATTGTCCGGCCGATTGGTAGATAGAGCTATCAGACCGTTGTTTAATCCGGAAATGCGTAACGATGTGCAAGTGATTCTGACTGCGCTTTCATTTGACGGCGAGGTTGATTCTCAGATTCCCGCTATGATCGCCGCTTCGATGGTGTTGTCGATTTCTTCAATTCCATGGAACGGTCCGATTGGCGGTGTTCGTGTTGGTCAAGTAGATGGAAATTGGAAAATTAATCCAACCATTGCCGAACAGAAAACAAACATCTTGAATTTAGTAGTGGCCGGCACCCCAGAGAAGGTAATAATGGTTGAAGCTGGTTGTAAAGATGTAGCTGATGATCAAGTGGTAGAAGCTATGCAATTTGGTGCTACTCAAATGGCGCCGGTTATAGATTTCATCAAAAAAGTTCAAGCTGAAGTTGGTCAAGCTAAAATTGATATGGCGTCAAATGCTAGTGAGCAAGCCGTGAAACTCAAAGAAGCGGAAAGTTTGGCCGATGAACTAGTCTCCAGTCATGTGTCAGATTGGATCTTCGATGCACCAAAAATGAACAGACGCGAGCGAGTGATGCTCATTGATAAGTTTAGCGAAGCGATAAAGCAGCTACTGGTTGAACGAGAGACGGATGAAACAGTCATGAAGATTGTTTTAGGCCGAGTAAAAATTTATGTAGAAAAATATATTACTGAACAAATTTTACATAAAAATCAACGTCTTGACGGCAGAGCGATTACAGAAATCAGACCTCTGACAGCGGAAGTTGGATTGCTGCCTCGCACACACGGTACGGGTATGTTTATGCGAGGTGATACACAGGTGCTTTCTATCGTTACCTTGGGTGCTCCAGGTGATGTGCAGACGCTTGATACCATGGAAGAAGAAGGTACTAAGCGCTATATGCACCACTATAGTGATACTCCAGCCACCTATGGCGAGACCGGCCCATTACGCGGACCAGGTAATCGAGCTATCGGCCATGGTGCTTTGGCCGAACGAGCGCTCGAGCCACTCCTTCCCGTAGAAACAGAGTTTCCATACGCGATTCGCGTTGTTTCAGAAGTCTTAGGTTCAAACGGTTCAAGCTCAATGGCTTCTGTCTGTGGATCTACACTAGCGCTTATGGATGCAGGTGTACCAATTACGAAACCTGCCGCTGGTATTGCTATGGGTCTCGCTAGTGACAAGAATGGAAATTGGAAAGTTATTACCGATCTGCAAGATGTAGAGGATGGCCCAGGTGGTATGGACTTCAAGATCGCCGGTACCCGAGATGGTGTTACCGCTATTCAGATGGATACCAAGACCGAAGGTCTGAGTTGGGAGATTGTGAAGCAAACGTTTGTCCAGTCCAAAGAAGCAAGGTTGAGAATTTTAGACACCATGCAAACAGTTATTGCCGCACCACGCGCCGAGCTTTCTCAGTACGCACCGCGCATAGTGACCATAAACATTAATCCGGAAAAAATTCGTGATGTGATCGGTCCGGGTGGCAAGATGATCAATAAAATTATTGCCGAGACTGGCGTGTCCATTGATATCGAAGATGACGGCCGAGTAATGGTAACGTCGTCAGATGCCGCCGGCATGGAGAAGGCGGTCAAGTGGGTAAAAGAATTAACGCACGAAGTGACAGCCGGAGAAATATATGACGGCACAGTAGTTCGCCTCGAAGATTTTGGCGCTTTTATAAATATCTTGCCTGGCCAGGATGGGCTCGTACACGTTAGTGAAATCGCTTGGACCCGCACTAATAGTCCAAGCGATGTCCTGCATTTGGGAGACAAAGTGAAAGTAATTGTAAAAGAAATCGATAGCATGGGCAGGACTAATCTGAGCATGAAACAATTATTGCCGAAGCCGGAAGGATATGTGGATCAGCCACGGTTTGAACGGCCGCCACGCAGTAACGGGGGATTTAGTGGTGGAAGAGGTGGGCATGGTGGAAGCAGGCAAAGATAGCTAATTCTAAAACAACCCGTTCGAAAATCCGAGCGGGTTGTTTTTTTTACTATTCTGTGTTAAATTCTTTCCATGCTGGAATGGCGGAATTGGTATACGCGCCAGTCTTAGGAACTGGTTCCGTAAGGATTGAGGGTTCGAGTCCCTCTTCCAGCACACAGGTTTGAAGATGCGTAAGCATTTCATTTATGTTAGTGTCTGGTTTTTCTTGAGGCATAAAAAATCTTCATAAATAAACTATGGATACGCCTGCGCAGATATTGTTTACGACTTTAGAATTTGAGAAGAATCTTCCTCGACTGGACTTGCACCATGTTGATTTATACGACATAGAAAGGATACTTGCGAACTTTTTGTCAGATGCCAACGGTCATTATAGGGCTGTGGAGATTATATATGGCAAAGGCAGCGGCTTGTTGAGAGAAAAAACTATTAATTTTCTTGCTCAAAATAGTATAGAGAAAGATTTTGCCTTTCGGTTTGTTAAAGCGTGGAGAGAAGCAGAGCTGGTTAATCCGGGCGGGAGGTGTCTGGTGTTATTGGAAAATAACTGATATTTGATTTACAATTAAAATCTATGAAAGCATCGGATTTATTTGTAAAGAGTTTAGAAGCCGCCGGAGTGCGATATATTTTTGGTTTGCCTGGCGAAGAAAATTTGGCCTTTATGGAGGCGGTACGGACTTCTAGTATTCAGTTTATCACTACCAGAAATGAACAAACAGCTGTGTTTATGGCGGCCACAGTCGGCCGTCTCACGGGACGAGTTGGTGTGGCGTTATCCACTCTTGGCCCGGGCGCAACCAATTTAGTAACCGGTGTTGCCTATGCCCAGCTCGGCGGTCTGCCCACCCTAGTTATTACCGGGCAAAAGCCGATCAAAAAAAGTAAACAAGGCAAGTTTCAGATTATTGATGTAGTGGCCATGATGAAACCGATTACTAAAATGTCAGAAACAATCATTAGCGCTAGTCGTATTCCGACGACTGTGGCCCAAGCCGTCCGTATTGCCGAAGCCGAGAGGCCAGGCGCGGTGCATTTGGAATTTCCCGAAGACATTGCGGAGGAACATGCCGACGATGAGCCTTTGCCGTGGAGTAAGGTCAGGCGGCCAGTACCGGACGATAAGAGTATTGCTACGGTCGTGTCTGCCGTAGAGCGGGCGACGTCACCGCTGATTGTAATTGCAGCAGGCGCAAATCGAAAGCTCATCCGCAAGCAGCTGCGTAATTTTATACAAAAAACAAATATTCCTTTTGTCACCACCCAGATGGGTAAGGGGGTAGAGGATGAAAGTTTAGAAAATTATATCGGCACAACGGCTTTGTCCAGCAATGATATTGTGCACCAGGCTACTGCGGCCGCTGATTTGATTATTCTCATCGGGCATGACATTACCGAGAAACCGCCGGCGCTTGCCAACCCACAACAGCAGATAGTACACATCAATTTTTATCTTGCGGAAATTAGTGAAGTGTATAAGCCGCAGTATGAAATCATCGGTGATATCTCGCATGCGCTTTGGGCAATGACCGAACGAATTACCGTACAGCCTGCGTGGAATTTTGAGATTGCCAAAAAAGTAAAAGCAGAATTATCTGTGGATATTGAAACAAAAACAACTGACCGTAGTTTCCCTGTAAAGCCCCAGCGATTCGTGCGTGACTTGCGTACTGTCATGCCTCGAGACGGCATACTATCTCTTGATAACGGTATGTACAAATTGTGGATTGCGCGCAATTATCCTGCCTATGAACAAAATACGGTCTTGCTTGATAACGCCTTTGCGACTATGGGTGGAGGATTTGCCGTAGGCATGGCTACTAAGCTGCTGAATCCTGATCGTGCGGTAGTAGTGGTAGCCGGGGATGGAGGTTTTTTGATGAATATCGGCGACCTAGAAACAGCCGTACGACTCAAGATCGATCTCGTGGTTGTGGTGCTGGAGGATAATGGCTATGGTATGATTAAGTGGAAGCAGACTGGGATGAATTTGCCTACCTTTGGACTTGATTTTGCTAATCCTGATTTTGTCCGGCTGGCTGAAAGTTTTGGGGCAACTGGATATCGCATCGCTGCCGCTGATGAATTCGTACCTACACTCACTAAAGCTCTAGCTAGCAAAGGTGTCCAAATTATAGTTGTGCCGATTGATTATAGTGAGAATGCAGCTACCTTTGGTCCACGATTAAAAACATAATCTACCCATATGTCTCTACGTTCTATCAATCCGGCTACACTTGAAGTGATATCAGAGATAGAAGAATTAACTCCAGAGGAACTGGAAAGAAAAATTGCAGCCGCAGATGCAGCCGCTCGATCCTGGAAAGAGGCCTCATTTGCCCAGCGCAGTCAGTTGGTGAAGCAGGTGGCGGTGCAGCTGCGGGCGCAAAGTGAGTCGCTGGCAAAAATTATTACCAGCGAGGTTGGTAAGACATTGTCAGCTGCCGCAGCCGAAGTTGAGAAATGCGCCACGGTATGTGATTACTATGCCGACAATGCCGAGCGTTTTTTGCAGACAGAAGTTATTACGACTGAATCTTCGAAGAATTATATTCGGTCTGAGTCGCTTGGAATTATATTAGGAGTAATGCCGTGGAATTTTCCGTTCTGGCAAGTTATCCGATACGCGGCGCCAGCGCTAATGGCTGGTAATGTGAGCGTATTCAAACACGCCTCAAATGTCCAGGGTTGTGCCGCCGCCATCGAACGCATATTTACCGAAGCTGGATTTCCGGTAGGTGTGCTGGCCAATCTTGCCATTGGCTCCTCACGCATCGCTGATATTATCCGCGATCCCCGGATCAAGGCAGTTACATTGACTGGCAGTGAGAAGGCGGGTGGCGAGGTGGCAGCTGTGGCTGGCAGAGAAATTAAAAAAACTGTCCTTGAGCTGGGCGGTAGTGATCCGTTTATTGTCCTGCCTGACGCTGATTTGACTAAAGCTGTGGCAACGGCCGTTGCGGCTCGTATGCAATTTAATGCGGGTCAGAGTTGTCTGGCAGCCAAAAGATTTATTGTCCACGAAAGTGTGGTTGACGAATTTGCTAAACTTCTCACCGAATCAGTGGGCAAACTAATTGTCGGTGATCCTATGGATCCCAATACCCATGTTGGGCCTCTTTCTAGTGCCCAAGCAGTTTCCGATATTGAGAAGCAGGTGGACGGCTCAGTTGCAAAAGGCGCCAAGGTTCTTGTCGGTGGCGCGCGTCCGGATATGAAAGGGTGTTTTTATCTACCCACTGTGATGACAGGTGTCACAAAAGGAATGCCCGTGTACGATGAAGAAGTATTTGGGCCGGTGCTACCTATTATTACTTTTAAAAACACAGACGAGGCGATTGTCATTGCCAATGATACGCCGTATGGTTTGGGTGCCACGATTTTTTCCAGTGATACCGAGTTGGCACTGCGGCTCGCGGAAAAAATAGAATCCGGCACTGTCTATATTAATAGTCATATAAAATCAGATCCGCGGCTTCCGGTTGGTGGTATCAAAAAATCTGGCTATGGACGTGAATTGTCATCCCATGGCATTAGAGAATTTGTGAATATTAAAACGGTGTCGGTGCCTCAGTAATAAATAGAATGTTCGGATTGCTTAATCTCATTTAGCAATGAAGCTATTAAAAAAATTCGAATTACCCATGGGTTTAGCGGGTATTTATTGTACGTCTTAAGGTGGGTTAGTAGGGGTTTGTTTTTGAACGTTGATTTTTTTCATAAGTTGTAGTATAATTTACTATATAGCTTGAATTTAGAAGTCAAACTATAAGTGTAATTTTATGGCTGATACAACGGGTACAACAGGAAAAGTAAAGATAAAATTTCTAGATATTTTTTCTGAAGAAAAAGCTGATGTTTTGATTACTAAAGAGAAAATTAAAGTTGGCAGTAGTCAAAATATTATAGAGAAAGATACAAGATTCAGTCAGGGCGAAAAAATTGAAGGAGTTGATTTTCATATTTTACGTTACCTAGATCTGGTTGTAGAGTTGGAAGCAGACGATACCATTTATCATATTGTAGGAGTTATCCCGCAGAAGTAAGTTTATGCCACAAAGAAAACAGATAACTCCGGAGGAGATACGATCAATGATTCAACTGAATGTTGCTACCCAGATGGGTAATGTTGCAGAAGCTGTTTTTCAAAAAAAGTTTGAAGATGTAGAAAAAGAAGTAGAGGGTTTTTCAGGGAAAATGAATAATTTGCTTATAGGTGTTGTAATCGCAGGAGTAATTTTATTTATTTCTCTGATAATGGCTGTTGTAATTTTTATGGCAGGAATGAGATCTTCTTATTATCAAACACAAGATGCGGTAAATAATAAAATAAACGAACTTATACAAAGTAATACAGAATTAAAAACGGACTTATGGCGAGAGCTTGATAAAACACAAGAAAAACAAGATTTTTTAGAAAAAACTTTGTTACAAAGAAAATAATAAATTGAAGTTTAAAAACAGCTCGTAAAAGGTTGTTTTTTGTTCCTCGCTGATTTTGTTCAGCTTGGAAAAGTCGTTCTAACTTATCCCCAGAATTACCCACTTTTAGGCCAAATCAAGCCCTTGACAGGCTTTTTGGTTTCAGTTATAATCGTGTGTACGTAATAAACACTCGATTTCATTCGAGAGCCATGTCCGCAGTATATACAGGGCAATAGCCATTTGGACCTCTGGGTAAAACTAAGTTTTCCCGCTCGTCGGGATCATCCCCATGATACATAAAACTACATTTTTACTCAATTAGTCCAAGTGGAAAATCTCTTTAGTAGAGACCGCTTGCAGGCGGTCGTTGTGTTTTATAAAGTCATATCAGGCGAAGCGAAAAATTTTAAAAAAGATTTTTCACTTTGATTGAAATGATAGTAGAGATTGAACCGAGCGTACGTTGACAATTCATTGGTCAATTCAACAATAATAGGGTAGGTAGGCCTCAACCATGAGTTTGAGGAACTTAGATATTGGGCTACGGTTTAGTATCAAGTTAACACTACACAAACACGATGTTTCTGCAGGAGCAATAGGCCTGTAGAGAAAAAGCACCATTTAGTGCTTTAGTCGTGCGCAATTAAATAAGGGCGTATGGTGAATGCCTTGACACCAAAAGACGAAGAAGGACGTTGCAGAGTGCGATAAGCCTCGGCGAGCTCTCAAGCACGCTTTGACCCGAGGATTTCCGAATGGGGAAACCCCTCTGACGCAAGTCAGAGATCATATACTGAATTCATAGGTGTATGAAGAAGACCTGGCGAAGTGAAACATCTCAGTAGCCAGAGGAAAATAAATCGAAGAGATTCCCTTAGTAGTGGCGAGCGAAAAGGGAAAAGTCTAAACTATATAAATGTTATTGTGGTAATAGGTTGGTCTTCGGATTAACTTTGAACTGCGATTTAAAGGACAGACCGTTGTTTATATAGGGTAATAAGACAGTAATGCCGACTTTCTGTATGTCGGGTGATTGTATTGATTTTTAGTAAAATGTTCTGGAACGAACAACCAAAGAAGGTAACAGTCCTGTATGCGAAAAAAATCAGTGCGTCATAGTTATTGTTCTTGAGTAGGGCGAAACTCGTGAAATTTCGTCTGAATTTAGGCCGACTATGGTCTAAGACTAAATACTTTTGGTGATCGATAGTGGACAAGTACC
>CAZETA010000029.1:0-9563 GCA_964514995.1 uncultured Gammaproteobacteria bacterium
GGTACCGTAGCCAAGTGGTAAGGCAGGGGTCTGCAAAACCCCTATGCGCCGGTTCAAATCCGGCCGGTACCTCTATGCAAAGACTTGTCATCATTGATGGCAATGCCATCATCCATCGTGCCTACCATGCCTTTCCGCCCTTGACTACCAAAGACGGTCAGATGGTAAATGCAGTCTATGGATTTACTTCCATGTTGCTTAAGGTTTGGAAAGATCTCAAGCCGGATTATCTGGCCGTTACTTTTGATATGGCTGGGCCGACATTTCGACATGAGCAGTTCAAAGAGTATAAAGCTACTCGAGTAAAAGCAGATCAGGCGCTCTACGATCAGATTCCTCTCGTGCATGAGGTGGTAGAATCTTTTGGTTTGCCGATTTATGAAAAAAGAGGTTATGAGGCGGATGATGTGATCGGTACGATTGTCGCAACTGCAAAAGGCAAGGCAGAAATTTTTGTGGTGACGGGTGATATGGATACGCTTCAGCTTATACAAGACGATGTCAGTGTTTATACTCTACGGAAAGGACTAAGCGATGTTGTGGTCTATAGCGCTGAGGAAGTAAAAAAACGCTACGGCTTCGGTCCCAAACAAATTATTGATTTTAAAGCTTTGGCAGGGGACAGTTCAGACAATATTCCCGGCGTGCCTGGTGTTGGCGAGAAGACCGCGACCGACCTGATCCAACGATATGGCAGTATAGAAAATTTATATAGACAGTTAAAAAGTGAAGAATCTAGGATTAAGGACGAATTGAAGGCGGGTGTGTTGCGTAAAATAATACAAGGTGAGGCCAGTGCGCGCATGAGTTTTGCGTTGGCCACTATCAATTGCGAAGTGCCGGAAGTAGGGTTTGTCTTAGAGGATTCACGGATCAAAGATTTGGATAGAAAAAGCATAGAGAAGCTATTTCAAAAGTTTGAATTTGTTTCTTTGCTTAAGCGAGTCCCTGGATTTGATGGCGCTGTTTCTGAAAAAGAAAATCGAAAAAAGAAAAATGAGCTACAGATGAGTTTTGTAGAGGTAAAAAGCGAAAGTGAAGTGGAACAAATAGTTGCTCTAATACAGAAAGAAGAAGAATTCAGTTGCCGAGCCGTATTAACAGGTAAGGAAGCGCTTGATTCAGAATTGGCTGGCCTAATTTTTGGTATAAAAGAAAGAATATTTTTTGCAGAAAAAAAGATGTTGCAGAAACTATTGCCAGTTTTTGCTGATGAAAAAATACAGCTAGTTGGTCATGATCTCAAAGAATTGCTAAAAGCGTTGAAGTGTCACGCAGATACCGAAGTAAAAAATAGTTTATTTGATGTAATGGTGGCTTCATACCTGCTCAACCCCGGTACTCGCGCGCATGATATTATGAGTGTCTTGCTCAAAATATTAGGGAAGACGTTATCACAAAACACAGCCCAGACAAATCTATTTGGCGTTGATAAGAAAGCATTAGCTGAAGAATTATTTTTTGTCTGCCAAACCAAAACAATTTTAGAAACCGATCTGGAGAAGATAAATAATTTAGGACTATTTAAGACTGTAGAAATGGCTTTGATTCCTGTGTTGGCAGAAATGGAGCTGTATGGTGTCGCCGTGGACCTAAAAATGCTTGACAGACTCTCCAATGAAGCTACAGCCAGCTTAAAAAAAATTACAGCCAAGATCTATGAGTATGCCGGCATGGAGTTCAATATTGCTTCTCCTATTCAATTGAGAGAGGTATTATTTGAAACTATGGGCCTATCGGTCGCTGGAATTAAAAAAGGCAAAACCGGACTCTCCACATCTGCCGAAGAGTTGGAAAAATTACGAGATTTGCATCCAATCATTAATGAGATTTCGGAGTATCGTGAACTGGCGAAGCTGCAAAATACATATATAGATGTCTTGCCGACACTGGTGAATAAAAAAACTCATCGTATCCATACGCATTTTAACCAGACTATTGCGGCCACGGGTAGATTATCCAGCATTGACCCAAACCTGCAAAATATTCCTATCCGTACGGAATTAGGTCGTGAGGTGCGAAAGGCGTTTGTGGCTGAACCTGGAAATACACTGCTGAGCGCGGATTATTCGCAGATTGAATTACGTGTCGTAGCGTCCTTAGCGGAAGATAAAAAAATGATTGAAATTTTTAACAACGACGAGGATATTCATAGAGCTACAGCCGCGGCCATACATAACGTGCCCCTTGATAAGGTAACCAAAGAAATGCGCTATGCGGCCAAAGAAGTTAATTTCGGTGTGCTCTATGGCATGGGCGCGTATGGCCTTAGTTGGCGGACTGGTATTTCGCAGTTTGAGGCCAGAGATTTTATCAAAAAATATTTTGAAACATTTAGTGGTGTTCGGGAGTATATAGACCGCACTTTAGAGTTCGCCAAAAAAGAAGGCTATTGTGAAACCTTGTTTGGTCGTCGTCGTTATCTGCCAGAGTTACAAGCGGCTAATTTTCAAATGCGCGCTGGGGCAGAACGCATGGCCGTCAACCATCCCATCCAAGGAACAGCCGCGGATCTTATGAAGATGGCCATGATTGAGGTGCAAAAACAAATTGCCAATAGCGCAGAGCGTATAGTCGAGAATACAAAAATGATTATTCAAGTGCACGATGAATTAGTTTTTGAAGTAAAAGAAGATCTAGCTGAAGAAGTTGGTGAGTTAGTAAAGAGAGCTATGGAAGAAGTGGTGAAATTAAAAGTGCCGATAAAAGTCGGGGTGAGCAGTAACCGCAGTTGGGGTGAAATGAAATAATTTTGATTTAAATAAATTTGAAAAGTTGTATAGATAATAAAAATCCCAACCGATTCGGAAGGGATTTTTATTTTGTAAAATATAGAGCAATCAGCTTGTAAGCTTACAACTCAATTTCCTTTCGATATTTTGGGCTAAGAGGTAGATAGAAAAAGACAGAAGAATTATGCTTAAAATTTTTAACTCCAACCCTCTAAACGGAAGGCTTAGTAGCCCTAGAGGCGCTCCAAATAGAGCCAGAAATGGCGCGCCACACGTGGGACAGCCAGAAGCAATTACGGTGACAACAGTTCCGCCCATACTCAAGATAGTTGGTTTGGCGGTCGATTCTTTTTTTATTATTTCTCGACGAAAGAAAAACAGCGCCCAGTAGATACCAAACAGAACGGCCACAATAAAGCTAAGAGTAAAGGAAAATACGGTCAACAGAAGTCCGTCCATATCTATAAGTACTGAAACACTATTAAACGCTACATCGGCAAGAGTGAGGTAGTAGGATGTACCACCGATTAGCAGGGCGGCAAAAACGCCTATAAGCGCGTATTTCCTTCTTTTTAATATAGGGATAGTTATTTCAGCGAGCATAGTATTATTGTTGGGTAGAGGTCGGTGCTGGAGGTGTGATAATTTTATTGGTAGATAAATCTTTATAGGTGCCCATGAGCGGTACGCCCGTAGTAAAGACATAGGCGCCATCACGAGCGATGACCCCTACCTGTTCCCAGACCGGTTTTAGGTCTGGATAAGCATCCATTTCTCCGGACAAGACAAAAGTTGGTACCAGCTTGATTCCGTATTTACTAATCAGAGCCTTGCCGGCAGTTGATTTTGCATCAATGACATTTCCGGGTGTAGTAATGCCAAACTGTTGTAGGATAGCCTCGTGACGAGTAACGTCGTAGCAGGTAGGGCAGCCACTGTCGACGAGTAGATCAAAGGCAATTCTACCCCTTACTTTACCGGTGGTGAGGTCCATATACGGAGGTCCAACCTGGCGGAAAATAAACGAGCCGTCTATTGTTTCACCTGCTTGGGAGAAGAAGGTTTTAAGTTTTTCTTCTTTATTCAACTCGCCGCTAATAATAAATGTTGGTAGTCTGGTAATCGCAAATTTTTTGATTAGCTCCTTGCCTAATTCACTATCGCTCTCTATGTTTTTTTCCGAGCTGAGAGCGATATTTTGAGCCTTGATCTGGTCAAGTAGCAAATTTAGATTGAAACAGTCGGCGCAATTTTTATCTGTGATCGTGATGACGTCTAGATTAGCCGGCCGTTCCGCCTCGGCAGATTCGGCAATTTTTTTGTTTGCCAGAGCGCCAGTTCTGAAAAAATAAACCATGGCAATAACACCGCCGACGAGCATAAGACTTGCGGCTGCCATTAAAAACCAATAATTCAGTTGTAGATCTTTTTTGTTTTCTTCTGCCATAGCCAAGAATTTTATCCCGCCACAGCGGGACCCCGCCCTGCGGCGGTGGGAATTTAGTTTTTGTGATTTGAATTTTTATGTTAGTTTAACATCCGCCTACCATGTCCGGCTGGCTATTGAGGTCAGTATTTTGGGGGATGGAGGTAGAGGCATTGACCGTCCCGCCCTTTAGCTTGTTAAAGATGTTGATAGATGCCATCATTTGCGCGAGAGAGACAATCGTTAATACTCCCAATACGGCCGTAATGACTAAGCTGTTCCAAGAAACGGATTTTTTATATTCCCCGTTTAATTTATTAGTAATTTCGCTCTTGAGAGATTCTAGAGGGTTGATTTTTTGATTTTCTTCTGTCATATTTTTATTTTAGAATTTAGTATTTATAATTTAGAATTTTTTATTTAGCATCCCCCGACCATACCTGGCGCGTTTTTGATCTCGGACGGTAGTGGTGCAGATCCTGCCGCAGCACCTTCGTATTTTGGTAATTTTACATTGATAAGGAGGGAGGCAATATCAGGCGTATATTTTCCGCTCTGTAGCTGCCCTGACATTTTTTGCACCATTTGTTTGGGGAAATAACGTCCCTTCCATTTGGCGGCTTCACGTAGAACTTCATCGTCGGTGTATTCCGAACCGTGGTTTTTTACTAGATATGCGATCAATCCGCGCATGGCTTGGGAGTGAGCGCAGCCACACGCAGCGCTACCATCTTTGAAGATTATAGATTCGGCTCCGCAGCAATACTCGCAGGAAATTTTTAATGCGACAGCGATATAACGCTGCTTTTCTTCTGCAGATAGATTCAGTTTTTTATTCCCATAATCCGGATCATATTGTTTCATGATATCGATGCCCCCCTGTACCTGATCAAAATTCACATTCATTTCCGCGCCATACACCTCTGGCACTCCTTGCATAAAAACAAGTTTTACCGCATCCTCGGCAAGGTTGCCGGTAAGTTTTGCTCCGCCGCTCAAGATTTTTTTAAATGTTGATGTAAATGCCAGCGAGCTTTGGATGCCCATAGCTGTTTTGGTTCGATCTAGCACTACTTGATTGGCAATGACCGATAGAGATAAGATTCCAAGTAGCACCACGTTGAGATGGAAAAGATTTTTTTTCATAGGAAATCTTTGGTTAGTTATTATAGATTATATTATTTCTGGTTATTTTTGTAAGTATGACGTGTTTGTTTGTTCACATAAAATTTTATTTTGGTGGAATTTTTGCCCCACGCAATTGGTCCAGAGATTTTGACATTTTTCCACCAGTATCTTATTGGAGCACCCGGAGTTTGTGTATATCCCTTGGGCACGAACCTGCTGCTTTTGTATGTTTGTTCCTAAGAATAACAAGATAACAATCCCGCCGATTATCCCTGCTCCCGTTTTTAGTAATTCTTTTGTGACGGTAGTCCGAAATGAATGATTGCTCAATGCCAAAATCCTTTCTTCGGTTATTTGGCTAAAATACGAAACTGCCAGCTCCTTTTGTATCGCATGTCGCTCTTCCATGTCTAAGATTTTCGTCATCGCGCTGGCCAGGTATTTTTTGTTGGTAAATTGCTCCGTGGCTAATTCATCAGCTGCGATTTCAGCCAAGGACAAATATTTTTTTATAATGATTTTTATACCGGGCAGGAAAGCAAAAGTGCTTAAAAATTTAATATATAACAATTTGATTGGTTCGTGACCAAACAAGTGGTGGGTTTCGTGCAATAGCACCGCACGTAGTTCGGAGTCATTTAATTCGCTTATTACGCTTGATGATATATAGATACTGGCATGTCGCAGACCGTGGCAAAAAATAAGAGGATGAGCGTTCTTGATTTCCGCAACATTTTTTTCAATTCCAAGTGATTGTGCCGCGGATAGCAATTTTGGAGAAATGCTCTGTATATTTTTTTGCTGCAATTGTAAAAAACGTCTTGTTTTAATAAGAGTAAAAATTGTCTTAGCTATGGCAATACTGATAGCTGCTACGGTTGACAATCCCAAGATGAATAGGAATCCAAATAACGGATAGTTGGTAGTCGCAGAACCGATTTGGCAGCCGCAGGCAACGCTCGCTCGTCTGGCAAAAATTTCTCCAAGCGTGGAAAAGATAAGGTTATAGCTTGTATACAGAGTTATGGAAAAAACAGCAATCAGCATGGCGCCAACACCAACGAGCTGTCCGAAAAGCCTGTTTGATTTTTTGTGAAATGATTCCATGAAAGCTACTTAATATTTTTTAATCTTTTTCTCCACTCCCCAGATTTTTTGAAGTTACCTGCTTCTACAATATCTATGAATCTTGCGACTGCAACCTCCCCGCAGTTTTTGATTAACTCTTTTATTACTCGCTCGGAGATTTTTTCCAGGAATTTTTCCTTGCTCTGGGCTGGGGCGTAGATATAGGATCCATTTTCATGTAGATGGCGGTTGAGGATGCCTTTGCTGTGCAGACGAGTCATGATCGTCATTACGGTAGTATAGGCCAACTCTCTTTTTTTCTTGAGAATATCAAAAATACACCGCACGGAGGCGTTTTTTTCTTTCCACATGATTTGCATTATTTCTTCTTCCAGACTGCCGAGCGAGGCTGATATATTTTTCATAATATATAATTACTACAGTTCGTAGTATAGCATATCATGCAAAAATGAAGCAATACTAAAAAAGAGCCACCCGGGCCCCGTTTTAGTTATTGAATGTTTTAACACGGTTTTCCGTCTCCAGTAGTGCAGCTAGTATCTAATATAACTACGCAAGTGTCTGCGCCTAGACAACAATCCAAGCCCACGGTTGAATTTTTACATTGTTTACAGAAGTAACTATCAATCCGTGAGGTGCAATTAATAATTCTTTCGCTTGAAGCGTCAGTCCAACCTTTAATTTCAGTATTTCCTGACCATTCGATAGGCTTTGTTTCTACCGCCTTCACCTGATATATCGGTGCTAAATCAGCAGATAGGTTGAAGACGCTCACTATAATAATGGCAAAAATTGAAAGTGCGAACGTTGTGATTTTTTGGTTCATATTTTATATGATTAAAAAAGTTAAAATTTTATAGAACTTAGCTTATTTAGGAGCTTTTGTCAATATATAGTATGTGAATAGCTTCTGTGCAAAGATAAATAAAAAAATGCACGCAAGGTGCAACGGTTAAGATAAGTTTGAATTATTAATTAAGCTGGGTTGGAGGGCACCGGTGAACGCAACATGCATTCACCGGTTTGCCCATATTCGGCTTGGGTCGTCGGTCGAGGCTGTGCCTCTACTCGGCGAACCCGCGTGCCCAAGCAGTCGTAGCCGACCGCTGCTTAAGGGACGACTCTCGTCGTCCGATGTGTGCCAGGTCTAGTCCCCCTGGCTTGCCGGTCTAGTAGGTCACCGCCTTGTTGCTCTCCGTCGCCGGCTCGGCCGGCGGCCGCCGCGGCTGCGCCGGCGGCTCCTGCTTCCGGGCGATCTCGTCCGGCGAGAAGAGCGGCGTGTAAGCGCCGTTCGCCCAGCCGCGGCCGGTCGGAGCCGATCGCCTGGGCACCTCGCGCGCACCACCCACCGGTGTGCCCGAGATTGTGGGCACCTGGTAGAGCTGCGTCATTTGAAAACCAGAGTTCATACCTTTCCTCGCTTCCCTGCTCTTGAGTGAGCACATAAAAAATATACTATTTCTATCATTTTTGCAATAGTTTTATCCCCATTTATAGAGAAAATTTGTAAAACAAAAAAACGCCTCTAAGCGCATAAATTAAGAAAAAACAGATTTTTATAATTGCAGTAACAATCTCGGCGGCACTATGTCCGAAGACTTGGTGCCGCCGGCCGGAAGGGAGTAGGTTGGCGTGAGCCGCCTGTTGGGGCGGAATGCCAAAGCCTTGCCTCGACGGACTAGCCGTCGGTGTACGCGTGGCTCTTGGGGCCACCCGCCTCGCCCTCCTCCCCACCGCCAGCATCCGGATCGTCGAAGCCGATGGGCTTCAGCGGATCCTCATCCTCGGAGCCGGGGTCGCTCTTCGTTGGAGCAGTCACGACGCCACCCTTCACCAGTTGCTTGAACGGGGTCAGGACGGAGAAGAAGGCGGTCGCACCGGCCATCGCGGTATCAGGGGTTTTGGGTTTCGACATAGTGGTCATTCTAGTAAAATTTTGTTTTTTTGTAAATACGGTCATAGTTGCTTAATATCTCATTTCGCATTAAAATTGTATCCGTATGCTTATCTACATTTACGGCGAAGACACATTTTCCAGTCGTCAGTACCTCAAACAACAAATAGAAAGGTTCAAGAAAGAGCGCGATCCACAAGGGATGAATGTGGTAGTTTTGGATGGGCAAAAAGAAGAGAGTGGTAAATTGTGGTCAGAGATTATGGCTGCACCTTTTTTGGCTGAGAGAAGGCTGGTTGTTATTCAGAATGTGCTATCGAATAAAGATACCGATGTGCTAGAATCTTTTGTGGATGGTATAAAAGCAAATAAGTTTCCAGAAAAAAACGTGATTATTTTTTGGCAAGGTGAGTCGATAGGAAAAACAAAAATTGCCACAGAATTGCAAAAAATACTGGCCAAAGAAAAATGGGCCAGGGAGTTCGCGCCTATTGTCGGTGCAGCCATGTCAGGCTGGATAAAAAATGAAATTAGTCATCGGGGCGGCAGTATCAACATCCAGGCGCTCAATTATCTTGCCCAGCATACTGCCGGAGATATGTGGTATGCCAGTTCGCTCATTGATCAACTCGTAGCCTATGCAACCAAAATAGAAATTAGCCTTAGTGATGTACAGCTGTTTCTAGAAGAAAAGGCTGATGATAATATCTTCAATATGGTAGATGCAATCGTGGCTGGCAACAGAAAGTTGGCCTTTAAACTCATCGAGGATCAGCGTCAGTTAGGACAGGATGATGGATATTTATTTAGTATGATCGTGCGGCAGTTTCGCATACTTATTTCTATGCGAGACCTGTTCAATCGTGAAGAAAATATTTCTAGTGATATGATGGCTACAGAACTGACAATGCATCCGTTTGTCGTGAAAAAAAGTTTGCCACTTATCAAGCGTTACCCCCTTGATAGGCTAAAGGAGTTGTATCAGCAATTACTTGATATTGATATAAAAACAAAGACCGGTCTTGCGGACCAGTCTTGGTTGATTGATTTATTCGTTGGGAAACTCGCGTAATTATTTCTTGGCAGGTTTTAGCTTCTTCATTAAGCGAGATAATTTGCGAGCGGCAGTATTCTTTTTGATGACACCTGCTTTTGCAGCTTTATCAAGGGCTTGTTGGGCAGAACTGAGAGCCTGGGCAGACTTATCAAGCACGGCTTTTTTGATTAAATTTTTATAGGTATCACGGCGAACTTTGTTGAGTGCGGCGCGCTTTTTGGCTTTGCGCAATTCTTT
>CAZETA010000030.1:0-9249 GCA_964514995.1 uncultured Gammaproteobacteria bacterium
CATGCTAGCGTTACGTTTAGATCTCTATCATGCACTACCTGTGTCCACTTTTAGCCTTGGGGCTATGGTTGTTTGTGTCTATTGTTCTGACTTGAAAATGTGCTGTTTGACGTTTCTGTTACAGAAAATCGGTTCAAATATAGCAGTCAATTTAGACAACTCGGGATTATACCAGAAAATGATAGTTTTGTCAAGGGTGGGGAGGGGATAAGTGGGTTATTTTGGCTAAGATTAAATATTCTAATTGTTAATAAGTTAAGACACTGTTCTTTACAGACTCTATTTTTTATAGTATATTCATCTATTCAGATTCTATACAACTACCAGTACATCTGCGCTACGGGTGGTTGTAGGGGTCAGAACTCCTAACAAAGCGCACTTTGACAATGTGACGAAAGGGAACACAATGACGATCAAGCGTGGCTTCATGGTGATGTTGCTCGTGTGGCTGGCGATGGTGGTCGGCGGGTGTCGGTGTGAGAGTCAGCACATGGCAACCGAGGATCCGACCTTCGCCAAGAGCAAACCGGCCTTGAGCACCGATCTTCAGAAGCGCTTCTTCCCGCTGGTGAAGACCAGCACCACGAGGCCGCACTATATGCCACTCTCCAATCCGCTGCAGGCCGATGGTGAGGAGTATGTTCTGTGGCCGATCCAAGGACAAAGCCTAGTCGTGTTGGATCCAGAAGCAATTGCAGTCTGGATTTACAACGCCAAATCGACACAGCGAATCTTCGGCCAGGAGGCGAAGGGTGGGCCGGGGATGGTGGTTAAGTGGTCTGCTTCGGAGGATCAGGCGGGTAACTACGTCCTGTTAGTCGTCCGCGGTGGTTCGCTTATCGAATCGTCGAGCGGTGATCTGGACACTGATGTGCGACATGCTCGCCGCGATCGGCACGATCTGTTCTACAGCAATCTGGTGATCATGTTGTGCGGCTCTCCTGGAACGCGATCTGGGTGTTGATCAGTTAGCCGCCACGGTCGTGAGATCTGGGAGGCTCCGTGCGGCAGGCGAGGGTGTGGCGCGTCGCGGTCACCAGGCTACACAACTCGTTAGGGTTCTAAGCGATAGAATCTAAACGAGTAGCCTGGTGATTTGTCTAGTTAAAATTATAAAAGACCTATCTTAATTGATAGGTCTTTTATGTTGCAGTGTTATTTTATTTCTCAATCACCTTATCAATCAATCCGTACTTCAGCGCCTCGTCTGCGCTCATGAAATTATCTCTATCGGTGTCCTTTTCAATCTGTGATAGGCTCTTGCCGGTTTTTTCGGACATGATTTGATTGAGTCTGTCTTTCATCTTGAGGATTCGTTCGGCGCGGATTTTGATATCACTGGCTTGGCCTTCCATACCACCCATGACTTGGTGGATCATGATCTCTGAGTTTGGCAGGGCGAAGCGCTTGCCTTTTGCTCCCGCGCAGAGGAGAAACGCGCCCATACTGGCCGCCATGCCGACGCAGATCGTGCTGACGTCAGGCTTGATGTATTGCATGGTGTCGTATATTGCCATACCAGCAGTGACTGATCCGCCCGGGGAATTAATGTACAGTTTGATGTCTTTTTCCGGATTTTGATTTTCTAGAAATAATAATTGAGCGATAATAACATTCGCTACGCCATCGTCTACTTGAGTGCCTAGGAAAATAATTCGATCCTGGAGTAGGCGAGAGTAGATGTCATAGGCGCGTTCACCGAAGTTTGTTTTTTCAATGACTGTAGGAATGAGGTATTGTGAGGTTAGTTCGTTTGACATAGTTTGGTTTGATAATAAGAAAAGTTTATTTATCCTAGCATTTATTTTTGTGCTTGTAAATCCAGGATTCTTTGTACAATACTTTCTATACTGCCCTCAGTCGTAAATCCAGCGGCTTTTTTATGTCCACCACCGCCGAGTTGTTTTGCTAACGCCGCCACATCCACGCCTTCTTGAGTAGTGCGGAAACTACCTTTTATTTTTCCATCCGGTGTTTCGCGCATGAATAAAGCAATAGTTGCATCGTTTAGTTTGTTTAAAAAATTTGAAATACCCTCAGCATCTGCGTCGTTGGCTTGGTGATCCTGGAGATCTTTATTTGTCAGGTAAGTATAGGCCAGGCCGATTTCTTCTTTTTTTTTCAGACGGCTTAGGACTACGCCCCAGAGTTTCAGAAGAGTGATAGATTTGTTTTGCATGAGTGAGCGGTTGATAATATTCCAATTTGCTCCGAGCCGTAATAGCTCTCCAGAGGCGGTAAGAGCGGTGTATGAGGTGGCGGAGTTAGTGAAGTTATCAGTGTCGGTGATAAGGCCGGTAAGTAAGGCAGTGGCCATACTGGGAGTAATGCGAATGGTGTTGGCTTTAAAAAAATTATAAACAAGTTCCGTGGTAGAGGCGGCTTTGTCGGAAACCAGATTGAATAATCCGTACTGTTCATTGGTGGCATGATGATCGATATTGACAATGCTGGCTGGATGGTCTTTGATTGTCTCTGCGACTCCCGCATATCGTAAATCACCACAATCGACGACCGTGATGACCTCGGCCTCATGAAAAATCTTTGGATCATTGCTGATGATATCGGTATGGCGCAAGAAATTGAATTTTTCCGGCACGGGCGTGAGGCAGAAAATCTTCACTGATTTATTGTGTGTATATAAATATTCAGCCAGAGCGGTCGACGAACCCAAAGTATCTCCGTCCGGGTTGGGATGCGAAACCAGGACCATCTTGTCGAAGGTCTGTAGGTGCTTGTGGATTTGTTGGGCGATCTTGTGCATACAGATAGAACAGGCGATTATATATGTATTGTGTACCATTGTCAAGGTATGGTATATTATAGCCTTGAAAGCTGAATAATGAGGGAGCCGAGTGGTTTGTTATGTATCTTAAACGTCTGGAAATAAAGGGTTTCAAATCATTTGCCGAAAAGACAGTTTTGGATTTTTTGCCGTACAAAAATAATCGCTATAGCATTACGGCTATTGTTGGTCCAAATGGCTCAGGAAAATCAAATGTCTCAGATGCGATTCGTTGGGTGATGGGTGAGCAGAGCCTCAAGACGTTGCGTGGCAAGAAGACTGAAGACGTGATCTTCAATGGTTCGGAGGCCAAAGGCCAGCTCAGTGCCGCGGAAGTGGTTATGGTGCTTGATAATAGCGTCAGCGCAGCTGCCGCAGGTCAGTCTCGAGTTATGGCCGATTATCCTGAGATTACTGTGGCTCGTCGGCTGTATCGTTCAGGTGAAAGTGAATATCTCATCAATAATAATCCCGTGCGTCTACTCGATGTGCATCTTCTCTTGGCTCAGGCTCAGTTTGCGCAGCATTCGTATGGGGTGGTCGGACAGGGCACGATTGATAAACTGCTTACGGTCAGTCCAGCCGAACGCAAAGATTTTTTGGATGAAGCGGCAGGCATCAAAGAATTTCAAATCAAACAACATCAGTCAAATCTAAAGATGGCCCGTTCCAAAGAAAATCTGGAGCAAGCGCAACGGCTGGTGCAAGAAGTAGAGCCTAGACTGAAGTTGCTGGCTCGGCAAGTAAAGAAATTAGAGCAGCGTCAGGAAGTAGAAACTCAGCTTCGATCCCAGCAAGAGGTGTATTTTGCTTCTATATACACGACCCACAAAACAGAGCTGGGGCAGTTGCAGGCAGTGCTTGGTCATGTAGAGGCAGAGTATAGACAAGTTTTTAAGGAAGTGGAGGCCGTGCAGGTAGAGCTGGCAGCCCTGGCTCGGGATGCTGAGGCAGAATCAAAACAAAAAAATACCGAGATTAATCCGCTTATTATCGAACAGCGACGTCTGTTGGAACAGCTTGTCAAAGAAAAAACCGCAGCTCAAGTCACTATATTCAATTTGGAGAAAAAAATATTCCAACTGCAGTCTGAACAGCAGTATCGTCAGGTCAGTGGTATTTCGGCCGCGCAGGCTATCTTGGACAATAAAGATAAATTTGGCCTGGTGCATGGTCTGGTCGCAGAGTTGGGCGAGGTAGAAGAGAAATACCAAACCGCGCTCAATGTCGCCGCCGGTTCGTATCTATCTGCAGTCGTAGTGGCTGATGATGAGGTGGCTAAACAAGCTATAGAATTTCTGCGCAACAACCGATTGGGATTTGCGACATTTTTGCCGCTCAACAGGATCAGCCCCAGACCCAGTGACAGAGGCGTGGACACGATCTTGTCTCAGCCCGGAGTGATCGGACTGGCGGCAGAGGTGATCAAGCATGAGGAGAAATACAATACTGTCTTTTCTTTTGTCTTCGGTCAGACAGTGGTAGTAGAAGATCTATCAGTAGCTCAGAAGATAGGTATTGGTAAAGCCCGCATGGTGACCCTGGCTGGTGATTTGGCAGAGAAAACGGGTGTTATGAAAGGTGGCTATAAACAATATAAAAAAGACAGTCTTGGATTTTCCAGTCGTCAGATGTGGGACGAAAGTACATTGCTTGCATACCAAGAGCAAATCAATGCGGAAAAAGAAAAAATTATCGGCCTGGACGGAAGATATGAAGCGGCCAAAGCGGCTGTGTTAGAGCTTGAGTCCAAGCAGGAAGCAGCCAACTCTAAAACAAAATTAATGAAGGCGTTGTCGTTACAGGAGGTAATGCAAAGAAGACAACAAGCGCTCAACGATGTGCTCGCCAGAAGAAATGAACTAAAGATTCAAGCCGCGAAACTGGAGACACGGCTTGAGAGTTTGGTCGAGGAGATTGGTGTCGAACTTCATACGACTATTGAGATGGTGTTGGAGCGCGGTCCTGCGCATTTGCCTCCAGATCAGCTGGGTGTAGTCACAACCGAGATTCAAAAATTAAAATACCAACTGAGTTTGATTGGCGGCATTGATGCCGATGTGGTAACTGAATACGAACAGAGCAAGGAGCGATATGATTTTCTAGCCGGACAGATCGCAGATCTAGAAGCGGCTATGACAGATCTGGAGAAGATGATCCTGGAGCTAGATGAAGTGATGAAGAAAAAACGAGCCGCTTCATTTAAAAAAATTCGTAAGGAGTTTGATCGGTACATAAAAGTTTTATTTGGCGGCGGTGATGGAGACATTTATGAAGTGTATAGTGATCAGATCGAAGATGGGGAAGAAAGCGGGCAAGCTGGCGAGGTGACTGAATCTGAAGAGTCTTCCAAAAAGAAAGAAAAAGTATTGGTTGGTATAGATATTTCGATCAATCCGCCAGGCAAGAAAGTAAAAAATATCAATACGCTTTCAGGTGGCGAGCGAACATTGGCGTCTATTGCGCTTATCTGCGCTATCTTGAGTTATAATCCCGCGCCGTTTGTCGTCCTTGATGAGGTAGAGGCGGCGCTTGATGAAACAAATACTCGGCGTTTTGCCGAAATATTGGCTGAGCTGTCAGCCCATTCTCAGTTTATTATCATTACGCATAATCGGGTGACCATGCATGCGGCTGATGCCTTGTATGGGGTGGTGATGAATAACGATGGAATCTCCAAGCTGCTGAGCGTGAAGTTGGAGGAAGTGCCTAGATATTCGGAAGAGTCTGTGGTGGTTAACTAAATAGTATGAAAGCAATTATTGTCTTTTTAAAAAAGTATTACGGAGCGGTAATTGGAGGAATAGTTGGTTTAGTTCTAATTAGTTTAGGATATTATGTGTCAGCCCACCAGACTGACCCTTTTAGTATTCAGCTATCTCGTATACTTGAATTTTTGGTGCCTCCTGTAGAAGTAGTTATGAATTTATTTGGGGCGTTATTGTTTTTAATGTGGTTTGTACTACCAATAGCTATGGTTATTTGGGTGGTAACTCACTTTATAATAACAATCTTATTGTATGGTTTTATTGGTTTTTTAATTCATTATTTGATTCTTCGGCTAGCTAAGAAGATAAGAAAGGTTGACAAAAATAATAAAATATAGTATATTTATTCTGCTCTAAATCGTCACAACTTTTATTTAATTAACAATTATGTTAACAATCCGTCTTCAGAGAATCGGAAAAAAGAATGCCCCGACCTACAGGTTGGTAATTGCCGAAAAAGGCAGAGATACACAAGGCAGAAACTTGGAAATTTTAGGTACCTATAATCCTCGTGCTAAAGAGAATGGTTTTGTGCCAAAGACTGATCGCGTAAAATACTGGCTCGAAAAGGGCGCTCAAGCCTCAAACACTTTGCATAATTTATTTTTGCAAGCTGGGATTATCAGTGGAGAAAAGAAAAAGAAGTCGGTCTATATCTCAGCCAAGCGCGCTGTTAAGATTGCTGAGAAGAAGAAATCAGAAAAACCAGCTGAGGCTCCGGCTGCACCTGCAGAAGCCGCTCCAGCCGCCTAAGACATCTTGTAGACTTTGTACAGATTTGATATTATTACAGTTAAGCAGAACTTGGCCCCGTAGTTACGGGACGGTCGACAGGCTGCAATTAACAATTAAGAATGAATTACATATATGGAAGCAGATCAACAGTTTGTAGAAATGCTTGTAAAAGCGATTGTCAACAATCCAAATGATGTGAAGACAATCCGCACCATAGACGAAAGAGGAGTTTTGATCACTCTCGATGTCAATCCAGCCGATATGGGCTATGTGATTGGCCGCCAGGGTCAGACCGCTCGTTCTATTCGCACCTTGCTCAAGATCGTTGGCGCCAAGCACAATGCTCGCGTTAACCTCAAGATCAATGAGCCGGTCGGCGGACGAGCTCCTCGTATGAATCAGATGGATAGTCAAATGGACAACCAGATGATTGATACCAGCGCTGTGGACAATCTGAATATCTAAAAATCAATACTTAAAACTACCCCGAGCAATCGGGGTAGTTTTGTTTTTCCATTGATTTATTTTGTTTTTAGTTATAGTATGAACTGTATATCAGTTCCTATATAAACTCACTCCTTCGTAAGCTATTAAGCTCGCTTAATAGCTTACTCACTCGTTTCGATTATGAAATTCGACATCATCACCGTCTTTCCAAAATTTTTTGAAAGCTTTAAGACTGAAGCTTTGATTTTGCGCGCACAGAAAAAAAAGTTAGTTTCTATTACTCCTCATAATTTACGCGACTACGCTGATGATACTCGCGGCACGGTCGATGATCGGCCGTATGGCGGGGGAGCAGGAATGGTGTTGATGTTTGATCCGATCTATAAAGCTATAAAAAAAATCAAATCAAAAAGTAAGAAGAAAAAAACAAAAGTAATTGTCTTTAATCCCAAAGGCAAAAAATTCACGCAAGCTATGGCGCGCGAGTGGAGCAAGCTGGATCAGCTCGTGATGATTTGCGGTCGCTATGAAGGCATAGATGAGCGAGTGATGACCGAAGTCGCTGATGAAGAAATTTCTATTGGCGACTACGTATTGTTTGGCGGTGAGGTGCCGGCCATGGTGGTGATGGAAGCGGTAACTCGACTTCTGCCAGAAGTATTAGGAAATTCTGAATCACCACTGACAGATTCTTTTTCTGAAGGATCAGAAGGCAGAGAGCATCCGCACTACACTAGGCCTGAAGTGATAAAAATAAAAACTAAAAAATTAGTAGTTCCTGAAGTTTTGTTATCTGGCGATCATAAAAAGATTGAGGAATGGAGAAGAGAGCAGAGTAAGTAAATTTAAAATGTCTATAAAAACGCGAAGCCCCGGCACGCGTGTGCGTCCGGGGCTCCCTTACTGCTGTGGCGTCAACCAAGTCGGCGCCGTGAGCCGGTAGCTGAGATGCGGCAGGGCGAGCATCGTCGCCATGATCGAGGACGGCTCTTGGATCCGGCCGCTCATGACCAGACCGAGCCAGACGTGGAACGGGACGAGGGTGCTCTCGATGTCCTCGTTCGCGTCCAACTCGACCTCACCATCCCTCGTACAGCCCAGGGCCAGGAAGCAGTGGAACTGCGTCGGCGAGTTCCGGGTTGCGATCCAGCCTGAGCCGAGCCGCTTGAGGGACTTGGGCTTGTACCCAGTCTCCTGGCGGAGCTCGCGAGCGGCCACCAGCTCCGGCTTTTCGTCCTTCCAGTCCGCCGTACCGGCCGGGAGCTCCTCAATCACACAGTCGCAGCCCTGCTTGTACTGGCTGACGACCAGGACCTCGCCGGACTCGGTGAGTGCCAGGATCACCGACCAGTCGCGCTGGGCGAACTGCGTGTACTCGACCTCCGCTCCGGTGTTCGGGTTGATGAACTTCAGGGCGAAGAGCTCCTTGCCATGTTTATTGGCCAAGGAGACTCGAGCCCCCACCTTTTTCCATGGCTTGATCGCCATCGTTACACTCCTTCCAGTCAGTAAGGGGTTGTTGCTTCACAGTAGGCGCGCGACGCGCCTACGAAAAGACTGTTTACAATAACATAAAAACCAGCCATTGTCAATCTAAAGAGATGGTTCTGTTTTATCCCCAACTTAGCCACAATTAGACCTCTTGACAGGATGTAGAACCAATGCTAATATGTAGAAGCTTTTAAAAAAGCTAATAAAATCACTGCAAAAACTACATTAAAAATTTATCTTCCAAACAAGTCCAATCGGATACTGTTTGCCCCAATCATGCGGGAAAGAAAAAAGAGCAATCAACATTTGATTTCTCTTTTTTCTTTCTAGTCAGGTAACTGGAGAGAAAAAAGTTTTACGATTAAATCGTAAAAGCACATTGACAACACAAACGTGACAAAGACCACAAAAAAGTCTATCCAAACAACTCGGGTTATTCCGAGTATAAATAAAAAATAAATCCAAATTAACTTGTTCATTATTGAACAAGATCAATTCTCTTTTTTTAAGAGTTTGATCCTAGCTCAGGATGAACGCTGGCGGCGTGTTTAAGGCATGCAAGTCGTACGAAGTTTTGTAGCAATACAAAATTCAGTGGCAAACGGGTGAGTAACACACTGGTAACCTACCTTCAAGACAGGGATAGCTCTCCGAAAGGAGAATTAATACCTGATGGACATGCGGGGACATAAGTCATTCGCATGTAAAGCCGCAAGGCGCTTGAAGAGGGGCCTATGTCTGATTAGCTAGTTGGTGAGGTAATGGCCCACCAAGGCTATGATCAGTAGCAGGCGTGAGAGCGTGACCTGCCTCACTGGGACTGAGACACTGCCCAGACTCCTACGGGAGGCTGCAGTCAAGAATCTTCCACAATGGGCGAAAGCCTGATGGAGCGACGCCGCGTGCAGGATGAAGGCCTTCGGGTCGTAAACTGCTTTTATAGGGGACGAATTAGTGACGGTACCCTAAGAATAAGAGGTTGCTAACTCTGTGCCAGCAGCAGCGGTAATACAGAGACCTCAA
>CAZETA010000031.1:0-6544 GCA_964514995.1 uncultured Gammaproteobacteria bacterium
TAAAATACAAAACTCATCTACCTCCTTCGGGAGAAACTTTAGTTGAAATCCCGGAGCAAAAACCAGGCAGCACCATTCGCGGTCTTTGCTCAATGGGCATGTTCAACTTCACGCTTAACTTTAATTAGAAGCTTTCTGTTTTGGGACAAACTTGAGAGAAATAGAATTCACGCAATGCCGCGTATCTTTGGGCGTGTAACCCTCGCCCGTAAACACATGGCCCAAATGGCCGCCGCAAGTAGCACAAGTAATTTCCGTACGCATCCCATCGGCATCTACCGTTTTCTTGACCGCGCCCGGAATCTCCTGATCGAAACTCGGCCAGCCGCAACCGGAATGGAATTTACTATCTGACGTATACAGCGGTGTTTCGCAACGGCGACAGACGTAGGTGCCCTCCACAAAAAAATCTTCATACTCGCCGGTAAATGGCATCTCGGTGCCTTTGTGTACTATAACTCTCTCTTCTTCGGGAGTTAATGGATTGTGATTCATATACTCAAATGGTAATTTTTTAAACTGCTTTTAATCTTCTTAAAATCTGGGACTGTTTTTGCCACCAACTCCCAAAACTTCCGAGAATGATTCATTTCCCGCAAATGGCACAGTTCGTGGACAATGATGTAGTCCACGAATTTTTCTGGTAATAAGGCTATCTTGTAATTAAAATTTATATTTCCTTGCCTGGAACAGCTCCCCCAACGCGTTTTTTGATTTTTAATTGACACTCTCCCCCATTTGAATCCATAGAACTGATTGAAGTGTGCGAGTTTTTGCCTAGCAATCTTGAGGGCGGCTGATTTATTTCTGATAAAATCAATTCTTGAATTTTTAATTTTTACCGGCTTCGCTACAGAAGAAAGTGTATCAATTTTTTCCAAGACCCACGCTGCTTTGCGATTAATAAATTGTTCAATAGCTCCAAGGCTCAAAAATCGAGGCGCAAACACCCTCAACTCTCCGCCCGGATACACACTCAACCGCAAACTTCTGGATCTCCTACTTATCTTAAGAGTATATTCAATCTTCCTTTGAAAAAGCTCGATATGTTGTTGCATGAAATTTATGGATACCAATTCAAGAGCTGTACATCAATCCCAGGGTTGCCGGCGTTTACCAGGTCTTTGAATTTCTGCACATCACTCAGCCCATCCTGACTGCGATAATGATACGGATACACATGCTTCGGCGCGAATGCCAATACCGCATCAGCCGCTTCATCAACCGTCATCGTATATGGCAAATTCATCGGCACCAAGGCAATATCAATATTCTGTAAGGCTCGCATTTCCGGAATGCCAGAAGTGTCTCCCGCTACATATACCCGCTCACCATCTTTTTCGAGGACATAGCCGTTACCACGACCCTTAGTATGAAATGCTTTTGGATCTTCCGGTAGATTATACATTGGTATTGCCTCGACCATAATTCCCTTTTGTTCGATTTTTTCTCCATTAGCCATTACTACGGCTTTGGCTTTTAGCAGCTCTGGCAACAAATCAGCTACAGCTTGCGGCACGATGAGCGTGGTCTGTTCTTTTACCACCGCCGCAAGTGTTTCGGCATTAAAGTGATCCCCATGGATATCGGTTACTACTACCATATCAGCGGTCGGTACGTTAGCAAACGCCTGTTCGCCTCCGACGGGGTCGGTATATACGATCCGACCCCCAAATTCCAACCAGGCCGTAGCATGGGATACAGGATGTACGCTGACTACTTGATTAGAAGTTAATTGTTCTTGTGTACTCATAGAATTTCTTTTAGAAAAAAATATATACCCGCTGCCAACCAACAGCACGGCCAACACAATTATTCCAAGATGTTTCATAAAAAAATATTATATCAATACAGATAGTATAATTTGCGAATTTCAAAGCGTCAATCAGCAGCTCTCCACAATCTCCACAAAACACTATATACTAGGGACCGTATTCCAAATATATGAATTTTCTTATTCGTACTGCCAAACGCACCACGACCGGCCTTATCGTTCTTACTGCCATCTGGCTGAGCGTAACACAAATTTTCGACCGCCTAGAAGAACGTATGCCGGTATTTTTGGCTGCCGCCTGCACCTACTTTATTTCGGCATACATACTCTTTCCAAAAATTATCCAATTTACCCTTTTCTTTTTTCGTCGTTTTCATATTCCTCGTTTTACCCGCGCCAAGGACGGCCTAACCGCCGACCCGGTCAATATTATTTTACTTGGTTCGGAAGCAGACTTGCAGAAAGCTTTTACCAAGGCGGGTTGGTATCAATCAGATGCCTTACATTGGAAAAGCTGGATAAAAATGGTTCGCGCCTTTATCCACAACAAGCCCTACCCCACAGCACCGTTTAGCCCCCTCTATCTCTTTGGCCGTCCACAGGATATAGGCTTCCAGCAACCAATTGGCCATAGCCCCCGACAACGACATCATGTCAGGTTCTGGGCCACCAATACGGACACAACCATTGAGTACGATAACAAACACTACTGGAATCAAAAACAGACGGTTGATCACAATAAACCGGTTATGTGGGTAGGAGCCGCTACCAAAGATATCGGCTTTGGTCTGACGAGGATTACTTTACAGATTAGCCACGCGACCGATCGTGACGTCGATGAAGAACGCGAATACATCTTATCAACTTTGCGAAAGAATGGTTTGATTACCGAGGAACATTATGTAGAATCCAACGAATTTGTGGTAGGAAAATACAAATCGGATGGAAGAATTGTGGTGGCGAAATTATATTCTTCAAAATAATAAAAATTATCAAGCGATATTTCCTAAGACAACTTCTTCACAATATACTTAAAATGCTTGGCCGAGACAGGCTGCACCGAAAGCCGCGGCGCCGTGGCAAGCACCATGCCAGCGAGCTTCGGGTCATTCTTAATCTCAGCCAGTGTCATACCAGTTTTAAACTTTTTCACAAAGGCAATATCGACGAGCTGCCACTTCGGATTTTCTTTCTTACTCGACACATCGTAATACTCGCTCTTTGTATCAAACTGTGTCGGATCTGGGTACGCTTCTTTGGCAACTTTGCCAAGGCCAACGATCTGTTTCTGGTCGCCCGTGTGATAGATGAAAACCAGATCTCCTTTTCTCATAGCCTTCATATGATTACGCGCCACGAAATCACGCACACCGGTCCACGGCTCGCGCTTTTTGCATTTCAAGTCGTCAATAGAAAATTCTTCGGATTCTGTTTTGAGGAGCCAGTGATTCATAAACTATTGTCTGTAGCACCTACCAAATACTTGGTTTTGTTTCGACCTCATGTTCTGGTTGCCACAGAGGATTGGTAATCAGAAGAAGCTTCATCTTACCTGTATAATAAATACGAGTATTAGGTTGAATTACAATAAAATCTCCTTGGGTAACTTTTACTTCTTCGTCATCGAGAAAAAAACTTCCCACACCTTCTAAAATAAGATAGTTGAAAGTAGAGACTTTATGAAAAAATTCCTGATTATGCCCTGTCTCTGTTTCAACCAAGACTACCCCGCAATCACCTACTGACGGATAAACACCGAGGTTGACGCCGAACTTCTCTTTCCTAAACACATCTGCATTTTTTGTAAGTTGATACTTCATAGTTCAAGTGCTTTAGGAAACATGTACAACCTGACCGATCGCAGCCTCCAGCTTCTCCGCCTCATCGGTGCCAATGCGATACACTACCACTTTGCCCGCCGAAGCCTTGGCGGAGGTTGGGTTTTTCATCGTCAGTTCCACCGCATCAAAACCAGAAACATTATAAATCCACATTTTTGGCCACAACCACAGCCGTATGCCCCAACCGTGATACCAAGAATTTTTTACTCTCCTGACCGACTCGATCTCGCTCAGCGAAATCTGTTTACGAAAAATACCCCAGCCGAAACGGAGATTCAAAAACTGCTCGTCAATGACGACCGTAAGTGTGGAAAAGGATGCGAGGATAAACAAAATGAGTGCCATGATGGCCGTAATAGCAAAATTTGTACCAGAGTCCTCCGAAGGCGACTCCATCCGCGCGGTAATTTGCAGCCAAGCAAAAAGTACCAGCACGGCTAGTGTGATAACGACCATCAGATACCCAATTTGTGTGTGTTTGTATGTGGTCATAAGATTATTGTAATAATATTCCACATATATTATAAGAAGCAAGCATGCCGTTTGGCATGAGATTAAAATTAATTTGACCTTTTAATAATCTCGGTCTTTAAAAAATCATTATTTATGTTAACATTTTGAGTAGCTGGGAAATTAGTAACTTCTGTTTTTATAAAAGCATCTTTTAATTCTACTGGACGAACTATTTCCACGTCCTGTATTTTATAAATTTGTATAGCGCCAACCACTACAGAAATTATTATTGCAATTATCGCATAACAGCGTGCCTCTTTTGCTGACTCGCGCGCCTCATTTAGTTCTAGGTAGTCCATCAATACTGCCGCACCTGAAGCCGTAATGTAGTAGCGCTGTCTTCCAGTCGAATTTATTTCATTAACAAGATAGTAAATTAATGGTGGATCACCATTAATTTGCCCCATCATCATAGTTTGAACCCATTTATAATCCCCCTCATTGTTTTCTATAACTTTCTTTAGCTCATCAATGGTGAAGCCTGCGGACCCCCTATCAGAAGCCCATTGAAGAACATGAATAATAAGTGGCTCCTTTTTGTTTCTTTTACTTTTCATAATATACATTCTACTGGCTGGGGACTTGGATTAAACTTACTGACGAGGAAGGTAATTTTTTTCATTATACTATGACAAATCTTTTATTTACTACAATTTATTTCCAATTCAAATACGTTATTGTCAGTTGCAGTATTGTTGCAAATAAAACCCAGAGAAGATACGGGATGTTGGCATAGATGATCCAGGCATAGGCGGGAGCCCCGGTTTCAATATGGAGTTTGAGGCCGAAAGCATACAGGGCCACGAACGCCCAGACGAGCGTGCCAAGGACCAGCAGAATATCGACCGAAGCGAGCAGGTTATTTTTGAGCCCGAATTGGATGGGCGTGAAGGCAAAATTGAACACGAGATTGAGCGCAAATGGCAGGGCCACGAGCCATGGAATCTGCCGAGTAAACGCCTTATAAAATACCGTGCCAAAAGTAATAGCGATAATGGTGTAGAGCACCGTCCACACCGGCCCGAACAGCCAGCTCGGCGGCGCCCAGCTTGGCTTGATGAGAGTTTGATACCAGGTGTATGTTTGGTCCATAAGCTAGATAACTATTATAATTTTTTCAAATTTTTTTTTAGAAATTCAGCGGTAGCTTGTACGACTTGATCTTTTACTTGCGGATCAGAGGCTGCAACCCATTTGGCAAAATTATATAATTTCACATTATCAACTTCAATCCACTTTTTATTCTTGAACAGAAAAACCAGTGTGGTTGTCATGGCAATCCGTTTGTTTCCATTTTGGAACGGATGATTCTTGATCATTAGGTAGAATAGCATGGCAGCTTTCTCGGTCAACCCTTTATACAAAACCTTATTATTAAATTTCAAAAAGGGAGTGACAATACAGCTTTCCAACTTATGGGGAAAACGGGTATTGAACTCTGGGATTGGTTCGTCCCACTTCATGGTTTTTCTAGCCAGATCATACGCTATATACTCCACTTCTTTCAGCGTAATATCTTTCATACGTTATTCTTTAGCCAGCAAACGCAATGTTTCTCCATATTCATGGACTGTCCTATCGACAGCCGCGCTGATTGTTCTTTTTTCATTCGCAGATAATCTATCATTCAAACCAGAAACATCCGCGGGGTTAATTTGATAATTACGGCCTTTTTTAACCGCCTTAATTTCACCGTTTTTTATTTTTTTAAATACCGCAATACGGCTAATTCCTAACGCGCTAGCCAAATTTGTGGTTGTTATAAATGTGTTCTGTTGTTTTGCCATATAACACGTATAATACGCTATGTTAACCAATTTGTCAATGGTTAACATAAAATATGGTTTATTACCTTATCCTAGGTACAAATTTATTATTCGAACTTATACGCCAAACTTTAATGTTTAGGCTAAACACTGGCCCGCCACCGCTCCTTCGGAGCTATAGCGGGCGATGGCGGAGAGGGAGGGATTCCCTTCGGCAAGCTCAGGGCAAGTAATTACCTCCATTCAACACTTCGGCAAGCTCAGTGCAAACATTATATCCTAGCTTACCGCTAATTAACATTTGCTTCTTTGCACGCGACCATCCTTTTAGCTGTTTCTCACGCAATGCTGCCTTAAATTTATCTGAGTATTTTTCACAATACACAAATTTTATATCAGAAAATTGTTTAGTAAACAAAGATTCTTTATTACGGTGCTCTTTAAGTCTTTGTTTAGGATTATTTGTTATGCCTACATAAAAAATTTTCTGATCACAAAGAAGCAAATATACGTACCACATACTTTATCAACTAGTCCGGCTTGCACTGAGCTTGCCGAAGTGCGGAGAGGGAGGGATTCGAACCCTCGAGGCCTTGCAGCCTACCGCTTTTCGAGAGCGGCACTTTCGACCACTCAGACACCTCTCCATT
>CAZETA010000032.1:0-5617 GCA_964514995.1 uncultured Gammaproteobacteria bacterium
AAAATAGCAATTGATAACGGTACGGACGTGCCAAATTGTAAGACGAGCCAAATCACAAATAAAAAAGAGAGGCTAATCATAGAAAGATTTAGGGCCACTTTTGGCAAGTATAACAATTCAAATTTATTGAGAATCTGTTTGACGATATAACCAATGAAAACAGCAAAAATGAAGGCGGCAAGACCTAATTTTAGTCCGAGAATAAAAAATGAAATTGCAATAATAACTGGTGTATAAATACCGAATGTGGGAATTCCAGTCACTTGTCTGGCTAATGCCGCCAAGCAAGCGATAAACGGTACGATAAGGATGATGTAAATGATATTAGAAGAAACACCTTTGGATACAAGGCTGGTGATAAAGTGAGAGAGAACAAAAAATGGACTTTTTTCACCGCGCTTGTCAATCACGCGGTATTCAATGCCGCGGTCGTTAAGAGTGTTTATTGCTTCGTTGGTATTTTTCGTGATGAAGATAGGGTTAAGCGCTTCTGCCCGGGTTAACAAGATATAGTTTGGTTCCACGATGTTGAAAGTTTGGTATGTGAGATTAGCTGCTGTTTCCAGGCTGCCATCAGAAATTACCGCAAAAAATTTGTCTTTGATGAGTGTTTTGGTCTGAGAATCAAGATCTTGCCAGTAAAGATTAAAAGCCTGAAGCGCCAGCGGTGAGCGGGAGTAAAAGATCAACATGTCAGAATCCTTTATATAGTCGGCGCTTTCTTTTATTTTTTGTACCAGAGAATCCTCAGTGAGGAGCGTGCCTTCTTTTTCGACAATCGGTAGGAGTTGTAGGGCCACGCCATTTTCAGCAGCCTGGCTATCTAGCTCGGCAATCTGATTTTCTTCCTGTTGGTCCACGATCATGAGGGCTTTGCGATCGAAGACGAAAATGTCTTTGCTTATACTAGCTGTTTGATCTGCTTGTTTGATTGTGAGCTCGACGGTTTTTCCCCCGGTAGTGCTAAATTCTCGCACTGCTTCTTTGCCGATAATCTTGGGTCCGTCGCCAAAATCCCACATGTATTCGGCTGGAATAGTTGATGATGCGAGTGTGGAGTTAGAGGCGTCAAAAATTACTTTTTTGTTAATACGAACTGTGTCGTCTGAGGTAATTTTTGCTTCAAGCTGCGGAGTAGGGGGGGTGTCTGTGGTAGTAGGATTTATGGTGTCCGTTTGCGCACGGCTTGGTTGAAGGAGTAGGCCGTTTGTCAAAATAGAAACGATAAAATAAAAAAACAGTATTTTTTTCTGCATATATATAATGATTAGTAATCGTACTATAACATAGGAAGCGCCTCCAGACAATGATAAAATTGACAGAAATGTTGCCCGGTATTATTCTATCGAACAGGATTTATATTTTTTATGCCAAAAAAACTTGCTATTTATTTTTCTGATCCGGAGCCGATGGGATATCCGTTTGATGTAGTATTTCTTCCGTATTGGGAGATTTACCAAGGAATTATTCGAGATATAGAAGCACATGGAATTGAAGTGTACATTGTCCGCGGTCATTCATATCTTGGCAACGGCTCGTTTTCTCATGGGTGGATGGTTAAAAATGCCGCGATGATTCCAATCGATGGGTCTATAACTGTTGATTTGGTATTTAACCGGGATGATAAAAATACAATTCCTGCTATCTACGACTGTCAAATTATTAATCGCCCAGATTTAGATCGGATTTGTGTTGATAAATTTGAAACTGCTGCCTTGTTTCCAGAAATGTCTATTAAAACCGAAGGCATCAATTCTTACAAAGAGTTCTTGGAAGTAGTGAACCGATGGGATGTTCGTCCCGAGGAGAAGATTGTTGTAAAAAAGAATTTTCTTTCCAGTGGGCACGGGATTTTTATTCGTCCAGTAAAAGAAATTTCAGAATCTTTGTATCAAAGTTGGAATAATATTTTAGTCCAAGAGTTTGTTGATAGTTCGGTGGGGATTCCCAGTATTGTCGAGGGTCTACATGATATTCGGGTGGTAACGATTAATAGTGAGCCAGTATATACTTTTGTCCGTATTCCCAAAGAAGGGTCGTTCCTTGCAAATCTTGCGCAAGGCGCAAAAGAATTACCTCTCAGTGTGGCGGCCCTGCCAACCAACTTGTTAGAAATGGTAGCAAAGATCAATAAAAAATTATCACAATATAAGCCAAGTATTTTTGCTTCAGATTTTATGAATTCAAAAGATGGGTTTAAATTAGTTGAACTTAATTCTCGTCCGACCGTTTGCAACCCCCTCACATCTCAGGAAGCTAAAAATTATATTGATAAAATTGTTCAGTTGTTAGTAGGCCAGCTGTCTTAATTTTTTATGGTTTATGAAAAAGATAGCGATTTATTTTTCTGATCCGGAGCCAATGGGCTACCCCTTTAATACCAAGTATCCATATTGGGAAATTTATCAGGGGATCATTAAAGATATAGAAGCTCAAGGAATTGAAGTGTACATTGTCCGCGGTCATTCATATCTTGGCAACGGCTCGTTTTCTCATAGTTGGCGAGTTCGAAATGGAGAGATGGTGTCTGTTGATGAAAAAATCACTGTCGATTTAATTTTCAATCGCGATGATAAAAATACTATCCCGGCTATCTACGATTGTCTAATTGTTAATCATCCGGATCTTGATCAAGTCTGCGTTGATAAGGTTAGAACTGTCGAACTATTTCCAGAATTATCTCCGAAAACTAAAGCAATTAATTCTTACGCACAGTATATACAGACAGTTTCGGCTTGGGGATTAGGGCATGAAGATAGAGTGGCGCTAAAAAAGAATTTTCTTTCGGGCGGACAAGGTATCCATATATTAGCTATAAACGAAATTTCAGCATCCCTGTATGAAGATTGGGAGGATGTTCTTATGCAAGAGTTTATAGATAGTTCAATCGGTATACCTGGCATTGTGGAGGGTTTGCATGATATCCGCATTGTCACTATTAATGGTGAGCCTGTATATTCGTTTATCCGAACTCCCCCCACCGGTTCATTCCTCGCCAATGTCTCTCAAGGCGGAGCGGAACGAGCCGTGCCACTAGCTCAGTTGCCTCAAGATTTACTGGTGTTAGTTGAGAGAGTAAATAAAGAATTTTTCCAGTATAGACCAAGCATGTTTGCGGCTGATTTTTTTAATACTAAGGACGGTTTTAAGCTGATTGAGCTAAACTCTCGTCCGGCTGTATGTGATCCGGCTCAATCTCCCGAAACCAAAAATTATATTGACAAGATTGTTGAGTTTTTAATAAACGAAGTTTCTAAGATTTAATCCGATAATTTTCAGTCTTCTCTTTTTTGTAATGCTTCAAATAAGCAATGATATTGAAGCTAATAATCACTAGTAGTGTCCAAGAAGTGATTTTTCGTGACGAGACCAGTGTCCAAGTGACAATTTGATCTGGGTATACCCAGGCGCCGAAGTAGGTAGAAATATTTTCTGCAATCCAAATAAAAAAGGCGATTAAGATAAATGAAATTACCAGCGGCATGGAATACTGACGTTTAGTAACAGTAAAATGTAGCGAGGCTTTGGCAAAGATAATTATAACTAGTCCGAACAGTAGCCAGCGCACATCAGGCACATAATGATTGGTAAAAAAGTTGAGATAAATTAAGACAGAAAGAATTATAATTAACGTATAGTTTTTGTAGCCGGTAAGTTCGGCTTTAAAAACTCTCCACGCTTGGCTAATGTAGCTCCCTACAGCCGCATACATAAAGCCGCTATAGAGCGGCACGGTGCCGATTTTGAAATAACCGAATTCAGGATAACTCCACGAACCAATGGCCGGATTTGTTTTGTATATTTCCAAACCCAAGCCAATAAGATGAAACAAGCAAATGACCTTAATCTCATCTTTGGTTTCAATACGAGTGAAATATAAAATTGCTTGAATAGCCACGGAAGCCAGAAATAGAAAATCGTAGCGGGGGAGTCCGGGAATGTGAATGTGGTGAGAGAGAAATAGTAAAATAAAAAAAGACCCGGCAAAGATACAGGCGCGGGCTTGTTTGAGGGTGAATATGAGAAGTTCGCGCAAATAAAATTTCATACTCGTGTCGTTCGATTTTTTTTACAAATCAACCTCAATCGCTACCGGACAATGATCAGAGCCAAAGACTTCGGGATGAATTGAAGCTTTGGTGACTTTATGTGCTAATTTCTTGCTGACAAAAATATAATCAATTCTCCAGCCAACATTGCGAGCGCGGGCATTGGCGAAATGACTCCACCAGGTGTAGTGGCCATTGCCGTGGGTAAAGATACGGAAGGTGTCCACGAATTTTTTCTTGATAACATTATCGATCCCTTCTCGTTCTTCGTTGGTAAATCCTTTGAGACCAACATTTTCTTTCGGGCGCGCCAGGTCATCCTCGGTATGCGCCACATTGAGGTCGCCACAAAATATAACCGGTTTCTTTTTTTCAAGTTCGCACATGTATTCCAAGAAAGCCGGATCCCATTGCTTGTGGCGTAAGGGGATGCGTGAAAGATCGTCTTTAGCATTGGGTGTATATACGGTGACGACATAGAAGTCTTTGAATTCTGTGGTGGTGACCCTGCCTTCAGTATTTGGATCACCATACTTATCGCTAACCAGATTATGTTTCTGAGCGATTTTTTCAGGGATACCCAGCACCACAGAGAGCGGTTTCGTTTTGGTAAATATGGCCGTGCCGCTGTATCCTGGCCGCTCTGCGGAATTCCAATATTCTTCGTAGTCAGGCAAGTCAACTTCGCTCTGATGCTGTTGGGCTTTGGTTTCCTGCAAACACAAAATGTCTGGTTTGTATTTTTCGATAAAAGGCAGGAACATGCCCTTTTTATGGACTGCCCGAATTCCGTTGATGTTCCAAGAGATTATGCGCATGGCGATATGAGCTTTTTAAGTTAGATGTTTTTTTAGAAACGCTCTACCGGAACCAGATTTTAAATATTTTTCAAAGTTGAATGCATTATGTTTATTTTTGAAAGCGAAGTAGGTGGTAAGTTCAACTGGTAAACGTTTTGCGGTTGCAGGCACTTGCCCTTTTTGGTGTCTATGTAAACGATCTTTTAAGTCTGAAGTGCAACCTATGTAAAAACCGTCTTTACATTTTAAGATGTAAACATAATGCATAAGCGGATTTTATCACGCCGTAGCTTCGCCTTTGATATGTCGCTTGAACTAAGTTATATTGAAAAAACTTAGAACTCGCCTCCGCCCTTTAGGGCTTCGGCGAAGCGAAGGCGGAGAGGGAGGGATTCGAACCCTCGGTACCTTACGGTACACAGCTTTAGCAAAGCTGCACAATCGACCACTCTGACACCTCTCCAGGTGTTGTCGTTTTTTGAATAGGGCTATAGCGGATTTTATCACGCCGTAGCTTCGCCTTTGATATGTCGCTTGAACTAAGTTATAGTTATATTGAAAAAACTTAGAACTCGCCTCCGCCCTTTAGGGCTTCGGCGAAATTGTAGCGGATTTTATCACGCTGAAACCTCGCCACAGGTTTAAAATAAAACTAGGTGCACAAATTTAATTTTGAATCACTGCCCGCCTTCGCTAAAGCTACGGCGAGGTGAAAGCGGAGAGATAGAGATTCGAACTCTAGAGGCCCTTGCGAGCCCGGCAGTTTAG
>CAZETA010000033.1:0-5247 GCA_964514995.1 uncultured Gammaproteobacteria bacterium
CTAATCTTACATCCGATGTGGATTCAGTCAAAAATTTCGTCTCACAGGTAGTCTCAAATATTATTTCTTCAATTTTTATCATCATTGTCGGCAGCACTCTCTTGTTATCCATAAATTGGAAATTAGGCTTAGCGGTTTTGGTTGTTCTGCCAATCATCGGCGCGACCTTTTTTGTTATTTTGGGTAAAGTTCGGGCCTTGTTTTTACAGACTCGTGAAGTAGTGGACTGGCTCAATAAAGTGATTAACGAAAGTATTTTGGGCGCGGCCTTGATTCGAGTGATCAATTCTCAGAAATTGGAGCACGAAAAATTCACCGCCGCTAATACCAAAGCCAAAGACACCGGTGTCAGCATTTTGAAATTGTTTTCTGCCATGATTCCAGTCGTCATGTTTGCCTCCAATTTGGCGGTGTTAATTATTTTGGTCTTGGGTGGCAGATCTATTATAAACGGCAGCATGACTTTGGGTGATTTTGCCTCCTTCAATAGTTATTTGGCGATTTTAATTTTTCCTATTTTTATTCTTGGTTTTGTCAGTAATATCATGGCCCAGGCCCAGGCTTCCTATGGTCGAATTGCAACGGTGTTAAACGCGCCGGAGAAAAAAGAGTCGGGAACAATTGCTGCGCCACTTCTGGGTAGTATCGATTTGCGTCATGTTAACTTGGTCTACGGTCAAAAGTCGGCGTTAAAAGATGTGTCGTTACATATCGCGCCCGGCAGCAAGGTGGCTATTATTGGTCCTACCGCAGCCGGCAAAACCCAGCTACTGAATCTGTTAATAGGACTAATCGAGCCAACCAGTGGTCAGATTACTTTTGATAATCATGACCTCAAAGAATATAATAAAGAAAATTTATATAAGCAGGTAGGGTTAGTCTTTCAAGACAGTATTATTTTTAATATCAGTTTGCGTGAGAATATTGCTTTTAACACAGCGGTGACTGAAGCAGACATGGAAAGAGCCATTAGTACAGCTGAGCTGTCTGATTTTATAAAAACGTTGCCGCAAGGACTCGATACGATTGTTTCTGAACGCGGCACTAGTTTATCTGGTGGTCAGAAGCAGCGCATTATGCTAGCTCGGGCTTTAGCCATCAATCCAAAGATTTTACTGCTGGATGATTTTACCGCCCGGGTTGATACCAGTACTGAGGAAAAGATTTTAGAGAATGTTTCCCGAAATTATCCCGGTTTGACGCTTGTCTCAGTGACCCAAAAAATTGCTTTGGTAGAGAGTTATGACCAGATTATTGTGTTGATGGAAGGGGAGTTGGTTGCCTCAGGCACCCATGCGCAACTTATGAAAACCTCGCCTGAATATGTGCAGATCTATAATTCGCAGCAAAGCACCAATGCCCTATGAATTACGACCTAAACAAAACTAATCGTCCGCAGAATACCTCCACCTGGCAGGCGACCAAGAAATTGTTGCCACTCATGTTTGAGGAAAAAACCATTATTATTATGGCTTTGATTGCGGTTATTATCAATTCCGGTTTGAATTTGACAGCTCCCCGACTGATTGCCCATGCTATCGATAGGTATATTCTCTCGCGTAATTATCACGGGGTCTTGGTGTATGCGGGGATAATTCTGGGTTTATATATCTTGGCTCTGGTTACCAGTTATATCCAGATACGGCTTATGGGTGGCGTTGGTCAGCGCGTTTTGTTTCGGTTGCGTAATCAGATTTTTAATAAATTACAGGAACTTCCCATTGCTTTTTTCAATCAGAATAAAGCCGGAGATTTGATTTCTCGCATCAATAATGACACAGACAAAATCAATCAATTTTTCTCTCAGTCTCTGGTGCAATTTTTTGGGAACATCTTCTTTATGATCGGTTCGGCGATATTTTTGTTAAGCCTCAATTTGCATTTGGGTGCGGCGACCCTCGCACCAGCGGTCGTATTATTTTTCCTTACTATGGTCTTGTCGCCATGGGTAAAGAAGAAAAATTTTACGAGCGCCCAATCAATCGGCGGCATGAGTTCTGAGATTCAAGAAAGTTTGCACAATTTTAAAGTCATTATTGCTTTTAATCGCCGTGATTATTTCAAGAAACGGTTTCAGGAGGTCAACAATCAGAATTATGGCGCGGCTATTGGCGCGGGTGTGGCCAATAGTACCTTTATCCCAATCTACGGCCTCGCCTCCAATCTTGGCCAGTTGATCGTCTTGGCGTATGGCATATCGCTCATTGCCTCAGGACACTTTACGATCGGGCTGCTCATCAGTTTTATTTCTTATGCCAATAATTTCTATAATCCCTTGCGGCAGCTGGCAGCCCTGTGGGCCAGTTTTCAGGCAGCCCTAGCTAGTTGGGATAGAGTCCATGAGATACTGATTATGGAAAATGATTTACCGGTTTTGACTAGCGACGCGAAAGGCAGTCCGGGTGTAATTCTAGAATTTGACGGTGTGAACTTTCGTTATTCTGAGGGCAAAGAAGTGTTACGTGATATCAATATCCGTTTAGAAAAAGGTAAAACCTATGCCTTGGTTGGTCCGACTGGCGGAGGCAAAACTACCACCGCCTCTCTCATGGCTCGCTTGTACGATCCCACTACCGGCACGATAGTCTTAAACGGTAAAGATCTGCGTAGCTATACTGCTGTCGAGCGTACTAAAAAAATTGGTTTTATTTTGCAGGAACCAGTGCTCTTTAGCGGGACAGTCAAGGAGAATATTTTATATGGCAATGAGCAGTATGCTGGCTATACAAATGAACAGTTAGCTTCAGTTATTAAGGCGGCTGGCCTAGAAGGCTTGTTAGAGCGTTTTGATGAGGGGTTAGAAACAAAACTCACCGCCAGCGGTGAGGCGGTCAGTCTCGGACAAAAGCAACTTATCGCTTTTATGCGTGCGGTGTTGCGTAATCCTGACTTGTTAATTCTTGATGAAGCCACCGCTAATATTGATACCGTGACCGAACAGCTTCTTGAAGACATTTTGCGTAATTTACCATCCCAGACTACCAAAGTTATTATCGCGCATCGCCTTAACACTATCAAAAATGCCGATGAAATATTTTTTGTAAACGGCGGATCTGTCACGCAAGCCGGGTCTATGGAACATGCGGTAGAAATGCTTTTACACCATAATCGTAACTCATAAATTATTAACAAATGCGCATATGTCATTTATCCAAGAGTTTAAATCGTTTGCTGTAAAGGGGAATGTTATTGATCTGGCAGTCGGTGTGATTATCGGTGGTGCGTTCGGCAAAATTGTCACCTCTGTTGTCAACGATATTGTCATGCCGCCAGTTGGTCTTATTATCGGTGGGATAAATTTCAGCGATTTGAAAATCGTCTTATCTACTAATGCCGATGGTTCGCCGGCAGCTATTTTTGCATATGGTAATTTTATCCAGACTATTATTGAGTTTTTGATTATCGCATTGGCTGTATTTATATTAGTCCGAGGATTGAATAGGTTGAAGAAAAAAGAAGAAGCAAAAATTGCGCCGCCTAGTCAGGAAGTAGTGTTACTTACAGAAATCAGAGATGCGTTGAAAAAATAATTATGAAAAATGTCAGAACCGCGGGTGGGGTGGTGGTAAATACTAGCGGAGATGTTTTAGTTGTTAGTCAAGTACCATTTAATTCCTGGTCGCTGCCAAAAGGGCATGTTGAATTCGGAGAAGATATTTTAACCGCCGCCAAAAGAGAGATTTACGAAGAATCAGGGGTGATGGAGCTGGAATATGTCGAAGAGCTAGGAACATATCAAAGAACCGGAGGTAAAAATAGTAATCAATTTAAGACCATCACTATTTTTTTATTCCGAACTAATCAGATAGACTTGAAACCTCTAGACCCCAAAAATCCCGAAGCGCGATGGGTAAAAAAAGACGAAGTTGCCGATTGGCTTACTCGGACAGAAGACAAGCGGTTTTGGTTAAGTGTAAAAGACAAAGTAGAAAAATTGTGTGCCTAAAAACAAGTATCGCATAAAAGCGAAAGTTTGGATTTATCCGGGTGATGCAGCCTGGTATTTTGTATCTATCCCAAAAAAAGAATCGGCCCATATCAAAGCTGATTTTGATGCGCAAAAAAGAGGTTGGGGCTCATTGCCGGTCATGGTCACGCTGGGCAAGACCAGTTGGAAGACTTCTATTTTTCCTGATAAGAAATCAGGCACATATCTGTTGCCGCTCAAGGCAGAAGTGAGAAAGAAGGAAAAGATTTTCAAAAATATCCCGATTAGTTTTTTGCTTGAGATAGTGGTATAATATAATCGTAATTTTTACAATTGTATATATGACAAAATTGCAAAGCTTCGCTTTGTGGTTGTTGCGAGTAGTTATGGGCTGGTTTTATTTTTACGCCGGTATCACCAAGGTTTTAGATCCGAAGTGGACTTCACTTGGCTATATCAAGTCCGCCCAATCGGCAACTTGGCTATTTCAGTGGCTGCAGAATCCGCAAGTTTTGTCAGTTGTTGATTGTATGGTGAAGTGGGGGTTGACCCTGCTCGGTATTTCATTATTGCTGGGGCTATTTGTTCGCTTGAGCGGTTATCTGGGGATGTTGTTGATGCTCTTGTTATATTTACCAATCTTAAAATTCCCGATGGTCGGTGCGCATTCTTATGTTGTGGATGAGCATATTATCTATATGGCTGTGTTATTTTTACTCGTGCAATTCAGATCTGGTCATGTGGGAGGTATGGAGAAGTGGTTTTCAAATACGCAGCTTTGTAATAAATATCCCAGACTGCGCTCTTTATTGAGCTAGCGCGACAACGTATAGCTGATCTCTCGTTCTTCAGAATCCTTTAATTGTTTTATTTCTATAGAAATAAAGTTTTTGTAGTTTTTCAAAATACCTTCAATTTTATCAGGCCATTCAATAAGGCAGATGGTATTTGGTCTACCTAAATAGTCCTCAGCGCCGATTTCTATCAATTCTCGTTCCTCCTTGAGTCTGTAGGTATCAATATGAATAAGTCCTGTGATGTTTGTCTCTGGCTGATTGACAGGATACAGATTCATGAGGGTGAAGGTTGGGCTGGTGATAGTGTTCGGAATGTCAAAGCCCTTGGCGATGCCTTTTACCAAAGCGGTTTTGCCGGCGCCAAGATTTCCGGATAATAAAATAATATCTCCGCCTTGGAGTTTTTTTGATATTTCAATACCAAGCTGTTCTGTTTCTGTGGTAGATTTGGTTTTTATAATCATATGCTAGTCGGGGATACGAGACTTGAACTCGTGACCTCATGACCCCCAGCCATGCGCG
>CAZETA010000034.1:0-4736 GCA_964514995.1 uncultured Gammaproteobacteria bacterium
GTGCCCCCAGCATGAATTGAACACACATCTTGCCCTTAGGACGGGCCTGTTCTATCCGTTGAACTATGGGGACTTCGATGCCATTTTATAACCGAAATGAGAAAGGGAAGTAACAAGCTTGCTTGTTCACTTCCGCACGAATGAGATTATATGTAGCACTATATCTAAAATATTTTACTTTGGCAATTATCGACAAACCAGACATAAAGAGATAGAATACGTCTATAAAACTCATATGCAAAACTGGCGAACAAAAAAACTAAAAAATCTTATCCGAGCAATCTCAAGTCTAAAAGATGAAAGAGATTCTCTAAACTTCTTCAGAGACCTGTGCACCATTGATGAACTAGAGGAAATGGCTCAACGCTGGGAGATCGCCCAATTACTAAACAAAAAACAGTCATACCGCGGTATTGCTGAAAAGGTTGGTGTAAGCACCACTACCGTAGCCAGAATCGCGCAGTGGCTAGATCATGGCGAAGGTGGATACAAAGCTGCACTAGATACATTAAAAAAATAACACTTATCCCCAGACTTTACTTGACACTAGGATATATCTGTGTTACTGTATTACTACAGTGATACATATGAAACAATCCTCTCTACAACTTTCTCATCATTTCTTAGACCTTGGGTAAAACCATTGCGGTTTTTATATACCCAGGGTCAGTCGCCATTCTTAGGGCGATTTTTTATTTAGGTACTTTGGTGAAATATAGATTATCACGACGACTAGTGAATTCGTAAGTGCTGGTGCAAAACCAGCAAGTACCGCAGCTGGCAATTATAGCGAGCAGAGGGAGTGCGGCAATGCGGATCAAGAAGATCGAGGATGCTGACCAGTTCCGGGAGCTGATCGGGGAGGAGAACTACATGGGAATCGGGCGAGCCTTGGCTGACGGGGCCTGGGTGTGGATCTTCCGCACCGAAGAGGAGATCCTGAACTCGGAGCTCGAGACGATCGAAAAGCTCGACTGCCTGAAGATCTTCACGGACCAGGGCCTCGGCTACGCTGGCTGGATTCGCACGCCGGCGCGGCGGCCCCTCCCGTGGTTCGAACGGGTCGTGACCCCGCGAGGATTCTACGACGCCCACGGCAACTTCCACAGCGGGGGCGGTAGCGAAGGTAGCCGTCACTAGCACAACCCCACCCCACACCCGCCAGCTCTCGACGGTATATAAATAGAGAGAACAGGAGGAGTCATGAAAATGACAGGTGCCGCCGACACATTAAATACTGGCCCCGCTGGAATCGCGATGAAGGCGGGTCTCTGACCTTGTGCACAAAGAGGACAAAAAATATGCTGGCCCACAGCTATTTTTTTGTATTAAAATTATAGATTGATATTTTATCAAATTAAGATTACAATTAACCCAAACTGACAGGGATTCTTCGCTCTGCTCAGAATGACAGCTAAAATTATGCAAAACATTCTACTCATCCTTATTATAGTTGGTCTGGCAGTGGCTATTTTTATTTTATTAAAAAAGAAAGAAGACGAACCAAAAGAAGGGGAACAGAATCTGTTCTTGATGCTACAAAACCAAATCCAGGATCTCAACCGGGTGGTCGAACAAAAGATTACTGACACCCACAAAGTCATGGCTGATACACAAGTAAACCTAAATAAAACCATCCAATCACAGTTTGGCCAAAGCATGAAAATAATTACCGATGTCACAGAACGATTGGCAAAACTGGACGAAACCAATCGGCAAGTCGTAAGCTTTACCGACCAACTGCAAAACTTGCAAGATATTTTGAAAAACCCAAAGCAACGAGGGATCTTGGGTGAATATTATTTGGAAACACTGCTCAAAAACGTACTAGCGCCGGGCCAATATCAAATGCAGTACGGATTTAAAAATGGCGAAATTGTGGATGCGGTCGTATTTGTCAAAGACAAAATCATTCCCGTTGATTCCAAATTCTCCCTAGAGAATTATAATCGAATAACTGAGACAGACGATTCAAATGAAAAAGCTCGGTTGGAAAAACTCTTCATCAACGATCTCAAATTGCGCATTACGGAAACGGCAAAATATATTCGCCCCGAAGAAGGCACAATGGAATTTGCCTTCATGTTCATCCCTCACGAAGCTATCTACTACGATTTACTGATAAATAAAATCGGCGCGCTTACCGAAGATACCGAAAATCTTATCCAGCGAGCAGCTGGAAAATACAAAGTAATAATTGTTTCTCCAACTTCTTTTCTGGCTTATCTGCAAACAGTGCTGCAAGGTCTCAAAGCCATGCAAATAGAGGAAACGACGAAGGATATTATAAAAAGGGTGGGAGAAATCGGAACACACCTCAAGAAATATGAGGAATACCACGAAAAATTGGGATCATCACTCGGCACCGTCGTAAATCATTACAACAGCTCTAGCAAAGAATTTAAGAAGATTGATAAGGATGTCATGCGGATTACCGGAAATACTATTGGCGTTGAGCAAATTCTCATAGACAGGCCGGATTCGGAAGTATAAAAAATTGACAAAAAAAGACGGTCTAATTAAGGCGGTCTTTTTTGTTATATGAATTACCTCTTGACATATATATACATACTATGTTATACATAGTATGTATAACATACCTAATTATTCATATATGACTTTTTCTAAACAACTCATGAAAGGAGTTACGGAAACCATCGTCCTGCATACAATTAATCATTTAGGAGAAGCTTATGGATATCAACTCACCCAAGCTATCAAAAACCAAGGTAACGGCAGTCTAGAGATGCAAGAGGGAACACTCTATCCGTTACTGTACAGACTAGAAGACAAAGGCCTGATTATAAGCAAAATTAAACCCGCTGCAAACGGCAAAGATCGTCGCTATTACTCCTTGACTGTAAGAGGAAAAAAATTATTAGTGGAAAACAAAAAAGAACTACGCTCGTTTTTTGTGGGCGTTAGAGGCGCGCTCAATCTATCCGCTTAATTGTATGAATAATACAAACAAAGATTTCTTTTCGGAGCTGGACAAAGAATTACCGCCTTCGTCCTATAAAGATCGTTTTGCAGAAGAGCTGGAAAGTCACTTAGAAGACGCTGTGGAGGATAGCGCCCAAAAAGGACTGGAATCAGTTACGGCGAAAGCACAGGCCCTACGCAATCTGGGGGACACTCAGACCCTAAGCAGAGCATACATACAACGGCTCCGCCCTGACCTACTACTATCAGCATATTTCGATAGCTTGGTGACGGGAAGTGTAGCGACTATTTTCTGCCTTAGCTATTTCTTTCTTTCAGTGACAGGCTTCTTCCGCGAAAAAGCCGGTGATCCAAATAGTTGGATAGCGTGGGTTTTTTACCTGGTGATTCCTTTTCTATTTTTTTTAATTTTCTACTCCACATCTCTCACCTCATCATTTAAGCGACCATTCCTATTTTTAAGTCCTCGATTAGTGAGTATTATTGCGGCTCTGCCATTTATTACCGTACTAAGCATCTCAACAGTGACAGAAAAAATCAACAATGGGAATACTTATTACCCCTCACTTTTTATACACGCAATCCCAACCTTAGCCATTAATTACCTGGCCCTCAGTTTTGCCGCATATATAATAATCCGTGGTTTTAAAACGATTCCCTTCTTTTTATCTAGGGCAGGAAAATACATTAAATATTCAATAACCGTAACTGCTGGAGTATACCTAGTCTGCAGTTCAATAATTCCACATCTGTATCCCCACGCAGACGCGTTGTGGATGTTTTTATCCCTACGCACACAACTAGATATCTTTATTGAAACCGCCTTGGGAATTGGCATACATCTGACCAATAATGTCATGTACGAAGTATGGGTTCTGGGTTTATTATTTATACTTATCGGCGTATTCTGTTTGATTCGCCTTATCTTATATGCATATAACAAAAAACTTAATTATGATATAAACTTTCCTAGTTTTACATTGCTCCTGCTAACATACATCGCTCTACTGTTCATAGTGCCTCCGGCTAAAAATTCAGATACTCCTATTAACTGGCTGCGACCCGCGGCAAATGTCATAGAAGTGATTGAAAAAAAACAAACCGGCCCGTTGTACAACTGGTTTCTAAATATATTTAAAGATAAGTCTGGCTATAGCATTTCCGGTATCAATATAATTGATGGCAACTTCATAATCCACCGCGAGGGGCCAGATTATATCAATATCATAAAAAATATCAAATCGGTAAATAACTTCGATATTGAAACCCAGGCGCTGAGTGAAGGAGATATTCTTCGAATGCAACAACGAATAGCTACCCCCTCGTCAATTACAGGACAAGGTTTTAGCTGTACAACACCATATAATCCCCTAGAATCTGTTCCCGAATTATTCTCTGGCAGTGATAGCGACGTTGTTGCATGCACTAGTTTACTGTATAAAACAACGCCCATTTTTTCAGGAGATATACCATATACTGTTTTTACAACTCGAGTAGACAGTCAAAAAAAATGGGCCTTGATCGATATAGGTGGAACAAGTATGAATGGTTGGTTTCGCACTACTGGTATATATTTAGTACAACTACCTTGATTTAATCGACTAGGCTTGACTTTTCGCTTAAATTGATGTAATATAACCGAACAATTAAAAACCTGCTCTCGGTCTATAATTGCCAAATTATAATTCTAAAACCTTCAATCTAAAATTACTATATGCCAAACATTCAAAGCGCAAAGAAAGAATTGCGCAAAGCCAAAAAGCGCGCCGCACTCAACAAAGTTCGCCGTGATA
>CAZETA010000035.1:0-4525 GCA_964514995.1 uncultured Gammaproteobacteria bacterium
CTTAAATCCGCAACACCTGAAAATGGCAGCGATTCAAACGAACGCGGATTGATAGCGATGGCTGTACGTAACAAAATTTGATACTTGTCTTGTTCACAATTTGCTCCTTCGGTATCACAAACGGGCAAACAAAACATCCTATTTCCGCAAGAATTACGGCCACACTCTTGAGAGGGCGCAAACTCCAAAGTTCTATACCCATTGGTCAAAACAAAATTTCCTTGCGGCAAACTGCTTTTATCAGACTTTAAGAATACATTTCCTCCGTCGAGGTAATAATAATTTGCCCCTACATTAAAATTAAACTTGCCGCTGATGCCAGTCGGATCTACCGGTTCGCTAAACTGGACCTGCAAAACACTGTTTTTGTCTTCAACCGTATTAGCTTGAGGAAAAACACTCTCCACGACTGGCGGCGTAACATCCAAACCAGTACTGTTTGTGAACTGCCACTCATAATAATTTGTACCCAAAACTGCGGCCCGAAAAGCCGAGGGATTATTGTTAGCCGGATCGTCTAAGAGAATACCGGAGCCGAGATGGACAATATAACTGATTTGCTCCATAGCGCTACCTAAATAACCGCCGTTTGGGTTGTTTTGTTCAACAATTGGTTTGATCACAATCGTGTAGACGCCGCTCACGCCATTATCCGAAGCTACAGAACCCAAAATAACAGCGCCAAAAATTTTCTCCCCGCTGTCCGCTCTTTTAATATTAATAAAATCATCACTCACACTTTTCAAACGATCACAGTCGTTATACCAATTTTCTATACGCGATTTACAATTACCAAACACCCCATCACCGCTTGTATCCTCAATAAAGCTGTCGAGCTTAACAGGACGTCTAAATGACACAACGATTTTACTATTACGAGGTACGCCAATCTGATCTCTAGAGGGGTAGTGATCCTTAACTATCTGTCCCAACGCACCACTTCCTTGAAAATTTTGGACTAATGGCGGTCCGTTCAAATTATCGAGACTCGAACCGACACCATCAGTGGTCGCGCCAAGCAATTTACTAATCACAAAACTGACAATTGCGTAAGCGCTTAAAATAATGGCCAAACCAATAACGGTATTCAACAAGAACTTTTTCGCCGAATCAATTTGCTCCTCATTACCACCAGCAGTCATCCATAAATAGCCTGCATACAGTATTAACACGAGGGCGATTATTCCCAGAAGCCCCAAAGCAACACGGATAATTTTTGCAACTACCAGTCTAATATCGGTAGTTGGCAAACCGAGCGGCTGACTGATAACATTTACACCTTCTTGCAAATTACTACTCGGGTCGGCGATGCTTTGCGCCTGAACAAACCGAGGAAAACTAAAAATCGCCAATAAAAACAAACTCGTTGTTATGGCGATTTTTAAAAATGAAGTTGATTTTTCTTTCATCCATTGAAGCATGGGACAATGGAATTTATTAAAATAAACTTATCTGCCGAACCGTTTAGTCTCTTCCGGCATCTGTCCGATTTTCTTTAGATACTCAATCTTTTGAGACATTACCAAACGATGCAATGCGCTTTTCTTGCGCATATTCTTATTTTTTGGTCGTTCATAGAATTGAATCTTTTTCACTTGCAAAATCTTGCCGGATTGCTGCCATCGCTTCTTAACACGACGCATGAAGGCTTCAAAGGATTCATTCTTTTTTCTTTTTACTTCTGACATAAGTCCACCTCGCTTTCTTTAAAGTTTATGAATAATACAAATAGCGCTGCGTATTCTATGCGTAACTGGGATAAATACCTCCCCTAACCACCACGAAACCGCATGGCTTATTTGTTAAATCCGCTTATCAATTTTACATCTTTTTCTTCTCATCGTCAAACCTGGACAATTTCTTTTTTAAGAGATGCTCGATTTTTTTCTGATCAACAATTTCTTGGACTCCTGATTCCATATCTCTGATAATTATCGTACCGTCCTGCACCTCTTTTTGGCCTAAAATAAGAGCGTATGGCACCTGCAGGCTATTTGCCATTTCCAGCTGGCCTTTAAGAGAATTCTTGGAAAAATTATAAGCAATCCGCAAGCCGGAAGCCCGCAAATCATTCATTGTTTTTAACGATCGACGACGAGCTTGATCCCCTAACTGGGCCATAAAGGCATCATGACTCGGGGTTGGGAACTTAAGCTGCTGGGTATCATAATGTTGTTTAATGGCAGCAACCGCTCTTTCAATACCAATACCAAAACCGACTGCTGGAGTAGTTTTACCTCCCAATTCTTCAACTAACAAATCATATCGCGCGCCTCCGCCTAGAGCGCTTTGAGCCCCACCTTCGCCAGTAGCCTGCGCATAGATCTCGAATACAGTACGAGTGCAGTAATCAAATCCGCGCACAAGCGTCGGTTTGAGAATATAGGGCACAGACAACTCATCCAAATATTCCAGAACCTTCATGAAATGGTTTTTAGACTCTTCTTCAAGCCAAGAAATAATCTGAGGCGCTTCATCTTTGATTGGCTGGCACTTCTCTTGCTTGCAATCAAGCAATCGCAAAGGATTTTTTACCAATCTCTGCTTACAATCATCGCAGAGATAACTGCGTTTTGATCGGTAATATTCAACTAGCGCAGTTTTGTATTTTTGCCTCTCTTCAGGCATGCCCAAACTATTGACGTGAATTTCTACCGGCAATCCGATGTCTTTGTAAAAATTATAAGCAACCAAAATTAACTCGGCATCTTGGACAGGATCACCGTCGCCAATAATTTCAAAACCTATCTGGTTATGCTGGCGAAATCTGCCTGCTTGCGGTTTCTCATGACGGAACATTGGTCCCCAATACCACATTTTTACGGGCTGAACCATGTTCCACATACCGTGAGTGATATAGGAACGAACAACCGAAGCAGTACCTTCCGGACGTAATGCGACTTTTGTACCATCACGATCCTCAAAGATATACATTTCTTTATCAACAATATCTGTCCCTTTTCCAACAGAACGTACAAACAGACTGGCTTCTTCTAAAATCGACGTATCAATGCGACCAAACTGAAAATGTTCAGCCAACTTTTCGCCCTGATGATAAAATGCTTTCCAGTATTTTTCGTCTTTCGGCAAAATATCATGCATGCCTCGCAATAAATTATACGTTTTCTTACCGCTTGCGAATGAGTCATTCTTTGCCTCAGTTCGATCCTTTGATTTTTCTGGCTTTGATTTTTTAATGATTTTTTTTCTGTCGTTTTTTTTCTTCAACATATTCCGGCTATGTAAATAGAGTTAATTAGATATTAAGGACTGGCTCAGAAAAAAACTCGGCGCGATCAAGCGGCCAGCCTCGAAGCAACACACGTCCGATCACCAAACTTTTATCGACTGCTCCAAAACGACGAGAATCGTAGCTGTTCGAACGATTATCTCCCAATACAAAATATTGATTATCGTTTAGCGGCACAAATGTCCTATCCCCGCTTGTTAATAAATCTGACGGCAAATATGATTCGTCCAGCACAACCCCTTCCGGGTGCGCCTGATTGTAGATGGTTACCCGGCCTTCGGAAATTTTTACCCGCTCACCCGGCAAACCAATGATTCTTTTTAAAAAAAACTCTTTCTGATTTTGAGGATATTTAAAAACTACAACCTCACCCCGTTCAGGCGCGCGGAATCGATAACTCAGCTCATCTACAATGAGATACTCTTTATCAAAGAAATTCGGCTCCATGGATGCGCCTTTGACGTAAAACGGCTTAAATAAAAAATATCTAATTAACAAAATTGTTGCGCCCGCCAACACAGCCACCTTGAGTAATTCTAAAAAAAACAGGCCTATGCCACCTAACGAGGCCAAAACGGAAGTTTTAGTATTTAGATTTTTTTCTTCGGACATATACAGTATGCTGGCGTTATTATGATAATAATACAGGATTTTTTTTAACTTTGCAAGAAAAAACTACTGCCGCAAATAATTTCTAATCACTAAACTTAGTTTGCCAATATAAGCGCCAACCTCATTAAGATCTTCGACGCAGACAACTTCGGTAATCATGCCGTTAAGCACGAGTGGTATCTGGTGATTTTTGTCAGCCAGCGCAATAATTGGTTTTTTAATTCCATACGCATAACCAACTTCCGCTCCCCAATTCGGACTTTCATTTTCAGCGATCGCCAATACAACTTCAGCGTCATTAATACCGTCTATATCTCGTTTAAAAACATCGCCTTCTGTCTCCTTTTCAGGTTCGTACATTTTTGGCAGATGGCAAGAAAATCCGGTTTCAAGCAAAACTTGACCGATTAATGGATTAAAATTCCTATTCCATTCATGACGAAAAGTTGAAGTAAGATATATATTGCGCATGATCGTAAGGCCTAGGAATCTGAAGCGTGTTTAGTGGGTCCAAGAGGACTCGAACCTCTGGCCTTCACAATGTCAATGTGACGCTCTAACCAACTGAGCTATGAACCCAAATATGTGGGCGTGCCTGGAATCGAACCGGGGACCTCGTCATTATCAGTGACGCGCTCTAACCATCTGAGCTACACGCCCTTT
>CAZETA010000036.1:0-4344 GCA_964514995.1 uncultured Gammaproteobacteria bacterium
GCTGGTTAGAGCAGCTGTTTTGTAAACAGCAGGTCGTCGGTTCGAATCCGACTGTTGGCTCCCTGTGTTTTTAACACATGAAAATGCCGATGTAGCTCAGATGGTAGAGCACGTCCATGGTAAGGACGGGGTCTCGGGTTCAATTCCCGACATCGGCTCAGATTAACTTAAGCCTAATCAAAGTGTCTATGGCGAGTAAAGCAAAACGTCGTGTTAAATTAGAATGCACGGCGTGTAAACAAACCAATTATTTTCCTAACAAAAGCAAGGGTCCAAAAGATCGCTTAGAGTTAGAAAAATTTTGTCCACATTGCAAAAAGCAAGTGCTCCACAAAGAAACAAAATAATGTCATGATGACGAGGGCGAGGTGTTTGGCCTCGCCCTTATCAATTGGGCGCGTCGTATAATGGTAGTACGCTGGTCTCCAAAACCAGCTGCGTGGGTTCGATTCCTACCGCGCCTGCACATAAATATCCACCATAAATTAATTCAGAACTTAGCAAACACAGAGATTCATTCGCAGCTAGTCTGCCATTGCCAAAAATAGATAATTTAAGTTTCAGATAAAGCATCCTGGTATATTGAACAGTTCAAAAATAATCCTATGCGCTTGCTCGCTATCGCTGATCGCCCATCTTCTATCAGTATTAAAGAGCTGCTGCAAAAAGAACCGGTAGATGTCATTTGTACTCTTGGAGACTTGGATTTGTTCTCTTTGCGTGAATTGGAATTCATAACTGATATTCCTAAAATCGGGGTCTATGGCAATCATTGTTCTGGGAATTATTTTCCAGATTTAGGAATTCGTAACCTCCATTTGACGACGTGGGAATTCCAAGGAGTAGTATTTGGTGGTTTTGAAGGGTCGGTGCGGTATAAAGATTCACCGTATGCCAAAATGTATACTCAGGAAGAGGCCATTAAACTTCTCAAAAATTTTCCTTGGGTAGATGTGTTATTGGTACATTGTCCGCCGTATGGGGCCAATGATGACACTTCCGAATTGGCTCACACCGGCTTTAAAGCCTTAAGAATGTACGTGGAAGATAAAAAACCTCGATTTTTGTTGCATGGGCATACCTACCCGGAAGCTGATAAGCTCGTGACTAAACTTGATCAAACCGAAATTATTTACGTATACGGAGAGAAAATAATTAGCCTTAATTTTTAAATACTATGCAAGATGCCGTGGAAAAAAAGATAGTTCCCAATGAAGCCTACCGTGAGTTGTCCTTCAATTTGAATGTTCTTGTTGATAATACTTTTAACGAGGCCGAAAAATTGGTTTCTGAGGCTGATTATGATGGAATAATCGGGCGTATGCCTGCGCTTATTTCCTTAACTAATACGATTGGATATTTACGTGGACAACACAACCTATTTTTAGATTCTCGGGAGAAAGATCCGACCGGTGAGCTCACCCGTATTCTTCGTCGCATGGAAGATAGTTTTGAAAAACGATTGGATGCCTTAATTACTATTATCATGGAATCTTCAAATTCAGAACATGCCCAAAAATATAAAGCAAAACTGGAATTGTATTTTGTAAAAGTACGAACTCATGAACATGTTACGGGGTGGGACAATGCGTGGTAGATATAGTGAGTGGTACTGGGGGTAGACTATGCCAAGTCCGGTATGTAAATATACCGATTCGCTCGCTCAAACATAGTTCTAACATTCTGTACTAGCCTCTGCAAAAAATAGTAAAACCAGATCAACATAAAAGTTGATCTTTTTTATGTAGTAAATTTTGTTCAAATTTTCTTTTATGGTATTATTTATCAGTAAAATTTTATTTATTTTTTATGAAATTTAGGAGGGTGGCATTCATTTTTTTTCTAACAGTTTTGTGTAGTGTATGGGATGTAGTGTCTGCTACGCCAATAGTATTTTCGGGAACAGGTTCAGGTACGAACAGTAGTCCATATATCATAACTACGTGTACTCAGTTGGCAGAAATTGAGCTTAATTTAAGCGCCGTATATTATTTGGGTAATAGTATTAATTGTGGCGCCTATGGCAACTTTACGCCAATTGGTCAATTTGGTAATTTCAGCGGTACGTTAGATGGGCGTGGTTATACTATTTCTAATTTGACTATCAATGGTGGTTCTAATTCTTTTCAAGGGCTTTTTAGCACGGTCTCAGGAGGAACTATTCAAAATTTAATGATCCACAATGAAAGTGTGAGTGCTCCGGCGATAGTCGGGGGTCTTATGGCTCGTAGTTTTGGAAATACCACCATAAGCAAAGTAGGTATTACTTCATCTACCTTGACCGCTACGAGCACCTCAGCTAATTATTTGGGTGGTTTGGTCGGATATTGGTTTGGTGCACACAAAACTCTTACGATTACCGATAGTTATGTTGATGCCACGATCATTGGTAATGGCTATTGGGTCGGTGGTTTGATTGGGGATATTGATTCAGCGGCTGGAATGACCACGACGATTAGTCGTTCGTATGTGGCAGGTGTTGTTTCGAGTACGCGCATTGTGGGTGGGTTTATTGGAAATATGGCCAATGCCTCCGATAATACTTTGTCTGTCAGCGATAGTTTTGTGGTGGCAACCACCACCGCTTCTACTACGGAGCGGGGAGGATTTGTGGGGACACTAGCAAATGATGGGTATGTTACCTTTCTTAATAGTTTTTATGATACGCATGGTGTGTCATCAAGCACTCTTACCTGTGCATACAACAATTTTAATTTTAGCGGTTGTACAGCGGTGAATGTGGATGGAAATGACTCAAATCATTTTAAAAATACGGCAGTTGTCAGTCCTTTTTTAAGTTGGAATTTTGCGAGTAATTGGTCGCTCGCTTCCGCTTATCCTGGATTATTTTGGGTTCCAGCGGCTTTTGTGCATCCTTCGAATAACGCGTTATCTGTGACCGAAGGCGGCGCGACAACTACGTATTCGATCGCTTTAGAAATCGCTCCCACCTCTACGGTGACTATTCATTTGACTACCACCTCAAGCCTTTCCTTGTCGACTACCACCCTCACGTTTTTACCAAGCAACTGGAATGTGCCGTCCACAGTAATTGTTACTGGATTCGATGACCATATTGGTGTTTCAACACATACGGCGTATATCACATATGGAGTTTCGAGCACAGATGCAAATTATGACAATTTTGCCGTGGTCACGACTACGGTTACCATCACTGATAATCCTCGTCCCACTATTTTTTATTTTAATTCTTATCAAAATAAGTATCTTGGCTCTTCAAGTACGCTGACTGGACCGGTCTTTGCGTATGTTCCGCGGTTGGTGAGTTCGACGCTCTATGTGCAATATTCATTGGATGGTACTACATGGGCTTCAACCACGCTCAGCAACGCTTTGGATGCGTCGAATGGGTATGGTTCTTTGCCTACAAGCGCAGGTACAATTACGAACATTGCAAATCCGGGTACTATTGATGTGTATTTTGATTGGCAAGCGGGGATAGATGTGCGTCTTATGAAGACGCCGGTGTACCTCCGAGCGATTGTAGATGACGGAACGCAAACTAGTACTCCATATGAAAATTCTCAATATCCAATTGTTATCGACACAAGTTTGACCGCACCTGGTGCTCTAACTGTGGGTTCACTTACTGATTCGTCAGTAATGCTTCATTTTAGTTCATCAACGCAAGAAGTGGATTTTGGGCAATATGAAGTGTATTATACTACGGGTTCCGCCACGCCTACGACATCTAGCACTTTAGTAAATTCTTCAACAATCGCTAGCCTTGGTTTAGAAAATTTTGCCGGAACAACGTCATTTGTTCTGTCTGGTTTGAGTCCGCGTACTCAATATACAGTAAGTATCTGGGCATATGATGCGGCCGGTCATGCGGTTTCAAGCACGCCTGTTACGTTTACTACGGCCGACTCGCCCGTGGTGAATAGCGGCGGGGTGGGAGGATTTGCGCCTATTTCTTCCCCTCCGGCGAGGACGAACCAAGTTTCAATTCAACCGCCGATTCAGGCGTCAATATTTTTTCACCTTTTGCCTAACAGCGTGTCGGTTTCTACAAGTACCCATGTGGTTGTCCCCACTAGTCTAGTGTCGTATAAACGTATACTTCGGTTGGGGAGCGTAGGGGCCGATGTAAAGCAATTACAGCAATTTTTGAATAGTATCGGTTTTGTGGTAGCCCCAAATGGTAGTGGATCTCCTGGTAAGGAAACAACTTATTTTGGTGTGGCTACTAAAAAGGCACTGGTTAAATTTCAGGAAGCCCATGCCAAGGCCATTTTAACTCCGTATGGTCTCACGAAAGGAACTGGTATCTTTGCTGTTGCTTCAAGAGCGCTGGTGAATGAAATGAGTGGTGGAAATTAA
>CAZETA010000037.1:0-4292 GCA_964514995.1 uncultured Gammaproteobacteria bacterium
CCAATGTCCAAAATAGTACTTCTATCATTTATATACATTCCAGAAACCTCTAGCACAGCCTTGTAACCTGCCCGGAAATAAGGACCCCAAAATCCTTTTCCATAAGTCGGTGCCCATTTATCGAACTCATCGACACTTTTTTGTTCTCTTTTATGTAACATATATTAACTAAATAAATATCGAATGATAGAAGTTAAATTAATCTGCATTCTCACCATAAATTCCCGATCTTCCCCACTATGGTAGCCTAAATAATTTTTAGCAAAAAGATTAATCTTTTCGTCATTATTCCATGGAGCATTATCATTATTATATATCAACCATGGAGTATCTGCATAAGAATCATGCAAGACTAGGCCGTTTCTTTCAAGTTTTCGGCCGGGATTATCACTTTTTTTCAGTAAATCAAGCGCTATTTCCCATGTTTTTTCATCTGCAGTTGGTATATTTCCATTTTCATCAGCAAGATAAGGGTTTGGATAAATAAAACTTGCATGGCGTGCACTATTACTTAAAACACGAATGTTTGGGGTAATAAAGAATATTTCAAGCGACTCTCCAGCGAGAATGCTAAATAAATTTTTAATAATTTCAGATCGTATCATTCGTTGCGATAAGAAATTTCCAAGACCGTACCCTTGAAATTTTCGATCAACGAGGAGAAATTCAATGTAATGAACTTTAAGACCTAAAACATTTCTGATACTCATAACACAAAGTCCTACACAAACCCCTGACTCCCTCGCCAAAAGCATTTCTTCAGCATTAAAAATATGATTTTTAACAAAATCTTCCGGAAAAATACCCCAGGAGTTCTCTAAAACCTGCTTAACATCATTAACTAACAAAGACTTTAATTTTGAATTAATATCAGAAAGCTTCGAGTATCGTTCAAATAAAAAATTAACCTCTCTATTTTTTATAGCTAACGATTTATGAAATTTGACGGTCATGTTTCAATATTATAGCATTTTATGCGGTGTTAAACCTATATCAATAAATGATCACGTATTCTACTCTAAACTTTTTTCTCGGAACTATTATTATAGCTATTTCGTTGTGTATCTATATTTTAGGTAAACAATTTAGATCAGTTAGAATATTCTCTTGTCTAGGCTTCTTTGTGTCATTATGGACTTTTAGCGTTGCAATTTACATTGCAGTATTGCCCCAGGAAATTGTTTCAATAATTTTTAAATGCAGTTATTTTCTTGGCACAATTATTTCAAGTCTATTTCTTCTTTTTTCCTATAGTCACCCGTCTAATCAAAAAATACCTCCGTGGCTTCTTTTTCTAATATCTATAGTAGAAATAGTTTTAGCTTATTTGATTATGTTTACTGATACAATAATAACTCAAGCTTTTGTATCGGAAACCAATGCTCACCAATTTCTCTGGGGTTATGGACCTTTTTGGTTTATTTTTGATTTATATTTCTTTTCATGCTGGATACTGGGTATAATAATTCTGTACAATAAATATCGTCGTTCAAAAGAAGTTCTTGAAAAACGGGGCCTCGGAATTATAGTACTGGCTTTTTTAGTTGGTGTAATACCTCCAGTTATATTTGGAATTATTTTCCCAAGAATTGGTATTTATAATTACGATTGGCTTAGCACGTTCTCAGGTATTTTTTGGGTAATAATTGTTAGTTATGCCATTGTTAAACACCACCTCTTCAGTATCAAAGTCATAGCCATCGAGCTTGTCACCTTCGGCCTATGGGTCGTCATACTGGGCAGGCTTCTGGTTTCCACAACTACGACAGAGATGCTGCTTGCTGGGAGTATTTTAGTTGTCACTATTATTTTTGGCATCATGATCATTCGGAGCACCCTCCATGAGATTGAGCAGCGGGAACATATCAACAAACTTACTATCGACTTACAGAAAGCGTATAAAACCCTCGACACAAAAGATGTGCCGGAGCGTATATAGGCCGACCACCACGAGTTATACCTTCAAGGCTGCAATCTTTGACATGATAGCATTGGCCTCATCTTTGCATTGTTGAGCCAACAGTTCAGATGCACCACTTGTTGATCCAGGATCAATCGATGGTATGATCGGTTCACCGAATGAAACAGTGATGCGGCGCTTGCCGGAGAAAAATTCCTTCGCAGGAGTACGGTAAGATCCAGATATGCCGACAGGAATCACTATACAGTTGGTACGCATAGCAAGATATGCGATACCGCCGTGCGCCTGCTGGATATTTCCATCAGGAGTGATTTTCCCTTCGGGAAATACGCACAGTGAACCACCATCATTAATGATTTCAATATGATTGCGCAGCGATCGCTCATAGTCCTTGAGCCCGGGAAAGATAGGATATGACCCCCACATTTTGAAGAACCACCCGCCGTAGATGTGTTGACGCCAGCCAGAGTTCTGATAAAAAGACTTACCGCGGGATGCGTAAAATATGGGCGAAAAACGCGACCAAAATGGTAATGATGCGGGTATCAAAATAGGATCCATCTCGCTCGAATGGTTAACCGCAAAAATAACGGGACTTTTGACTCCTTTGAGATGCTCGCTGCCACGGATCATCAGGTGTCCGAAGACTCGCAATATCAAGCGTGTAGGAATCCAGATTATCTTCTGGAGAATGAGTGGGCTGAGGAAATAGAGTTTCATATCGCGCCAGTAGTATAGCATGCCATGCTCCTTCCCTGCCCAATTCGGCAATTCTGATAATACATTGTCAAATATAGCTTTTTTTGGTAGACTAAGATTTCTCAACTGCTATGCCTACCAAGACTCAGCACAATCTGATGGTGCGCCCCCCTGTCATTGCTGTGATGGGCCATATTGACCATGGCAAATCAACTCTCCTGGACTATATCCGTAAGGCAAATGTCGTGGCTGGCGAAGCAGGTGGCATCACCCAGCATATGGGTGCATACCAAGTTGAACACATATCATCCGAAGGAAAAAAGACTCCTCTGACATTCCTTGATACACCTGGACACGCCGCATTCTGCGGTATCCGGGAACGCAGCGCACAAGTCGCTGATATTGCCATCCTGATTGTCTCTGCTGAAGATGGTGTAAAGCCCCAAACAACGGAGGCATATAATGTCATCAAAAGTTCAAAGATCCCCTATGTGGTCGCTATCACCAAGATCGACAAACCAAATGCCGACATTGATCGCACCAAACAGAGTCTCGGCGAACATGAAATATATGTTGAAGGTTGGGGCGGTGATGTTCCCTGTGTAGCTATTTCATCAGTGAGTGGCGCTGGTATCCCCGAACTTCTCGATATGATCATACTGGTAGCTGAACTGGCTGATCTTAAAACAGACACAAACGTGCCTGCAACTGGCGCAGTGATTGAAACCGCTCTCGACACACGTAAAGGTATCTCCGCAACTCTTCTTCTCAAGAACGGTCACCTCGAGGTTGGCTCATTCGTCGTCGCAGGAACAGCTTTCACCCCTGTTCGATTTATCGAAGATTTCAAAGGTGACAAAATAGACGCAGCAACAGCCTCAATGCCGATCTGTGTGCTTGGATGGAATGAGATGCCTGCATGCGGTATCGAATTTACAACCGTCTCGAGCAAAAAAGAAGCTGAAAAATTAGCAGAGCACCATCGCGCCGAACTCAAAGATCTGGCCAAGAAACCGGCTCAGCAAGCTACCCCAAAAACAAGCGAGGATGCATCGGAAGAATCAAAGATCATTAGTATGCCGGTTATTATCAAAGCCGATGTTATTGGTAGTTTAGATGGCATCAAACATGAACTTGCCAAAATTTCCCATGACCGTGTCCACCTCAAGATTGTTTCAGAGGGCATTGGTGACATCAATGAAAACGATATCAAGATCGCCGCTGGTGACCCAACTATTTATGTCATTGGATTTAATGCTCCCCCAGAAAAAAAGGCGGCTGCAATGATCGAACGTTCTCCTGTCCCGCTCCAGGTCAGCAACTTCAAAATCATTTATGAGCTTACGCAATATGTGAAAGACGAGCTTACAGCAAAAATACCAAAGGAATATGTTGAAGAGATGACGGGGCGTGCCAAAATTCTTGCATTATTCTCGAAGGAAAAGGACAAGCAGGTTCTCGGTGGAAAAGTCGAAACGGGCCTCATCGAAAGTGGTAATGAAGTCCGCATCATGCGCCGTGAGGCCGAGATTGGCCGAGGCAAGATCCGCGGGCTCCAGCAAGCCAAGAAAACTGTCGACGAGGTTCGGGAGGGATTTGAATTTGGCATGATGCTCGAATCAAAATTTGAGCTTGCTCCTGGCGATCGTATAGAGGCTGTTCGTACCGTTGA
>CAZETA010000038.1:0-276 GCA_964514995.1 uncultured Gammaproteobacteria bacterium
TAGGCATTGTATTACTATCAGTTTTCTTTATATAAAATGTCAAACAGAAATAAGAAAGTACTAGACTCGTTTGTGGCTTTTTGCGAAAAGTATCCGCAGTTACGCTTCTGGCAGGCGCTACGGGGATGGAGTGAAAAGGCGTTTATCTTAACAGCAAATGACCTTGATATTCAAACCAACCAGTTCAAGGATATACGAGATACATATTATTGGGAGGGTAAAAACGAATAGCATGAACAAAGAATTAAAAATAGTCTGTCCGTTCTGTAACGCACC
>CAZETA010000038.1:286-4207 GCA_964514995.1 uncultured Gammaproteobacteria bacterium
AGACTTGGATAGTTCTTCATATGGATGTGATACATGTGGCCCGTCTGAACCATCGGGCACGATTGACATTATATGCAGTAATTGTGGAAAAATTGCGTACCGCAAGGAAATATAATTATGAACATTGAACAAATAGAAGAAAAACTAAGGATAGGGCAGAACTCGCCACATGACTTGGCAGAGATGAGAGCATTCTTGTCGGGTGCGTACTCATTTACTGCAGGACAGCTACAGGAGATACTCGGTACGAAACCAATGAAGTGGCTTGAAATACGCAAGACAGTAAAGAGTGTTGCGGAAGCCGACAGAACGTGGGAGGCGTCACCGGACGGGATACAAGAAACGAAACTCGAATGGGACTTGAAACGAATACAGTCACTACGTTCGGGGATCAAGAGTTTATTAGAAGTTGCGGAGGGCGAGGCAAAAAATACTTACTAGTCAGCTTGGCTGTTGACTACAAAAGTCGAAACTACCGACAGTGATACAGATAGGTAAATCGGATTATTACAAAATAATCTTATTCATCATGTTTATATCAACAAAAGACAAGCTTAACCAAGAGCGAAATATTAGCAAATTGTTTGGAGAGATGACAAACCTTAAGTCATCTATTCAATCAATTAGGGACAAAAACGAGTCAGCACACAAGGAAATCACCGAGCGCCTATCAAGAATTGAAGATGAACTCGGTATAGATAGCAAAAAGAAGGAATGTAGTGGAGCGTTGCCATACTTGTATTCAAACTGGTTATGGAGTTTTGATACCGTGTTAGGAGCAAACAAAACAACCCCATCTCTAAAAGAGCGTTTGTTCGCTATTGAGAAACACTTGGGCGGAGCAGTTAAGGAGATAAAGACAGAGGAAATCAAGTTCGTAAAGGCCGCCAAGAAGCGTAAATAATATGTCTAAGGTCACAAAGTTTAAGACAGGAGCGATCCGTGACTCGCAGGACGGTAAGCCAGACTTTGTAGAGACAATATCGTTTACTGCACATCATAGGTACGCAAAGTACATGACTTCTAAGAAGGCAAAGTACGGAGCCGGAAACTTTAAGAAGGGCATTGATATTGAGTCCTACGAACGTTCGCTGTTGCGCCATGTAGATAAATACTTCCGTAACAAGTACGAGAATGGTGATGACGAGAAGAACGAAGACCATCTTGCGGCAATAAGGTTTAACGTGGACGGGATTATGTTTGAGGAGGAGATGATTAAAATTGGTATCAGGAAATCTAAATGAAGAAATGTACGAGGTGCAATTTGTTTGTCAACCAAGATGACTTGGGTCATGCGGGGAAGGGATATTGGTGTAAAAAATGCGTAAACGAGTATCAGCGCTCTTGGAGCAAGTCAAACCCAATCAAGCGAAATGAGTATGCAAGAAAAGGCTGGTTGCGAAGGAACTATGGCATGACCGTAGACGATTTTAGACTTCTTTTAACTGAACAGGGTGGTCGATGCGCGATATGTGGAACAGATAGGTCTGGTCAAAAAAGTAAGTACTTACACGTTGACCATTGCCACAAAACAAAAAAAGTCCGCGGGTTGTTATGCGATCTGTGTAACAGAGGCCTCGGATATTTTAGAGATGAGTCGGGTCTGTTATTGGCGGCTGCCAAGTATCTTAAAAAACATGAGATATAAGGGCATTAAAGGAAAGTTCTGGTCCGTGTTCTCTGAATACATCCGTAAACGTGACTATCATAAATACGGATCATGCGTAACGTGCGGAAAGTCTGTTTCAGACTGGCATGAGCTACAGGCGGGACACTTCGCACCGGCGGGGAACTGTGGCTTTGCACTGCTATTCGATGAACGGAACGTACATGGCGAATGCCCCTATGATAATGCGTTCAATAGCGGACACCTCATTCAATACAAGACCAATCTCATTAAACGGTATGGCAAAAAGTTTGTTGAGAAGCTTGAGGACGATTATAACGCAAGTAGGTATAGGGGAAAGGTTACTAAGGAATGGTCTGTGAAAGAGTACGAACAAAAAATCGAGCTGTACAAAAATAAAATCAAATCGGATTTTAACAATAAGTACGATACGAATGGATAAATTAAAATTACGCAACGTTTCAGAAAAAAAGTCTCAAACTCTTAAAGCGAAAATCAATACGCTTACGACAGATAAAACAAAAGGAGACTTTATGACCTCTCGAAAAATTGCGGGAGTACCAAAAATACTCCTGTTCGACATTGAAACCGCCCCGAACCTCGGATACGTCTGGGGGAAATGGGAACAAGACGTCATCGAGAATACTCGTGACTGGTACATGATGACTTTTGCCTACAAGTGGCTTGGGGAAAAGACTACACACGCCTATTCACTTCCGGACTTTCCGCTTTACAAACGGAACCCAGAAGATGACACGGCGCTAGTGAAGAAACTCCACGAGCTATTTTGTGAGGCAGACATCATCGTTGCCCACAATGGCAATGAGTTTGACGTTAAAAAGGCCAACGCGAGGTTTCTTGCGGCCGGTCTTAACCCGCCAACACCATACAAGACGATTGACACAAAGCTTGTGGCTAAACGCTACTTCCGCTTTGACTCGAACGCACTTGAGGCGCTTGGGCAGTACTTGAAGCTTGGTAAGAAACGTCCTACTGGGGGCTTTACCTTATGGAGAGACTGTATGCACGGCTTCCGTTCGGCTTGGCGCAAAATGGTTCATTATAACAGGGGTGACGTTGATCTGTTGGAAAAGGTATATCTAAGGCTTCGCCCGTGGATTGCCACATTCCCGATTACTCGTCCCGACAATGGAACTTGTCTGCATTGCGGTAGTAAACACCTGCAAGCTCGCGGTTTCCGCTTCACAAAGAAGCTTCGTATTCAACGCTTACAATGCACTGGTTGCGGTGCATGGTCGTCTGGTAAGTCTGAAAAAATCACAGGCCGTGCTTAATTGCGCGGTCTTTTTACTGTATGAACAAGAAAATCAATCAGAACTGGTGGAGACTCATTAACGATCCGGACGTACCATTCGCTCCGATACTTGAATGTAAGTTGAAAACTAGTAAAAGATGTAGTGGAAGGTTTATTAAAACTAAAAAGCGTCAGACTTCGTGTCTGTTCTGCTTACTAAAGAAATAAACATGAACGAAGAAGACTGGAAAAATCCCACATGTAAAAAGTGTGGTAAGAAATACCGAGTACAGGATATTCACGTCTGTAGTCCGGACGTTGAAGACCTGTTTAGTTTTCTGACAAAGAAATGACAGACAATGACCACATACTAGTAGTTCTTGCTGTGCTAGCGGCGATATTCTATCTTGCTAGCCTTGTGGCCTTGACACAATAGAACTTAATCAGCATGCTGTGGGCACTTAAATAATCTCACAGTATGAAGATAATTAAACTCAACCATGAAGCTAGGCTTAAAGTTAAGTCAGGGATAGATCAGGTCTCAAACGCGGTAAAGATGACACTTGGCCCGTCTGGTAGAAATGCAATTATCGGGCGGGAGTTTCAGGGGCCACTTATTACAAATGATGGCATTACTATTGCCAAAGAGTTTGAGCTTGAAGACGAGCTTGAACAGCTCGGTGTTGAGGTGGTTAAAGACGCCACGAAGTCTGCTGACGATAGGGCTGGGGACGGGACGACAACTACTACGGTCTTGCTCCAAAAAATCGTTGCCGAGGCGTTTAATCGAATTGATAGCGGAAGTTCACTAGTGAAGGCAACTACCGACCCGATGAAAATTCGCAAGGAGATTTCTGATGCCTGTGTGTTGGCGGTAGACAAACTCAAGGAACAGGTAAAACCAATCTCTACAATCGAGGACATCACTAAGGTTGCCACGGTGTCAGTAGAGTCTCCGGAACTTGGAAAACAGATCGCTGGAATGCTTAACACGCTTGGCGCTGACGCGAGTGTCACGGTTGAAGATGGCGTAGCTTCT
>CAZETA010000039.1:0-524 GCA_964514995.1 uncultured Gammaproteobacteria bacterium
TTTCTCTCGAGATGATGCTGGTAAATTCCTCAAAGACTATTTGAGAGAAAAAATTTTTCAAGCCCATCGTCAACAAAAGGAATTAGATGCGATTTACAATAGCTTAACTGTAATTGATGAAGATGTTTTTAATCTTATAAAAAAACTTTCAGAAAAATATTTCTTATATTCTATAGCAAACGAAGCGGAAAAATGGACAGACATAAGGAAAGATTTATACGGGTTTCAAAAATATTTTCAAAAGCTTTACATTTCAGTTGAAGTTGGAATGCGAAAACCAGATGAAGGTATTTATAAACTACTTCTTAACGAAACAGGATTAAAGTCGGAAGAATGTTTATTTATTGATGATAAGGAAATAAATGTTTTCGCTGCTGAAAAACTTGGTTTCCAAGGATTTATCTATAAAGATTTTAAGACCTTGCAGGAGTATTTTTTTAAGAACGAGTTGCTGACTGCCGAATAAATCTAGATTTTAAATTATGTCTAATACAGTACGTTCGGCCCGCGGCGAAATGGTAGAT
>CAZETA010000039.1:534-3541 GCA_964514995.1 uncultured Gammaproteobacteria bacterium
GACGCGGCCTTCTCAAGGCTGAAAGACGGGTGCGATTCCCGTTGGGGCTACAATCTATGCTCTATGCTTAATTTTTGGCAACAACTCAAAAAGCCAATTTTTGTTCTCGCGCCGATGGCTAATGTCACGGATGCGGCTTTTCGTAGTATTATTGCCAAGTATGGCAAGCCGGATGTGATGTGGACCGAGTTTGTTTCTTGTGACGGGCTGATGTCTCCGGGCAGAGAAAAGCTTTTGATTGATTTTAAATACAGCGAAGCCGAGCGGCCGATTGTGGCGCAAGTTTTTGGTTCCAGACCGGAGAATTTTTACAAGACTGCGTTATTATTACAAGAGCTTGGTTTTGACGGTATTGATATCAATATGGGTTGTCCGGTCAAGAAAGTTCTTAATCAAAATTCTTGTTCGGCTCTCATCAAAACTCCCGCCTTGGCGCAAGAAATTATCCAGGCGACCAAAGAGGGTGCGGGTAAGCTGCCAGTATCAGTAAAGACCCGCATCGGATTTAAAAAAGAAGAAATTGACACTTGGATACCAACCTTGTTGGAATCAGAAATCGCTGCCTTGACTGTCCATCTGCGTACCGTAAAAGAAATGTCTCTAGTTCCCGCGCATTGGGAGTGGATGCCAAGAATCAATGAGATCCGCAAACAAATTGCGCCAGATACGATCTTGCTCGGCAATGGCGATGTAAAGACTTTGGCCGAGGCGGAAGAAAAAGTGTCCCAGACAGGCTGTGACGGTGTGATGATTGGCCGTGGCATTTTCGGCAATCCCTGGCTGTTTAATCGTGCTGTACAAGTAGAGTTGATGCCAATAAAAGAAAAACTAGTGGCCATGATTGAGCATACATATTTGTTTGAAGAAGTTTTGGGAGAGCAAAAAAACTTTGAAATCATGAAGAAGCATTACAAGGCCTATGTGAATGGCTTTGATGGTGCCAAAGAACTTCGCGTGCGGCTCATGGAGGGGGCTGAAACCGCATCAGATGTCGAGCGGATTGTGAAGGATTTTTTGAGTAATTTATAACTTATCGTTGTTAACGATTGGTTTTGTCATTCTGAACGAAGTGAAGAATCCCTTACACTCTGTAATTGCAAAATCTTAGTCTAAGGGATCCTTCGACTCCGCTTCGCTCAGGATGACAGTTGTGATACGTAACCCTTTTGGGTTGATTTTTTTGTCTCTCCACGTTATATTACCTTATATTAAGGGCCGTCAATTATATGGAGTTTACCTATAAATTTTATAAAAATACTCTTGACGCATGGGAAGGTATGCGGCAAGGGATTATAGAGGCAAAAGAGTCGGTTTATTGGGAGATTTACGATTTAACTGATGATGAAGCGGGGAAGCCTTTTATTGATCTGCTGTGTGCCAAAGCTCAAGCGGGACTGGATATAAAATTAGTGGTAGATGCCATGGGTAGTTTTTATTTGTCATCGGATGCTACGAGTAAGTTGAGAAGCGCAGGGGTTAAATTTTTTGCTTTTCATAGATTTGGATTTCGTTTCGTGTTACACAATTGGTGGCGGCGCATTTGGCATCGGACCCATCGAAAAGTTTTAATTATCGATAAAAAAATATTGTTTATTGGCGGGGTAAATGTCGCAAAAAATGCCACTACCTGGCAAGATATACATTTACGATTGACCGGTAAGATAATTGTTCCAGCATTACTTGGTTTTGCCTGGGCCTATATCCGGGCTGGTGGAGATAAGAAAGATGTGCAAGATTTGTTACAGACAAAGATAATTACTAAAATGCATAATTTTAAAGAAAAAATTACCTTGATTTTACATTCTCCAATAGGCGCAACTACCAAGTCTCCGTTTAAAAGATTTTATAAAGAGGCATTACGTACGGCAAAAGAAAGTTTTACCTTGCTTACGCCGTACTATGTTCCTGGTAGGGACTTCTTAAATTTAGTGGCGCAGGCTCATAGGCGTGGAGTGCGGGTAAATATTATTACGCCATGGAAAACAGATGAACGCATTATGCGGTATATGGCGGCAATGTTTTTCAAAGTGTCGGCCAAAGCGGGTATAACCTTTTATTTCATACGCGGGATGCATCATGGCAAGGCGGTAACTGTAGACGGAAATCTGGCCATGGTAGGCAGTGCCAACCTCACGCCGCGCAGTTTGTATATAAACCATGAAGCCGGTGTAGTTTTTTCTGATACAAAAATGGTTGACGAACTAAACCAAATTTTTGAAGAACTAAAAAAAGACGCCGTGCCACTGTCCGAAATAGATATAGAAAATTATAGGGGGAATTTTAGAAGATTTAAAGATTGGCTCATGAGAAAAATTCATACCTATGTCTAAAGATACGGCAACAATTACCATTCCGCTTGCCGAACGTATGCGGCCGCAGAATTTTGATGAATTCATCGGCCAGGAAGAAATTGTTGGCGAAGGAAAACTTTTACGAAAATTAATTGAAAGCGACCAGCTTTCTTCTTTTATCTTTTGGGGTCCGCCGGGCGTAGGAAAGACGACGCTCGCGCAAATTATTGCCCAAGCTACAAAATCAAAATTTGTCTTGATGTCTGCGGTCTCGAGCGGTAAGCAAGAATTAATGAGCGTGATCAAAGAGGCAAAAGAATTATTGGAAAAAGAACAGCAGCGCACGATTTTATTTATCGACGAAATTCATCGGTGGAGCAAGGCGCAGCAGGATGCGCTGTTGCCGTTTGTAGAAAAAGGCACAGTGGCGCTTATTGGCGCTACCACCGAAAATCCGTCGTTCGAAGTTATTGGCGCGTTACTTTCTCGTTCTCGGGTATTTATTTTGAAATACTTAGAAGACAAAGATATTGTCGCGATAATTCAAAACGCGTTGAGTGATAAAGATAGGGGATTAGGGAAATATAAAATGTCTATAGATAAAAAAACTATTGGACTGTTGGCAGAGTTGGCAGGCGGAGATGCCAGAACTGCGCTTAACGGATTAGAATTGGCATTTAGAGCAAAGTCTGTCAGCGGTAAAGACAAAGAAGTTA
>CAZETA010000040.1:0-3469 GCA_964514995.1 uncultured Gammaproteobacteria bacterium
CAATTTCTAAAACTGCGAATGCCGAATGACCCTCGTTCATGTGGTAGATACCAGGCTCGTAGCCTAAAGCACTTAGAGCTTTAACACCGCCTATGCCTAAAATAATTTCTTGTTGAATACGCCAGTCACTGTCTGTTGGATAAAGACTCAACGTAAGCCTTCTATCCAGCTCTGGATTTTCTTCTATATCTGTATCTAGGAGAATAATTTTTACGTTCTTTTGTTCATATTGCCAGAGTTGAATTTTTACATCGCGGTCCCCTAAGCGAATAGTAATAAGTAGCGGATTATATTCTGCATCGTGAAGTTTGGTAATAGGCAGACTTTCTGAATTATGATACGCAGGTAGCTCATCTTGCATACCTGTTTGAGTTATTACCTGTTTGAAATAACCTTGTTTATAAAGCAAGCCGATACCTACTACTGGGAGCCCCTGGTCGGCCGCCTCGCGAATATAATCTCCTGCAAGTATCCCAAGACCGCCAGAATAAATAGGAAGTTGATCTGTAAGCGCAAACTCAGCACAAAAATAAGCTATTGGTGCATTGTTTAGCTTTTCTAATTCTAAATGAATTTGTTTTAACTGACTTAAGCTGTTGGTGTCCATCCTCGGTTATCTAATTTTCTTAATTCTTCGGTTTCATCTCCCCTACTAAAGTCGTCTTCAACCCTTACTGTAGTACCGGTTTCCGGGAGGGATGCTTCTACAATTACACATTCTGTTTTTGTAACAACACGGTGCTTTTGTTTCAAGGAGATATTGTAACCTTTTTCTAACTCCATGGGGATTTTTTGAATTTTCCCCGAGGAGTCTTCCAGCCAAATTTCAGCTTCACCTGATAGAAGCGCTAGGGTTTCTAATTTTTCTTCGTGATAATGGAGGGACCATCTGGTGCCGGCTTTAACGTGCATTATTTTTCCGAAATATGGCAGAGCAGGATCGGTAAAAATTACCTCCCTACCCCAAGGTTTAGGGACAAATTTTTGGAATGGTACTGTGTTCATAAATGGATTATACAGGTCAGAGGCGCGTTTGGTACAGAAAACCTATCTAAATTACAAAGTCCCAAATATTTTGATTCACAAAAACAAGAAACCGTCAAGAGTGACTAAAATTAACTGACTTGTGTTTTTAAATAAATATGTAAAAATTTTCTCTGAATCGGATGGATAATCATCTGATTAAAAACGGAGGATTAATGTACAAAAGATTTTCATTCTACTTTTCATCCATTCTTTTGACTCTGTTACTACCTATATTCAACTTGGTGGTCTTAGGGCAGGATGCTTCTACGCATACCGAAAATTTAAATCACAGCAATTATAGTAGTAAATGCAGGGCTTCAATAGAGACTGGCAGATCAAGCCGCGCAATCGAACCACCTGAATGGGAAGGTCTAGCCGAACTAGATTGCCAAACCCACAAGACCACGAGTAAGTTAGGTGTCGCTTATATTGGCCAATTCTTTTATGTAAAGGGATTGGTTTATGAAGGCCGATTCGCAGTAGGACCTAGCTTTAAAAGTCCTGGGGATAAAATTGCCATCTCGAGTTTTATTGGCGCCACTACCCGTGGACAAGCATACTTTGGTAGTAATATCAAAGTATTATTATTTGGTAACAGGGAAACTGAATATTTTCCTGAAATTACTTTTGGCAACGAGAGGGAAAGAACCTTTCACCAAAGATTCAGTCAGCAAATACTTGGAAAATGGTTATATCTCCATGGTGATTCACTAAAAATGGGACACCACCACTTGGGCCGAATAGGTGCCGAGATAAGACTAAGACCCAAGAAAGAATCTGAATTTCAGTTCTTTATTAACCCCGATATGGTTATACCTGAAAGAACGTTTGGGTTAATTGTTGGAACCAGATTTACTTTTGGAAGCAAACACTAGCGTTGGCTAGTTTTTTTATTGACTAATAAATCGCGCGGGCGCGCGATTTATTAGTCTGGGGTATAAAAAATACGGAATATAAATTCCGTTTTTAGTTTTGAAATGCCACTGAAATCATGAATGCAAAAATCAACAAACCTGCGGTACTAACGAATGCACTCTCGCTATCGCCAACCTCTTCTCCCATGTTTGGAATCCAAGGCAACCTTCGACAGAGAAAATTGTAAGCGGTTACAAGCAATCCGAGCCCCATTGCTGCTGCAAAAAAGAATTCAGCGAACCCTTTCCCCCACCCGAAGAACTGCCCCTGAATAGCACTCTTCAGAATGAGACTCACAGCGATGAGCATTCCGGAACTTACAATCGCACTCGGTACTTCTCCGGTTCGAATGTTCCCAAGAAGATCAGCTGGGTGCAGCCAGTCGAATAGGTGAAAAACAGCAATAAGCACGACTTGGCCTAGTATGAGGAAGACTACGGACTGCACAAAACGACTTCCTATACCACCCGAGAAAGCTCCGTACGCTATCACAGCTGTAGCGATAGAACTTCCTGTTTCGGTAACTGCTACTGCATTATTTTTTCTTGCGACTGCTTCATTATTATTTAACCCAGTGATAATGAAAACATCATTCACATACTGAGCAATAAGGACGAAGATTGTTACCACTAAGCCATTAATCACAAGTTGCAAGAAATAATTACCGAATTCTTGCTGACTTACCGTCTTCAGAGTCCCATAAAGCGCAATTGAAATTGCCGTCATGAGAGAAAAAGTTCTGATTCCATAGGCTGTGTTGTTGAAACGAAGATTAGTGTGCATTTTGCTAAACTTATCCCAACATAGCTTGGCTCCAAAAGCATAAGCTAGTACAACCAGAGCGAAAATTAGCGATTCGGCCATTACTACCGGATTATTCATTTTGTCCTCTCCTTAAATTAGGTGATTTGAACTGATTTGAGAATTTCGTATTTTACAACCAAACTCATAAAAACATATGAGTATACATAAAAAATGCGTTTAGGTCAACCATAAAAAAAAGACCGAGTTGTTAACTCGGTAGGTGCTTCTTGGTTAGAAGCTTATTTCTTGTTGCGCAGCCAGCCGCACAGCTCGTCTGGCAACAACATCTCGTAAATCTTGTCGTTGTTGGCCACGCCGGCCAAGTCGGCGACACGGACGAAACCGGTATTGTCGAACCTGTCGGCCATCTTTTGGATGAAGCCGAACGACTCGTTGCCGATCCCGACGAACAGCACGTAGGCGTTGACGCGCGCGTTCTGCATACCCTGGAGCAACTTTTCGGTTGCGACTTTGTCGGAATTTTCGCCGTCGGTGAAGAAGTAGATGAGCGCCGGGTAACCGGACGTTGAGTTTTCCTGGAGAGAGAGACTTCCCCCGCCGAAGAAACCACCGCCAGACTTCTTGGCAAACCCTTTCGACTTCAGAACAGCGGTAATGGCCGGCGCATAGTCGGTGCCACCCCAATGACCATTCTTCTTCAGGATTTCTCGCTGGACGTAGCCTTCGAAATTGTTCGCGTCCAGACCTGCGGCTTCGAAGACAC
>CAZETA010000041.1:0-1230 GCA_964514995.1 uncultured Gammaproteobacteria bacterium
CGACACAATTCGGTTCATTGACTGAATGATCAGGATTCGTCGATTACCAGCCTAACCCGGTACGCACTACTCCAAGGTGTGCCAGAAAGAAGAAGTTCGTCACGCGCTACCGGGCTACACAGCTACAGGTGGTGCAACGATACAACCCGTTCGCTCCGTCTGTTATGTTGCTAGTACAATGGCAATATAACAGGAGGAATTAGCGAGCGGGTTTTCTTTTATAAAATATTTTAATATAAATAAGTTCTAACATCAGTGCACAAACGGAGCCAGTTCGGAGAAGACGTCGTAAAAACGGCGTTTTTTTCTTTTGTTGACTGGTTTTTTTGTAGTTCGTAATCTTTATTAAGCTTTGGTATCCATTCCATAAGAAATTGAGCCGCATCAGTATAGTTTTTCTTTATTTCAAGCCCATTTTGTAGTAAGTTCGTAAATAATTCTGATAGAAGCAGTCTTTGGTTATCTGTGTCGGCAGCCTCATAAATTTCTTTTGAACGAAACGCTAATTCGTGAGCAGCTGTGCCAAGCATTTGATACTCATCATTTTTATCGCTAATAGAAACCAGGGAATTTTCTAGACCCTCTTCCTCGTTAGTTAATTCTGCTAATTTACGCTCTACATAGTCAGCTGGCACCTCCTTGTTTAGCTTTGCTTCATACAATCTATCTTTCTGGGTACGAATATGCGCCAAAAGACTATTAAAACGGCTGATATTATTTTCTCGGTCTATTATTTTGTCCTTATAGGTATCTTTAAGAATTTGTGTTATTGCATCCAGCACCTCTTCATTTTTAGGGGCTATAACATCAAAGATGCCTATTATTTGGCTTTCCACATTATCTTGGCGTAAACAGGTCTTTTTAGAGCATTTAGCGTATACTCCATGATTATTACAATGACCATACCATTGTCCCTTCTTTTCATACCAAGTTAACATTCCATTACAATTCTCACAGAAGATTTTGCTTTTAAATAGGGGATTGTGTTTGGCTAGGTGTGGCGCATTTGTTTTGCGTCGTAGATAACTTTGTACTTTATCAAATGTATCTTTAGAAATAAGTGGTTTTTGATTGCCAGGATAGATCTTCCCTAACCATTTTATCTTGCCATAGTAAAAAGGTTCTTGGAGTAAATCATGGATTCTGCTTATCCCTAGTTTTTTTCCAGAGCGGGTGCGCATCCCAGCCTCAAATAATTCTTTTTCAAGACGGCTTAATGAGTAGTTGCCA
>CAZETA010000041.1:1240-3060 GCA_964514995.1 uncultured Gammaproteobacteria bacterium
TTCAAACATTGATTGTATATATCCAGATACATTTGTATCAATGGTATGAGTTTTATGTCCCTTGTCACCTATAGTTTTATAACCAAGCGGTGGTAGAGTTGGCAACCATCCTTGAGCTATCTTTTCAACCTGTCCTTTTTTAACCTCCTCAGAAAGATTATTAGTATAAAAGCGAGCAACTGCTACCTTCATATCCCAAACAAAATTATCATGAGCCTTTGTTTGACCGTTCAAAATAAAGTTTTCTCTTACAAAATGGACAGCGCGTTCAGAATCCTCCTTTACCCAATCATCTACAGTGGCCGCATCCTTTAGGTTGCGAGTTAAGCGGTCAATCTTTTCGCATAATATAATTCCTATTTTGTTCTTTGCAGCAAATTGGATGGCCTCAATAAAAGTTTTACGAAATTGTTTACCACTTGCAGATTCTGAAACGCTGTATATCTTTTCTATTTTGAAGTTGTGTTTTTTAGCATGCTCAGTTAAAATTTTTTCCTGTGCATCTAAGGAGTAACCTGTGTCTTCCTGTTCTTTTGATGAAACACGGCAGAAAAGTAAGGCTTTATTGTTTGTTTGGTTGTTCATATTCTGTAAATTATTTTTTACTTATTTTTTTTGTAATGACTGCGGTTAGAGTAATAGCCACTATAAGAATGAATGTGAATGCTATAATTATACTTTCATTCAAAATAATTCCTTGAGGAGTAGTTGTTTGGACTGGTTGTGTCTTGAGCACATCTATCTCACTTTTGATTTCATCAAGTTGAGTTTGAAGCGTTGTAGTTTCATTCGTTGTTTTTTCAGTTTTTTCCTGTTTAATAAGTTGATTTTGTTGTTTCATAAAATATACCTTGCCCCTCCCCCAAAAATTAGTACAACAACCTTGTGTGGTACAATAATTCATCTAACCACACAACCATATGAAAGGACATCGCATTACTCCCGAGCTTAAGGAGCAGATACTGTACCGTATTAAAAATGATGGTATTACGGTCGTACAAGCAGCCAAAGATCATGGGATTTCGGAGAATACGATTTACGGCTGGATTGCCAAGAAGACCGACGGAGCGCCGACATTGTCGGAATACCTTCGGTTGAAACGAGAGAACGAGCAGCTATTCATACTGCTCGGCGAGATCACCCTGAAGCTCTCAGAATCCCAAAAAAAGAAATAGCCGAAGAGAGTATGGTATCCAAGTCTGCTCGGGCCCGTGAGCTGGGGATGTACCGGGGATTCCTGTATTACAAACCAAAAAAACCAGACAAAGATTGGACTTTGAAATGCCAGATCGAGGAAGTGCTCCGTATTCATCCAAGCTACGGCTCACCCCGGATAGCCCTTGCACTCAAACGCAACCACAAGCCCATCGAGCGAGTCATGAAGCTCTTTGGAATCAAGGCCTACCGTAGAAGGGGCAAAAAGTGGAAAAAAGTGAAGAAAGTTAAAGTCATCTACCCTAATCTGCTCTTATCAACCCAGCCCCAGTACCCAAACCATATCTGGACCGCTGATTTTACTCACGTAAACTTTGAAAAAAAGATTGTGTACATTGCCACAGTTATGGATCTGTATACGAGACGAATCATTGGTGTTGCTATCCACACCACCCACGCCATACACCTGGTACTGGGTGCGCTCATGGCAGCGCTGCACAACAATCCGAGACCAGAAATATTTCACTCCGACAATGGGAGCGAGTACAATGCTGAAGTGTTCAGAAACGCATTAACGACAATTGGTGTACACATCTCCCGGTCAGCCCCCGGCTGCCCGTGGGAGAATGGCTACCAGGAATCGTTTCACTCCCAGTTTAAGGTCG
>CAZETA010000042.1:0-2729 GCA_964514995.1 uncultured Gammaproteobacteria bacterium
CCTATGCCACAATGTTCTTAAGCCATGAAAATCCTAATATGGCGCTTTTGCCGGTTTTGGAAAATTTACAGCCATTTTTGAGTGTATTTTTCGCCGGTATATTTCTGCATGAAAAACTAACATCCGCGACTCGTTACATTCTCTGGTTTGGCGCGTTAGGACTTTTTTTCCTGACTATTCAGTCGCTCACGGGAGATGACGGGTTTGATTTTCGAAGCGCTGTACTGGCTCTGCTGGCTTCAATAAGCGCCACAGCGGCAAGTATTGTAATAAAAAGATTAAAACGGCCGGACTTAATTGCTACGCTTTCCGCCTGGCAGTTGATTATTGGCAGTCTGCCTTTATTTGTATTTTCCTGGTTTACTGAAACCAATACGACACTTCAGTGGAACATGTCGTTTGTTTCCATTTTAGCTTTTTTGGCTCTAATAGGCACCGGTGCGACAACAGTTATTTGGTACTCGCTTATTCAAAAATTTGGCGTATCTCGTTTATCAGTCTTATTTTTTCTCTTGCCCGTTTTTGGACTTGTCATGACAAACTGGTTGTACGCAGTCCCTGTCAGCGTGCTGGAATGGATCGGCGCTTTAATTATATTGAGCGGTGTGGCCTTAGGTTTAAAAAAACAATCTGCTTATGCCGAATAAAAATTAATTAATACATTATATTTATGCACAAAAAATTTTATCAGCGGCCTATAACCATTTTTATATTCCTCGCTGTGCTGGCACTCGCATTTTGGCTGCTGTTCCGTGATAAACAAGAAGTAAAAACGGAAAAAACATCGACTTCTTCCGAGCTCCTGCAAAAAGCCAACGGCTTTGACCATGCTCATGGCCTTGCCGTAGATAGAAGCAATCCAGATAACTTGTATATCGCAACGCATGACGGTTTATACCTTTTGAAAACGGGATCAAGTACTGAGTTGTTTTCCGTGGGCGTTGCCAGGGACGACTATATGGGTTTTACCGCTCATCCAAGTGACGGAACAATATTCTTCAGCAGTGGACACCCACGAACTGGTGGTAACATTGGTTTTCAAAAATCTACAGATAGCGGGAAATCCTGGCAAAAAGTATCAGGCGGTCTAGAAGGACCGGTGGACTTCCACACTATGACCGTATCGTTTGCCAATCCTGATATTGTTTACGGCTCTTTCAAGGGCAAACTGCAACGAAGCACAGACGGCGGAAAAAACTGGGAAGCATTCCCACTGCCCTTTATCCCAGTTGGTTTTGCTACAGATAAAGCGGATGCCAATTTGGTCTACGCAGCAAGTCCGCAAGGTCTGTTTAAAAGCGAAGACCAGGGTAAAACTTGGAAACCTTTGGCAGATAGCACAAAGACAGGCCAAGTCTCAGCTTTAGCAATGTCAGCTGCTCGTGTTGTGATGTATTCAGAAAAAATGGGTATGTCGGTTACCGATGACGAGGGTCAGTTTGTACCTGCAAAAGTTAGCCTGAACGGCGCCACACCACTCTATGCTGATTTCTCACCTTCACAAAATGAAATTGGCTATCTTATAACCGAAACGCATTCGGTGTTTAAAACAGAAGATGGTGGTAAAACATGGAATAAAATTTATGAAGCTAAATAAATTTGAATTAATATTTTTAGTCTTAACATCCGTATTTATTATCCACGGTTTGGAAGAATACTTAACCGAATTCTACAAAATTGACTGGTCATACCGGTTAATTTTTGGCAACCTCAGTGATATTCCACAAATATTTTTAGCCTACCAAGCTAGTTTGTGGTTACTGCTATTACTTACCTACGTACTCTTAAAAAGGGGTAAACGTATTAGCTGGCTTTTAATCGTGTTAGGAGTTATGAGTGTTTTTGAATTACAACATGTGTATGCAGCCATTGTGAGTCAGTCCTATTATCCAGGTCTCATAACCAGTTTGTTTTTCCCAATAGTTGGATTCTTTTTTTGGAAAGAGTTACTAAAAAAATTAAGTATTAAGTCTTAACTATGGAACATCTCAATTTAATTTATCAATTACATTCACCCGAAGAGCTGGTGCGACTATCTAACTATGGTCATTGGGTAGAAGGCGGTATGTTTCTACTCGTGGTAGTATTTTCTTTGCTCAATATTTTCTTTGGCAAGAATAAACCCAAGCTCGCTTATGCCTGGCCAACTTTAGTATTTCTTAGCGGGATATTCTTGTTCGTATTTTCTTATTCCCACCATTACAACGAAATGGCTGCGGCGTGGAAAGCTACCTGGCAAGACCCACAGCAACGACAGCACTTTTACATGGGCGTACTTATTACTTTAGCTGGATTTGGAGAGCTCATTGCTTTAAAACTCCAAAAACCAATTTTTGTATTCAAATTCTTTTTGCCTGCGAGCTTGGCTATCATTGGTATACTCTTTCTTACGCACCCACAGCACGGAACAAGTGAAGCTGTAGTGCAAGCTAAGATGATTCATAATTATCTCGGCGCAACAATATTGCTTTCTGGTATGTTTAAATTTGCCGAGGTCTTGTGGAGCAAAACAAATCGTTGGTTACTTTATCCATGGATTGTATTTCTAGCTATCGCCGCGTTTTTGCTGATTGGCTATAGAGAGCCGAAAGGCGCATATATGCAACACCAGACCACTGAAAAACCAAAGACCGAGTCTGTACCTCCTGCAGAAGAAATAAAAAAGAATGTAAATATGTATACATTAGAAGAAGTCGCTCAGCATGGTCCGGAAAATCCTGATTCAGAAG
>CAZETA010000043.1:0-2708 GCA_964514995.1 uncultured Gammaproteobacteria bacterium
GAAGGATTATTAAAAATATGGCAAGGATTGAAACTTATAGAACTAGGGATAGCTTTGCAGATGCAGATTTTGATTTAGAGTTTAAGTTCTTGCATAACACGAAGTCGATCTCTCATGAGGATGTAAAAAAATATGCGGATCTTGTAGCTGCTGATTTTACAGTAAAAGATTTAGAAGCTGAAGAAGTTGCGGTAAACAATGACGAACGACAGAAGATAGAGATGTATGTAGTTGATGCGTTGAGTGACGAAAAAATTATTAATGCTTTTTGTTCCAATGAGGCTGCGGACGATTTAGTAAGATTTAAAAAAAAAGTAGCTACAGACAGCGATATCATAGCCGGTATAAACAAAATTAGGCAGGCCTTAATCAAGGAGCTTCAGAGCAGGATCTCCAAAGACATATACATTGTAACGAAGGACTACAGGAGGTTGTATAAATCTCTGGACGATGTTGCCGGTATTGTCGGTGTCGCCTACCGTCTAAAAACCGGCAAAGAGTTCGTGTATAAAGAACCCGCCTTTTTTGACGAAACAACAAAACAAGGTTTTTTGTCGGCACAGGAGATTTATCAAAAATTAGAGATGCCCCCAGATATTCGAAGGCACTTCAGAGATTTTGTAGAATATGATGCAATGCATAATGTCGGTATTCTTGAAAAAAGAAATTTTGTTCCCTTGAATAAATATCTAAATGAAGAAAGTATAAAACTGGATAAGACTTCTGTTTTAGTTTCTTTAAGATCAATAAGGGACTGTCTCGTTGCGGCCAATTATTTAGCGGAAAATGGTTTAGTTTTGCAAGATATCGGACCGCATAATATAGGGATAGAAGAAGTTGATGAAAAAAATAAACAAGGCCTCTTATTTGATCTAGAAGGGCTTGTTTTGGAAAAACAAAATATACTTGGCCGTATCGGTATCGGAAACTCTTTTGATCTTGAGCTTATGCTTGATCATACGGATGAATACAAAGGTTCTACCAGCCCCGCTGAGATGGTTTACGGTTTCGGCAAGTCCTTAGGGGCAATTAATGCGGCGTTGGACAAGAAAGGCTTGGTCAAAAAACCAGCAGGCAGAACTAGTCTTGGAAAAAAAATGGAATCTTACGCAAAATCTGATAATCAATATGAAGTGCTTTATAAAAATTTATCCGATCTTGCGACGAAGATGACTAGGCAACAAGCTCAGCACAAACTTTCTGAAGATCGTAGGATTAATTTGGCTGCCGCTATCAAAGATCTGGGTCAGATTATTAGTCAATTTGAGAAGTCTGCCATATGAAAATCCTATTCTCCGGCGGCGGAACATTAGGACCAGTTGTGCCACTACTGGCTGTTGCCGAAGTGTATAAAAAACACAGTTCGCAGGCCGAGTTCTTTTGGGTTGGTACAGAGAGAGGGCCTGAACGAGATTTGGTCGTAGAATACGGTATCCCTTTTTTTACTATCATGTCGGGGAAATTGCGCCGGTATATGTCGGTATGGAATTTCGTTGATGTCTTTAAAATTATTACAGCTTTTTTTCAGTCCCTTTTTTTACTTTGGCAAAAGAAACCCGATGTTGTGATTAGCGCTGGCGGATTTGTTAGTGTGCCGCTCCATCTGGCGGCCTTTGCTCTCGGTATTCCGGCCTGGGTGCATCAGCAAGATGCGCAGGTCGGTCTGGCAAACAAAATAATGTCCTATACGGCAAAAAAGATTACGACTGCCTTGCGTAACACTCAGTTTTCATTTCCGGATTATAAGACTGAGTGGATTGGCAATCCGGTACGATCTTTGTCCGTTAGCGACGTCGACGCGGCGAGAGGTAAGTTTGGTATACCGGCGGGTGCAAAAGTGATCTTGGCAATGGGCGGGGGAACGGGGTCTGCAAAGATTAACAAGCTGGTCTTTGAGGCTTTGCCGAATTGGTCTAGGGATTGGCACGTCATACATCTTGTCGGTCGAGATCGTCCTCGAGAGATCCAAGAAAATGCCGTGAGAGTTTTTCCTAACTACCACGTCTATCAATTTTTAAAAGAAGACATGAAAGACGCTTATGTGATTGCCGATGTGGTGGTCGCTCGGGCCGGGTTTGGGACAATTACCGAACTGGCAGCCTTGAGCAAAGCCGCTATTATTCTGCCTATGTCTGACACGCATCAAGAGGTAAATGCCAAGCTTCTGGCCGAAAATTCGGCAGCTATTGTTTTGGATGAACGGGCTGACACGGGTCTAAAATTAGCAAGAATAGTAGCAGATTTATTGGCCTCAGAAGAGTATCGGACTAGTTTGGGTAAACAACTCAGAAAAACCTTGCCACCTGCTGAGTCCGTTAAGATCATTGAAATTGTCGAAAGCCTGGTAAAATAGGGATGATCCTGTTAAACACCGTTCTGCGGATAATCCACAGGCAGATTGTTTAGTAGGGTTGATTATTTTGAAATTTTAGTATAGAATTACTGCGCAATAACGGGTCGGTAGCTCAGCTGGTAGAGCAATTCCCTTTTAAGGAAGTGGTCCTGGGTTCGATCCCCAGCCGACCCACCACAACGGAAAATTGTAGATTTTAAATCAAAAATTCTAAAAATCAATAATCTGCTAGAATTTATTTTAGCATTTAGAGATTAGTATTTAGAATTTTTTAAAGAAGGGCGTTTAGCTCAGTTGGTTAGAGCGCCTCGTTTACACCGAGGAGGTCTAGGGTTCGAATCCCTAAGCGCCTACA
>CAZETA010000044.1:0-2384 GCA_964514995.1 uncultured Gammaproteobacteria bacterium
ATTAAGAACGCAACTTAACACAAGGCTATAGAACAGTGCATGAGTTTTTCCGCTGTTGGCATTGCCGATGAACAGCCAGTTGCGTCTGCCTAATGCAATTTCGCGAATCTTGTTTTCGACATAATTGGTGTCAATTTCTGCCATGCCGTGACGCGTATACGCGATGAGATAAGGCCATTGCTTGAGCGTGTAATCAATGGCTTTGCCGAGTTGGCTTTTAGGTAAGACCTGATGGCGTTGTTGTTTTAGCCATCGGTGAATTTCTTTTAATTGAGGATAAGCGATTTTTTGCCGAAATCGTTTTTTTGTGTGAAAGTTGCATTTCAGAGTACGCATGTGTGCTTCGAGATAATATAGGGGCTGCAGTTTTTTGAGCATCTCAGCTGCAATACCGTTGTGATCGCCGCTGATTTTAATGACTTCGTCGAATTTGCGACGAGCGTGCGTTATGCAACCTAATCCAATCACGCGCGGCTTTTGTTTGCGAAGGGCTGCATATCCATTATAACCATCTGTTTGTAGTAATCCGTTGAAATCTTTAAGGCGTGTTTCAGCAACGGTACCTGAACGCGTCTCACTAAACTCAAACACCACCAGCCCTTGGCCGACATGCGGCGCGTAATAACTCCAAATATATCCTTTTTTATCAGATTCCAATACGGTGACCGGCGTTTCATCCACTTGTAAATAGCGCTGTTTAAGAATGCTCCACAAAGCAGCATACATGATGATCAAGGCATCACCGCTTTTCATCACCCAGTTACCTAACGTATTATCTGGTACGAGCAACTGTTGGCTGTGCATTAACTTAGCCTGACGATACAGAGGAAGATGAGCGAAATAACGATTCACCAGCACATCGGTTAAGAGACTAGCACCGGCGGCACATTTGGGGATGGGTGCCATCGGCTTATCCGCCATAAGGATTTTATCGCAAGTTCGGCAGGCGTATTTCATACGCACATGCTCAATGACGCAGTAGCGTGCCGGGATAATTTCTACCTGTTCAGAAACATCTTGGCCAATCACGTGAAGAGCTTGTTGACAACAAACGCATTGCTTCTTTGTTTCTGGCAAATCATGAATCACTGTGTGACGCGGCAAGGATGAAATATCAAACCGTGTACCACGGCGTTTAGCACGTGTGTAACTGGCTATCGTTTGTAAACTGCCAGAATCAGTATTCGATGTATCCGCTTCTGTTTTCTTGCCAAACTGACGTTTGTTGCGTAAATTAAGTTGTTCTTTTAATTGAGCTAACTCTTCTTTTAACGCAGAAACTTCTTCGCGTAAGCTGATAATTTCAGCGCATTGCAAATCATACGCAACACGTAACTCTGTTTCTTTCATTCTGTGAAGCCAACTCATCTAATCTGACGGATATAATAACATGGCTTTTAAAAGCTAAATTTTTTGCATTTAAATCCACTATATCGCATTTTTATTTTTTATACTCCGCGGGAATAAGAAGAAGAAAAATAATCGCCAATCGCGCCTACAATAAGGCATAAAATATCAATGCAAAACAAAATTACTTTCTCAGAAAAATAATAAAAAAACCCGAAAAAACATGTCAAGCTTTTTTTGCATTTTTCACGATTTTTTTATTGATTCACACTCAACTAAACTTGCTATAGTTCAGCTCTTTCCAATCGCGCATCTTCTGCCATTCAAGACCTGCGAATAACCAGCTTAATTCATCCGCGTTAATTTCTATGACACCAGAGGTCTCATGGAATTTCATTTGAAAATAACCCGATTCCAAACGTTTATATAAAAGCACAAAACCATTCTTGTGCCAAGATAAACACTTTACCTTATCTCTTCCTCGGTTAAAAAATAAAAAAATACCTTCACGCGGCGAAAGCTTAATCTCTCGGGTAATTAATGATACTAATCCGTCAATCGAAGAGCGAAAATCAACAACACGACGATAAACCCAAATTTTCTTACCGTATAATTGCAGTTGCATGACACAGCTCCTGCAAAAAACTGACTAAGCCACTAACATCTAATGTCACATGCAGCTCTATTCGATTCGGTAATATTAATTTTACTTGCGCACTTCCGGTATGAATAGGCGCTTCTTTTGCCACCCTGACTGACACAAAGGAGCCAAGTTCAGGCGTAGGTGGTGAAACACCCGGATCGCCAAAGCATTGGCGCCAACCATAAAAAACACTCTTTGTTAAATCATGGCTCTCACAAAAGGCGCCTATCTTCATGCCAGAAGATTTCCATAACTCATAAAATCTCTTCTTTGCCTCTTCGGTGTAATGCCTGTTTCGCTTTCTGCGTAATGCTTTAGTATTTTCTGTCATTTTCAATAGTTACTTCTTAAAAAGTGTAAAATTTATCAGAAAAATAACAAAAATTTAGGGTGG
>CAZETA010000045.1:0-2375 GCA_964514995.1 uncultured Gammaproteobacteria bacterium
AAACAGACACTTGCCAACCAGTATCTGTCATGATAGTTTAGCTCTGTCCACGGGGCTCGACGCTGGGTTTCTGGATATCAGAATGCCATCTCCATGGCGGTAGGCTGATAAGATCAGCGTCAAGGTCCCTTTCTGCGAGCGCTCGCGGGAGGGACTATTTTTATAGCGGTTGCGATGGGTAACTAATTTTGCGCGATGGGAATTTCGGCCGATTTCAGTATTACACGAAGGCTACTTTGAATTCTTTCTTTCTCTCGAATTTTTGCGACTTCTGCTAGAGCATTAGCGATCTTATCTAGATGCTTGTCTATGATTTCATTAGATATATGTATAGTAGCAAAACCAAGCTTACTTGAATGATACTGGCGATTGAGATCTGCAATAATTTGTTCAGGGTTCGTAAGATGATGCATACCATCAACTTCTATATTTAGTTTTGCTTTGGGTAAAGCAAGTTCGATATGCTTAAAACCATCAAACTGCTCCTGACGTACAGTAATTCCAAGTTTTTCAAGTTCGCGTTTCAAAGCGACAGATTGTTTTGATGGCGTTTTAGAGTCGTGGTGGACAATGTGTATTGGATTCATGTGTTAAATCTAATTTGATGGAGGCAATAAGTCGTCCCGTAGGGTAAATTGGTCGCTTATGTTACCTCGAGCCATTTCAATGAAACTTAATGTTTCCATGGGTGTTAGCTGAGATTGAATTGCATTTACAAGATCTTGCTCTTTTTTGAAATAAGATTTATTTCCAACTGTTTTTGAGTTCTCAAGATTAAATAGATCTTTAGCTAATTCATTCAAATCGAAATATTCTTTTAGAAAAGAGTAACCAGCAGGAGTGATATCGCTCTCGCCTATAAAGATTTCTTCAAGAACCTCATCTAGAATTTTAATGTCTTTAAAATCATCGATAAAAAATTCATTTTTATCATGAGGATATAATCTAATTGCTAAAATTTTGCCTAGATATTTATGCTCTAAGTCGTTTTTGTTCATAATAATACATTTTATTCTAAAACAGCCTTCACTCGTCATTCTCGCTAAGTTAATAAGTTTCTTATCTCTGTCAGTTTATTAGAATCCTGTATTGCTTCAAGTATCTTTACCTTTAGTTCCAAATCTCCAAATTCATCATGCAGAACCATTCGTATAAACTCATCAAAATCAACGAAAAGTAGTTCTATCTTTTCAGCACCATCAAGATTTTGCTCAGCTGCTTTTTTACAACCTTTGGCGATAAATGTATAGACTGCCCATTCAATTTTACTTACTGGCTGGATAGCATCAAATAATAGCCACTCTTTAGCTTCGTGGCCAGTTTCCTCTAAAAGCTCTCTCTTAGCTGCTTCAAGTGGCTCCTCGCCTTCATCAACTCTGCCTCCTGCGGAACCAATAAATGGTTTTTTTCCAGGTTGTTCTTGCTTAGTTAAAATGATTTTTCCGTCTTCGGTAACGGGTATAACCATCACAGTATCTGGTCTTTTAAGTTTTTCGAAAGTTTTTTTCGTTCCGTCGTAGGCTTCAATTTCCCATTGGTAAGTGTCGAATATAATGCCTTTAAAAACTCTCTTAGCATTATCCGGTAATGGCTGTTTAGATTGTGGTTTTATAATATTCATTCTTTCTTTGATATTCATCATTCCAAAACCGCCTTCACCCGTCTCACCCCAGCCGAACTAGCTTCTTCCTTGGTAATCTTCAGCTTACCCATACCCTTGGTATTCTCCACGTGAGGACCACCGCAGATTTCCTTGCTAAAGTCTCCAACAAAATACACTTTCACTTTATCGCCGTATTTATGCTCGAAAACACCAGTTGCACCGAGAGCTTTGGCTTCTGGTACGGTCATTTCTTCATAGTGAACTTCAAGATTACGGGCGATCTGTTCGTTGGCTATGTCTTCAATTTGCTTAATTTGCTCTGGTGTTAGTTTGTCGGGATGTGAGAAATCAAAGCGCAGGCGCTCTTGGGTAATGTTGCTGCCGCGCTGCTCCACATGCGGTCCAAGGATACGGCGCATGGCTTCCAGCATGATGTGATTGGCAGTGTGGTATTTGGTAGATTGTTCGCTGTGATCTGCAAGGCCGCCTTTGAATTTGCCGGCGGAAGCGGTTCTGGATAAGTCCTGATGAGCTGCTAATTCCGTTTCAAACGTTGTACGGTCAACTGTCAGACCTTTTGATGCTGCTAATTCTTCTGTGACTTCAATCGGGAAACCATAACTTTGGTAGAGATCAAAAGCATCCTTACCAGAAATTGCTTGACTGCCAACGCTGATGCGCTCAAACTCTTTCAAACCATTGTCCAAAGTTTTCAAAAATTTCTCTGTCTCTTTGGTCAGTTGCTCCAAGACGCGATTAGCATTACGACTGA
>CAZETA010000046.1:0-2365 GCA_964514995.1 uncultured Gammaproteobacteria bacterium
ATATTGATGAAGTGGGTGATCGGACGCACTTAACTTTCTTTGAGATGCTGGGTAATTGGAGTTTGGGAGCTTATTTTAAAAAAGAAGCGATTGATTATTCTTGGGAGTTTTTGACTGGTGCTGAGTGGCTGAATATCAGTCCAGAGCGCCTTGCGGTCTCGGTTTTTATTGGTGATAATGACGCGCCTTTTGATCAAGAGTCTTATGAGCAGTGGCTCGCTAAGGGTGTTGCTGCGCCTCGTATTGCCAAGCTTGCTAAGAAAGACAACTGGTGGGGTCCGGCTGGGCAGACTGGTCCTTGTGGCCCTGACACTGAGATGTTTTATTGGGTGGCTGAAATGCCGGCGCCGGCGCACTTTGATCCAGAGGATAAGGGTTGGGTGGAGATTTGGAATGATGTCTTCATGGCTTATGGCAAGCAGGCTGACGGTAGTTTCTTAGAACTTGCTCAGAAGAACGTGGACACTGGCATGGGACTGGAGCGTGTGCTTTGTGTCATGAATGGTATCAGTGATATTTATCAGACTGAATTATTTAGTCAGGCTATTGAGAGACTAGAGTCTTTATCTGGTAAAAAATATATTGATAATACAAAGGCTTTTAGGGTTATTGTTGATCACATTAGGGCGGCTGTTATGATTATTGGTGATCAGCGCGGTGTTGGTCCTTCAAATGTTGACCAAGGGTATGTAGTAAGAAAATTGATTAGACGTTCAATGGCTTATGGATGGAAGCTTGGTTTGCCTGATCATTTTATTTATAAGATAGGAGAAATATTTATTGATAACTTTAAGGTTCAATATCCCGAATTACTACTAAACAGAGATAGAATACAGGATGAAATGGTTAAAGAAGAGGCTAAGTTTATAAGAACTCTAGAGAATGGCGAGAAGATAATCGAAACAGAGGTTAATGCTATAAATTTGAAGAATGGTGAGTCGATAACTTTTACAGAGAAGGGTTTTTCTGATGTTCGTACTTTCCTAACTCCAAAATTAGATGGTGAATGGTTTTTTAATTTGTATCAATCTTATGGCTATCCTTTTGAGATGGCTATAGAGGAATGTGAAAACAGAGGTGTTGAATTTTCAAATGATGAAAAAGAAGCTTTGAAGAGTCAATTTGAGAAAAAATTAATTGAACATCAAGATTTATCTCGTACTGCTACTGCTGGAAAATTCAAAGGTGGTCTGGCTGATGCCAGTGAAGAGACGACTAAATTGCATACTGCTACGCATTTATTGCAAGCGGCTTTGCGTAAGGTTCTGGGTAACCATATCTTCCAGAAAGGATCGAACATTACGGCGGAACGACTACGCTTTGACTTTTCACATCCTGACAAGATGACGCCAGAACAAATTAAAGAAGCTGAAGATATGGTCAATGAAGTGATTGCTAAGGCTTTGCCGGTTACTTATAAGGAAGTGAGTTTGGAGGAGGCGAGAGCGATGGGGGCGCTGGGAGTATTTGAGTCGAAGTATAATGATATGGTGAAGGTTTATACTGTTGGCTCGGATGATGATTTCTTTAGTCGCGAGATTTGTGGTGGGCCGCACGTCAGTAATACTAGTGAGCTTGGTGGCTTTAAGATTTTGAAGGAGGAGGCTAGTAGTGCTGGTGTTAGACGTATTAAGGCGGTTGTTGGTCAGTAGAAATTAATTTTAAATTTAATCCGCCCTGGGTGGATAAAAACAATTTTGAATTCTTTAATGCTACAATTAAAAAATGACCCTGTTTAGGGTCATTTTGATTTTTTTATCCATATAGTAGGCCGCGCATTATGCTGATATTCTTTTGTCTGTTATCGCCTATGTGTAGTAATGCTAAGAGTTTTGAATGTTTTCCATGGGCCAATCTGATTATATAGAAATATTCATCCTTCTCTTCTGCTTTAGACAGTCCTTGTATTTTTTCTAGAAGAAATTCTAGATAAGGTGCTGGTTCAGGAACTAGCAAGGTGGATAAATCTCCTGTGCGGAAATACCAGCCGTAGCTATCTATGATGGTTGAAATATTTGCTTGCGATGGACTCTGGCTATAAAGAATCAAAGCATCTAAAAATTCTTTGGCTAGATCTTCTTTGAATTGTTCAGATGCTCCTACTGAATATTTTTGTTTAAAGCCATATTTTTGACCATACTCTTTATTTTTAGCATGGTATGCATTTAGGTCTTCTAAAGATGCTAAGATAAGAGCTGCTGAGTACTTATTGTACCACTCATCATTTAAGAGTTGCTTTTCGTCAATTTCCATTAGGAATATCCTTTTAAAAAAACAAAATGTTTATTGTGGTTTTTTTATAGCATTCTTTTGTTTATTTGTCAATTACGTGGACCCCCGCATTCGCGAGGATGACGGATGGGTC
>CAZETA010000047.1:0-2181 GCA_964514995.1 uncultured Gammaproteobacteria bacterium
GCTGGTAGGCGGGTCTAGCTACACGAATGGCACTTATACAGGCGTGCCACTCACTTATGTGACATCAGGCGCAGGTTCAGGCGCTAGCGCAACGATTACGGTATCAGGCAACGCTGTAACGTCTGTCACGCTTACAGGCGGCGGTTTTGGTTACTTGGTTTACGACAAGCTTACTGCTGCAGCGGCAAACATTGGCGGCACAGGCACGGGCTTTTCAATTCAGGTAGCCACAATTGATAGCTGCTTTACGCCAAGCGCTGACAACCTTTGGCAGTTTGATACCTTCAAGGATTCATCAGGAAGCGGCCAAAACGTGCTTCTAGCGCATCCGTCGCAGGATCTGAGCAACATCAGTTCAGAGGTCAATACGCCTGTCTTAGCGGCTGATTTTACGAGTAACACCTTTAGACCTTTGGGCGTCTTTACAGAGACGGCGGCATCGGTAACGAATGCCTCCACGGCAGTAACGCTGACAGCCTCTAATTTCAATATTGCTGCCGGCCAATTAGTGACAGGGCCGGGCATCGCTGCAGGCACACGAGTTGCATCCATACAGCTAACTGCTTTGGTATTAGATACGCCTGCTACGGCTAGCGGCACCAACGTCACGCTTACCTTTGATAATGAGGTCTCAGTCTCGGGTGGTGTGGTCTCGTTGCATCCTTATGTGTTTGTGTACGGCAATGACGGACTCATTCGCAATTGTGCCACTAGCAATTTGGATGATTGGGTGTCCGCTGAGGCCAATGCGGTTAACGTCGCAACGGGCAAGATTGTGCAGGGCCTGCCAGTTCGAGGTGGCTCTAATTCGCCATCAGGGTTGTTTTGGTCGCTTGATAGCCTGATTCGGGTGTCATTTGCACCGACCTCTTTAGGTGTGGCAGGCACAGGAAACTTTGCCGCGCCAACCTTTTGGCGGTATGAAACCATTTCATCGCAGACATCCATCTTGTCATCGCAATCGGTTATTGAGTATGACGGTATTTATTACTGGTGCGGCGTTGATCGGTTCTTGCTATACAACGGTACCGTTAAAGAAATTCCAAATCAGTTCAATCAAAACTGGTTTTTTGACAACCTGAACTACGCACAGCGGCAAAAGGTATTTGCAACCAAAGTGCCGCGGTTTGGCGAAGTGTGGTGGTTCTACCCTCGGGGTGACGTGACTGAGTGTAACGACGCGGTGATCTACAACATCCGCGAGAATGTCTGGTATGACGTTGGCACGGCATTAGGTGCAAGACGCTCCGCAGGTTACTTCTCACAGGTCTTTAGCTTTCCAATCAATGCAGGATGGTTGGCCAACTATACGGGCGGCGTGCTTGATACTTCCATCACCGATGCGGGCACGGGCTATGCAGACGCCACTTATTCTTATGAGCCACTAACAGGTGGATCTGGCTCGGGTGCAACGGCAACCATCGTCGTATCAGGCGGTGTTGTTATCTCTGTACAGATCAATGACCGCGGCACTGATTACGAAGTGGGTGATACGCTGTCAGCCGTACTTGACGGTGTAGGTGCTGACTTTGAGTTGACAGTAAATACCACGATGACATTTGTGTCGCTCTGGCAGCATGAGGTGGGCACGGATGAGGTAGTGTTTACTCAATCCAATGCCATTGAAAGCTACTTTGAAACGTCGGATCTTGGCTGGGTAGCGGGCGGTCCTTCTCAGCCTTCCCCAGTAGGCGAGAACAAGTGGCTGCGTATTGAGCGTGTAGAGCCTGACTTTGTGCAGTCGGAAGACATGCAGCTTTATGTCACGGGTAGGCCTTATGCTCAAGAGGCGGATAGTACGACAGGACCCTATACGTTTTCGCCAGGCACAGGCAAAATTGACATGAAAGAGCAGCGCCGCGAATTGCGCTTGAAGTTTGTCAGTAATGTATCAGGCGGCAACTATCAGCTAGGCAAAGTGATTGTTAGTGCTGATGAAGGCGATGTCAGAGGATATTCAACATGAGTCTGCCGATTGTTTATGACCCGAGGTATCAAGACTTTGATTCTTGGGCGGCGCTTATGTGCGAAGCTTATGCAGGTCAGCAACTTCAGATCCCTGGGCCGACTGTTGAGTGGCAGTCATGGGCGGTTGGCTTAAATGGCATTGATGTGTTTTCCAAGGATGCGATTCCAGATCCGTATGGTTTTGATAACTGGCAGGATTGGGTATCAGCAGTG
>CAZETA010000048.1:0-2036 GCA_964514995.1 uncultured Gammaproteobacteria bacterium
GAGACTACCTGTGAGACGAAATTTTTGACTGAATCCACATCGGATGTAAGATTAGTGAGAAGCTTGGCCGGCGTCACCTGCTGCACTTCGGCAAAGGTATGCGTGGAAATTTTTTCCGACAAGTTATTACGAAGATCGCGTGCCACTCGCTCGGAGGCGTAGGTCTGCACAATACTTTGTAGATAGGTGAATATAAAAATAAAGGCCGAAGCAACACCAAATTTCCACAAGATCGGATTGATCGAACCAGTAATGAAATACCCGTCAATGCCGTGCGATAAGAGCCGTGGTAGCCACAAGGTAAGAATATTTGCTCCCAGTGTCACCAAAACAAGCAAAACAATCAACCGGGAATACGGCTTGAGCAAAGCAAACAAATTAGGCTGTTTTGGCTGAATATTTTGGGGTTTGACTGCTTGAGACATATACGAAAAACCTGCAAACTTAGAGCCATTAGTATACAACGTTGCTATAAAAATTACAAAGATAACAGCCCGCGCTCATCACGCAGGCTGTTGTTTTGAACAAAAAGTTTTTTGCACTTCTTTATTTCACTATTTTAACGTAAAATCCAGCGCTGCCGTAAAGTGTATAGGCACCATCGCCCTTATCCTGGGCATAAACCTCTACTTCCTGACCGATCATGCCTTCCAAATCGGCAATACTTTCTGCTCCTTGGATAGTACCAACAACATCCCTGCTCCAGCCCATGAGGGTTGTCACGTGTTTGCCAGCCACCACTACATAACATTCGCCGTCAGCAAAACAGGCCGTATTCACCTCTTCCAATTTGCCCGAAAAATTTGCCACTTTTAGCTTACCGCTTGTTTGATTATCCGTGCTGCTTGGCGGAACAGTTCTTTCTCCGCTTGGATTTGGCTCGCCCACAGAGATACTATTAGTATCAACATTTTGGGCTATATCACTATCTTTGACTGCGCTATTGCGAGTAAACCCGTAGACAGACACCCCGCCTACAAGCAAGACAATTACAGCTACAAGTAAAACTTTTTGAGTATTTGGATTCATATATATTATAGATACAAGGAAGAATTAAATGGGGTTAATTTTTCCTTTAAATTACATATCTCTCTTCCAAAAGCCAGTCGCTTTGACTACTCTAATATTTTATAATACACCTGATCCACCGTTTTGTTACACAGAAGTCAAGTAATTACAGTAATGGAGCGTAAAAAATTAAAGAATGGCTTTAAAAGCCATTCGATAAAGCAACTAAGAACCAAGCGTCAAAGCGTGATTTCGTCTTCTTACCCATTATCTGAACAACCGCACTGAGCAGCAATGTTAGTTTAAACCAGAATTACGATTATCTTTTGCTTCTTTGGAGCTTTCCTCAGGAATAATACCTTTACCCTCTGAATCCAGCTCGCCTGTAGCCGGAGCAGGTTTATGCTCTAGAGTCGAACCATCTACACCAGGAGATCGCAATAATTGTCCATCTTGACCGTACTCAAAAGTACGCGTTATTCCTCTTCGAGCCATATTTTTTTATATTAATAAATTATAAGTTAACTCTGCGGAAGGAGAGGGATTCGAACCCTCGAAACCTTTCGGTTTACACGCTTTCCAAGCGTGCGCACTAGACCAACTATGCGATCCTTCCCTAATTCTTTTGTCGTTTCATTTTAAGACAAAATCCAACGAAAGTCAACGTAATGAGTATTGCAAGCATCCCCCATTGTGCGGGTGTAAATGTGCCGTAGCGCACATCCCCAGCCATATTTTCATGCGGCATACGCAAAAAATCTAACCAAAAACGGACGAATGCATAGGCCGCGACAGACAAGGCCGCGACGAGTCCTGCTTGAATACTGGTTATTTTTTTAAACAAGAGGTAGAAAATAATAAACAGGACAAAACCTAATAATGATTCAAGGAGGCCTAGGTCAAACCGCGCTCCGCCCGGATATTGCACGGCCAAGAAAAAACTGCTGAGTGTCCCAGGATGATCATGAATCAAAAAACAACCGATGCGGCCGATGCCCCAGCCAAGCCATAAACTGAGCGCGGCAATA
>CAZETA010000049.1:0-1982 GCA_964514995.1 uncultured Gammaproteobacteria bacterium
CTAGTCGGGGATACGAGACTTGAACTCGTGACCTCATGACCCCCAGCCATGCGCGCTACCAACTGCGCTAATCCCCGTAAGTAGTCTGCATTATATCTGTTGCCTAATAAAAAATCAACGCTTAAAAATGCAGAAGCCAGGCTTTAATTTTGTCAAAATCAGAAATATCAAAAAAACCGGCTTGAGGCCGGCTTTTGGTATCTGCTATGATTAGGCTGCTTGTTTGACCATAGTTCGTCTGCAAGAAGAGCAGGCCTTTGCGCTTTTTCCGTTTATAGTTATAAGTTGCAGGTTTGGGCGCTGACGGCGAGGAACTTTGACATTGGAATGGCTGACATGATTAGCTCGTGCAGCTGATTTTTCGCATATAGTGCAGGCTCTGGACATACAGTTGAAAATTTAATTGTGTTTAAGTATAATGATAATAATGTCATAAGTTTACTGCTTTTCTACTTATTTGTCAAGTATTACATATGGATTTTGTTTTTTACTTTTTTGTTATTATTCCCTCGGCGATTATCCATGAATACGCTCATGGTTGGGTGGCTGACAGGCTGGGCGATCCTACAGCTCGCTATGCCGGGCGGTTAACCATAAATCCTAAAGCCCATATTGATCTGTTCGGCACTATTATTTTGCCAATTCTATTGTCGTTAGCGACCATGGGCAAGTTTTCTTTTGCGTATGCTAAGCCGGTGCCCTACAATCCCCATAATTTAAAAAATCAGAAATGGGGGCCAGTGCTAGTTGCGCTTGCGGGGCCATTAGCCAATCTCTTACTAGCCACAGCCTTTGCTATAGTCTTGCGATTCGTTCGCGTGTCAGATTTCGGTTCCATTTTAGCGATTATTGTCTACGCGAATATATCTTTAGCTGTTTTCAATTTGGTGCCAATACCGCCACTTGACGGTTCTAAAATACTATATGCAGTATTGCCAAATTCGGCCTATCAGGTTAGGAATTTTTTGGAGCAGTATGGGACATGGTTATTGCTATTATTTATTTTTTTCTTTTCCGGGGCGCTTGCCCCTATTGTTCAGTTGATATTTCTGTTTTTGGTCGGTTACTAATTTTTTCATATTACGACCAACCGTCTAATTTTTATTCACTAATGATAATAATATGAAACTAATAGCTCGATGGTTTATTAACGCCCTGGTGTTGATGTTTATCGCTTACTTTGTTCCTGGTGTGGTAGTAGTCGGTTTTTACTCAGCCTTAATCGCTGCCTTGATTCTGGGGCTCGTCAACGCTCTGATTCGGCCAATTTTTATTTTACTGACTTTGCCGGTCAATATTCTCACGCTCGGCCTATTCACTCTGGTTATCAACGCCCTATTGTTTTGGTTTGCTTCCTCGATTGTCAAAGGGTTTACGGTCATGGGTTTCTGGCCGGCATTTTGGGGGGCGCTTTTGTTATCCCTTGCAAGTTGGTTGATGAGTGAACTGTTGAAGAAAGATAATAATTAATTGTGAAGAACTATTCTTCAAATCGGGCGCAAAAAGGAAAGACCGCTTATCGTACACCGAGTTTGTTTAAGGCAAACAAAAGCATGCATTATGCAAAATTGAAAGCCAGAACCGAAGGTTTCAATAAAAAAGAAATCAAAAACTATTATGAACAAGTTTAAAATTATTTCTCTGGGCGGGTCTATAATCATTCCTCAGACCGGCTTTGATATTGAATTCTTGAAGAAGCTGCGAACTTTGATTATTGGTAGAGTAAAAAAAGGAGATAAGTTTATCTTGGTAATCGGCGGTGGTGCTACGTGTAGGCAGTATCAGGCGGCGGCTAAAGCAGTGGTGTCGATGACTGATACGGACCTCGATTGGCTTGGTATCAAGACTACGATTTTCAATGCCGAATTTGTAAAATCTTTATTTAAGGACTATGCCTATCCCGAAATTGTTACCAATCCCACGAAAAAAATAAAAACAAGCAAGCCGATTATTATTGCGGCTGGCTGGAAGCCAGGCTGTTC
>CAZETA010000050.1:0-1954 GCA_964514995.1 uncultured Gammaproteobacteria bacterium
CGCGAAGTTATAGATGAAATATTTACCAAAGATAAAACCGCCCAAATAGCAGTCATGGGTGATTTCAATTCATTAGAACGAGAAACCCCATTCCGTATTATTGCTGGAGAGTTTACTACTCATGATGATGCCCTTGTCTCACCCGCAAAGATAATGGTTCCAGACGAGAAAAGGTTTTCGTTTGTTGGCGAAAACGGTAGGAAGCTTATTGACTATATTCTCATTTCAAAACCACTAGAGTCATCAGTTGAATCATTCCAGATTTTTAACAAAAAGTTATCCCATCACAGCAATAAAGCACCAAACCCTAGCTTTGTGGAAAGTGATCATGCGCCGTTGGTACTTTCATTAAACTAATATTTTGCTACACCCATTTCAATCCCATTTGCTCTTATTATTTTGTCCACCACTTGAATACTTAGCAATCTCACGTTGACACTCTTCGTCTATCTCCTTTAGTCGATACGGCTCATATCTACGGAGATAACCAACCACTAATTTTATATGATCTTTTACACTATTTTCTACATGATCCCATAGCGAACTACTACTATTAAGTTTACTAGTCAGTGAATTCATGATTTTTGCAAGAACTTCAAACAGCGCCACAATTTCTTCGCGAGTAATCTCTGGCAAATCTGGTTTTATTATGTCCTCATGAGCAAGCCACTTGTCTCGATAAGTTCGTAGTTTTCCAAGTGCAATAGCATGAACTCCTAACTGCGCACGTATCTCCTTCAAATCTTTATAAACTATACCTTTATATTCTTGTGTTAATTCATTAAGAAATTTACGCCCTTGTACATCATTATATTCCCTAAATGCATCAACCGTTAGGTTGCGTAAATTACTTTCGGTAAAATTAATAATTTTACCGATATGCAATGACTGATTTGAGACATCAAATAATTTGGCTAGTTCATTAAAGAAATAAACTCTTAAAGCCTCTTCTGCTATACCAAAGAAATTTTTAAAACTATTTATCGTTTTAACATTTGCTTCAGCTTCAGAAACTCCTAAAATATCAGTAGCCTTCATCTCCCTCAATCCTTCATACGCATAAAATGCTGAAAGGGCCTTGAAGTATCTGTGTCGTAAATTATCAATATATTCAATTAATGAATCAAATTCTTTCTTTATACTGTAAACCCACCCCGGCTGCCACTTAAAATGCGTGGTCACCAGCTTTTCCAAGGGCACACCATTCAAGACATGCTCAATGCCATACTGGGTGGCACGATGACCGATCACCATGACCCTCTTGCCATCATAGTTCTTCTTGAGATCATCGAGAAATGATTTCATGCGGGCCGTGGTCTGGGTATAGCTCTCGCCATTGGGAAATGGTGTGGAGATGCGCTGCGGCTTTTCGGCATCAATGATCTCGCTGGGCTTCTGGGTCAGATCGCCATAATTGCATTCGCGGAGCCGAGCATCGCGGATGATGGGCCACTTGGTGCCAAAGCCGATCTCGGCGCTCTTGTACGCACGCTGCAGGTCGGAGCAGAAAATGGCGTCGAAGTGGTCGTCCTTGTAGCGTTCGCCCATTTCGACCGACTGACGTTCGCCGAGGGGCGAGAGCGCGACATCATTCCATCCGGATGACAGATGGGCTTCGTTGTCGAAGGTGGTGCCGTGAGCTTCGAAGATGAGGGTGAGCATGGCTTAAGCTTACTCTTCTAATAGGGTTTGGCAAGAATCGTATTCCCCTCCTTGATTTGGGATAATCCCCTTTGCTACAATACTCCTACAAGAAATTCCCCTCCGCAACTCAAGCACTGACAGCACACGCTGGGTGCTTTTTATTATCTAACCACATATACCATGATTGATATTTCCAACTTAGAGACAGTAAAAAATGAAGGCATTGAATATTACAAATCATTAACTGAAGTGTATTGTCCATACTTTCAGGAAAAGATTCTTTTCAATGCTCGGGGGCTTGAACATCTCA
>CAZETA010000051.1:0-1933 GCA_964514995.1 uncultured Gammaproteobacteria bacterium
CCTGCTCGCCAAGGCTTGTGGGATATCGATCAGGGCATCGACATGGGCATCGGCATCCACGCCATCGACGGGGGTACCGTGGTTGTAGCCGTAACGCACCAACACCACGGGACATCCAGCGGCACGCGCAGCTTGGGCATCGTTGCTAGAGTCCCCCACCATCAAGGCTTGCACAGGGCTCACACCCATCGCCTCACAGGTTTTGAGCAAGGGCAGGGGGTCTGGTTTCTTGCGCTCAAAACTGTCGCCACCAAATACGTGCGCGAAGTAATGAAGAAGCCCTTTGGCCTCAAGCAAGGGCTTTGCAAAGGACAAAGGCTTGTTGGTCAGGCATGCCAGTTGCAAGCCCGCGTCGCGCATCCACGCCAAACCGTCGACCACGCCTGGGTACACCGCAGCAAACTCGCCATTGATCGCTAAGTAATGGTGCTGATAACGCTGCCAAGCCGCTTCATATAGGTTTTCTACGTTGCGCGCAGACATTGGCAAGTCCTTTCACCTCAGGCAAAGCCAACTGGTGCGACAGCACCGAGCGAATCAAGTGCTCTGAGCCTTTACCCACCGTGCGCTCCACCAAGGTGCGCGTGACGGGTGGCAAATCCAAATCAGCCAACATGCGATTCAGTGCAACCTCAAAATCGCCCAAGGTGTCGACCATCGTGCCATCGAGATCAACGATAGCTGCTTGCAATTGATTCAATGAAAAAAACATGGGTTAACAAAACTGAAGCTGGCGCACAAAGAAGAAGGGGCGTCATAGACACCCCTGAAAACAAAGCCTAGGCTGGAAGTTTAATCAACCGCTTTGACCATGTCTTCGACGACCTTCTTGGCGTCACCAAACACCATCATGGTCTTGTCCATGTAGAACAGTTCGTTGTCTAAGCCTGCGTAACCAGAAGCCATGCTTCGCTTGTTCACGATCACGGTCTTGGCTTTGTAGGCTTCCAAGATGGGCATGCCGTAAATCGGGCTGCCTTTTTCCAATGCAGCGGGGTTCACCACGTCGTTGGCACCCAAGACGATGGCCACATCCACTTGGCCAAATTCGCCGTTGATGTCTTCCATTTCAAACACTTGGTCATAGGGCACTTCGGCTTCAGCCAAGAGCACGTTCATGTGGCCTGGCATACGTCCCGCCACGGGGTGAATCGCATACTTCACGTTGATACCTTTGTGCATCAACTTTTCCGCCAACTCATTCACCGCATGCTGCGCACGCGCCACGGCCAAGCCGTAGCCAGGCACGATGACCACGGTCTCGGCGTTGGCCAAGATGTAGGCGGCATCATCTGCACTGCCACTCTTCACAGGGCGTTGTTCTTGAGCACCCCCCGTGGCTGTGACGGCTTCGGCACCAAAGCCACCCAAGATGACGCTGAAGAACGAACGGTTCATCGCCTTACACATGATGTAGCTCAGAATCGCGCCCGAACTACCTACCAACGAGCCCGCAATGATGAGCATGCTGTTGTTGAGCGAAAAACCAATGCCCGCTGCCGCCCAACCTGAATAACTGTTGAGCATCGACACCACCACAGGCATGTCTGCGCCACCAATTGGGATGATGATGAGCACGCCCATCACGAATGACAGCGCCAGCATGGCATAAAACGCGCTCATGTCTTGCGTGACGGTATAGACCAGCCCTAAGCCCACAGTTGTCAAGCCCAACACCAAGTTGAACTGATGTTGGCCAGCAAACGTCACTGGCGCGCCTTGAAACAAGCGGAACTTGTACTTGCCAGACAGCTTGCCAAACGCAATGACCGAGCCACTGAAAGTGATGGCGCCAATCGCCGCCCCCAAGAACAACTCTAGGCGGTTACCGGTAGGGATCGCAGGCACAGTGCCATCCGCTGCCTTTTGAACAATTTGAAATGCAGCAGGCTCAACCGTAGCGGCAATGGCGATGAACACCGCGGCCATACCG
>CAZETA010000052.1:0-1928 GCA_964514995.1 uncultured Gammaproteobacteria bacterium
TACGCCATCACCTTTGGAACGCATGTTGGATAATTGTTTTTCTTTACAGACATTAACGCTAATATCTTCGCTGCGGGCATTCTGTCCTACGACTTGGCCTTTATATACCGATACACCCGGACCGATAAATAACACTCCACGGTCTTGGACGTTTAATAAGCCGTAAAGGTTGCTCGTACCAGTCTCGTGAGCCACCAGCGATCCTTGGTCACGTTCACGCCAATTGGCTGGGTCTGGCAAGTAGTCATGGAAAATCGTATTGATAATTCCCAAGCCTTTGGTATCAGTTAAAAATTCCGTGCGGTAGCCGAACAAACCGCGGGTGGGAATAATAAACTCAAGAAACGTAATACCATTTTCGTTTCGCATTTCTCGTAACTCCCCATGGCGGCTACCAAGCTTCTGGATGACAGCTCCGGAATGGATTTCCGGCACCTCGATAAATACCTGTTCGTATGGTGTCATTTTTTGGCCATCTATTTCTTTGATAATTACTTGTGGGCGAGAAACCTGAAATTCATATCCTTCACGACGCAAGCGTTCGATAAGTATTGCGAGATGTAACTCACCGCGTCCAGACACAATCCAGTCACCTTCGGTACCGTCGGCGACTTTGAGCGCCATATCGGTCTCAAGTTCCTTGAACAATCGCTCGCGAATCTGACGAGAAGTAGTAAACTCTCCTTCCTTACCGGCAAACGGAGAATTGTTTACAGAGAAAGTCATCTTCACGGTCGGCTCTTCTATATGCAAAAGAGGCAAGGCAATCGGATTACTGACATCAGCAATAGTTTCGCCAATGTTAACATCGGCAATACCAGCAATCGCTACTACGTCTCCGGCAACTGCTTCTTGAGTTTCGATTCTTTCTAGCCCAGAGAATGTCATCAACGCCATCACACGATTTTTCTTCATCTGACCTTCGCGGTTGATATGCATGATATCTTGGCCGGTTCTGATGGTACCGTTGTAGATTCTTCCGGTGGCAATCCTACCCTTGAAATTATCACCGCTGATAGTAGTAATAAGAATTTGAAGAGGTGCGGCCGAGTCTACTTTTGGTGCTGGAATAAATTTTAAAACAGTTTCAAAAATAGGATTAATGTCCGTCATCTTCTCAAGATCGGGCTGTAGGTCTGCCTTACCTTGTTTGGCGGAAGCATAAATAACCGGAAATTCAGCGGTCTCATCATCGGCACCAAGCTCCACAAATAAATCAAAAGTTTTATCAAGTACCCAGTTTGGTCGAGCGCCCGGCTTATCAACTTTATTTATCACCACAATGATCTTATGCCCCATTTGCAAAGCTTTCTTAAGCACAAATCTCGTCTGTGGCATCGGCCCCTCTTTGGCATCGACAAGAAGCAAACATCCGTCTGCCAACTTCAGAACTCGCTCTACTTCCCCACCGAAGTCGGCGTGACCTGGAGTATCGATAATATTTATTTTTGTTTCACCCCATTGTACGGAAGCATTTTTTGAAAAAATAGTAATACCGCGTTCTCGCTCAAGATCGTTGCTGTCCATGATGGCTTCTTGAGTCACAAACTCTTTGGCAAGCTTGGTTTTTGACTGACGCAACAAAGCATCCACCAGCGTGGTCTTACCGTGGTCAACGTGAGCAATGATAGCAACGTTGCGGATATTCATAGACAAATCATCTATAATCACCCTAAACAAAAGGGTATGTGTTAGGCCTAAATCATACTCAAAAATAAGCTTTTTGTCAATCTTACACAAAACCAAAACCCGAGCCGCAACTGCGGCTCGGGTTGATTGGTTTTTCTAATAATTACTTATTAGAATTTTTACTCTAGCTGAAACACTTGCTTACCGAGCGATAGTTGAGGCAGTGCCTTCAACAGGGTAAGAGTCTGAGTGTTTGTATGGACCTACTTCACTAGAGTCAGTTGGTGTGTAGTAGTAGA
>CAZETA010000053.1:0-1906 GCA_964514995.1 uncultured Gammaproteobacteria bacterium
AGTGAGAGGTCTTAGATTCTAGATCTGTTCGGATCGAATTTCCGGGGACAGGTCATTGGTGCGCGGCCACTCTATCTGCCGCCTTATTCGCCTGAGCGAAATCCTATCGAGGAGATATGGTCACTGTTTAAGCGAAAATTTCGTTCAGCTGAACCAAGAAATATTCCGGAGATCGTCGACACTATGACGAGGGCGTGGAACGAGATTACAATCGAAATTCTTCACGCCCTTTTCATTCATGCCGGGTATGACTAGCAAGTTGGGAAGCGCTGTATCACGATCAATCAGCCTGGGACGACCTGTTGAGGTGCGGTAACCCAAGCAACCTCCTTTCTTAAAAACGGACACCCACCCATGAAGTGTCGATGAGCTCACATCGAATATGTCCGCCACATCTTTATATCTAAGGTTATGACTCAAAAAGTACTTCACAGCGCTCTCGCGTAAGTCGGTTGAATATGCCATGAGAACATGTTCGGCAGCAAAAAGATTTTGGTTCGAATTTTTTTGCCAAGCGCTGTAAAGTGATTCTGATAAATTAAGGGAATTTAAAAAATGCAATATTTTAAAAAAATCTTTATGTTTTTGTCTTTGGTGTCAATTTCATTGCCTATTTTTGCTGTGAAGTATAATACGAATTTTATGTATATAAACCGGGAAATAAATCAGGAAAAATATGTATTTCCAGAACTAAGAAAAAAGATTGTCAGTCTCGGTTTCGGTCAAGATTTCGAGGATTGGAATGTCAAAGTTATTGATTGGATATCGGAATGGCTTAAACAAAATCCCCAAGGGGATTTCGTGTTTTGGTACGACAAGAATACGGTGACAGAAGACCAGGTCGAGAGAACTAACGGCATATTCAAAGATCTCGCAAATAATTTTTTAAAAGAAGGTACTTTGGTTCTAAAAGACATAGCTAGTCTCACTACGGTCAAGGAAAACGCTAGGTACTTTACTCAGGAAATTCCCATTTATTTAAGGCTTGATCTTTTACGCATTATCGCGATGCTTGAATATGTTGAAAAATGCAAAGATGAATGCGCCTCCGTCTATGCCGACATCGACAAGGGCATCAAATCAATTAGCGGAAATAAAATCGAATATCATAACCTCAGCGCTGATGGCCTTTTCGATGATCAAACCAAAAGTTCTTTAAAAAAATATAGTCTTGTCATGCGTACTGGCCCAGAAAATAGTTTTATTATGATAAGCAATCAAAATCCCCATATGATTGAAGCCCTAAAAACCGTGGTCATAAAGTCTAATTTAAAGCATATTGATCCACTGCTGCAAAGAGAACGAGACCTGAAACAAAATCTCTCCCCAGAACTTCAAAAACTCCCTCTCGTTCCCAAACTCGCGCAATTTGACAAGATTGACCAGGAAATGCAGGCAAAAATTAAGGACTTCGCTATCGACTACATCGGTACGGTTTTCAATACGATGAGTCACGGTCATCTTATGGTTTATTTTAGATATTTACAAAAAGAAGTGGGCCTAATGATCAACGCTAATTTCATTACTCCTGGACAAGGAGTCGATTATGCTGACGTCTTTAGCCGCCTCAACCCTAGGGAACCCATCTTCGCTCCATCAGCGCAATACATATTGCAATATTTTTCAACCCAGCCCGGACTGAAGAATTTTGCCGCGGCAAAATCAGAAGCGGATGACATTATTGAATCATACACAATACCCACGAAAGATATTGGGGGTTCTCGCAGTACGTCCTATACCGGAGGATGGTAACTTTTTAACCGCATAGCGAAAATCTCGGGGGCTCGCCCCCGCGCTGTATTGCATGGAACTTCAGAGGAATGCTAATCACGTTTTTTCCATAATGCATCACTTCTTACAGCGCTTCCCAACTTGCTAGTCATACCCGGCATGAATGAAAAGGGCG
>CAZETA010000054.1:0-1817 GCA_964514995.1 uncultured Gammaproteobacteria bacterium
CATCGGCATTGACATTCTTCGCAAGCATTTAGACCAGTTTGACAATGATCCCATGCTTGCCGCAATCGCTTATAACGCCGGCCCCAATCTTACTTATTTTACAGATCCAGAGAGGGGAAAGATTCCCGAGTCAACAAAAGAATATGTTAAAGGGATCTATGGACTTGGCGGCTTCACGGACGTGCCTAGCTCGCTGTCTCGCGATGTTGTTGAAGAAGCTGAATCGGCAAGCGGGAAAAGCACGACTAGCACTGAACAACAGCCAAGCATGATGGGAAAAGCCATGCAGGCCGCTGGCCAGGCTATTGAAGAATACCCGTCAGGTGCGCGTGCTGCGCTTGATGTTGGCATGGCTATGCTTGGCGCGGGTGTAAGTAGCAAAGGCCAAGCGGGCGTGCGCCAAGCTGAAATGGATACGCGTCGCATGGCAGCGCAAGATCGCATGAGGGCTCGCGCCGCCCCTCCTGCACCCCCTCCTGCGCCTCCCGTAGTAGAGCCTCAAAAACCGTTGTCATCGGGCGCTGCAAACTGGACTCGTGCCATGGGCAGGGAAATACCTGACGTGCTTGCCGAGCAAGCCGAATCCATGCGCAAGACTGATCCTCGTGGCGGCCAAGCGATCATTGACCGTGATATTAAAAACATGGAAAGAATCCGTGGTATGGGTCATGGAGGCTTTCAGTTGAGCGGGACAGGGCAAAGTCAATTAATGCTCCCGCCTGAAGCAGCACAAGCTCGTGCAGCCGAAGCATTAAAAGCCCAACAGGCAGCATTGCAAGCGCAGCAACCGAAGCCGCCTTCAGTATTTAGCAGGACCATGAGCGGACTGTCTCAAAGTGCTAGCAATGTTGGTCGAGGCCTCAATGTTGGCACTAGAGCATTTCCAGGCGTCACCGGAGCGCTTGGTGGCTTAGGTGCTGCCGAACTTGGCCAAGAAGCTTATCGCAGAAGCCAAGGGGGCGATGATATAGGTAAATACATCGCCGGCACTGGAGCGGTTGCGTCTGGCTTGTCGGCGCTTCCCTTTGCCCCAACTCGCATCGGCGGTGGTGCAATCGCTGCTGCTTCGCCTTTAGTGCTCTATCTGTACGATAAGATGAGCAAGCAAAGCCAACAGCCAAAGTCTATTTATGAGGGTCAGCTTGCTCCTCTTGCTTATATGCAAAGATAACGCGCTTCTTGTGGCAAGCCTTGCATTCTGAATACCAACCCCCTCTGGAACGCTTGTAATAGCCTTCAGGAGGCTTTGTTTCGCCGCACTTACTACAAGCCTTCATACCATCCTGGAAGCCCTCCCTGCGCTCAAATAAGCGCTCTACGGGCCATCCTTGGTCGAGTCGCCACCGGAGGGTGTAGAAGCTGATCCGGGCACGCTTTGCCCACTCTTTGAGGGTAAGTGTTGTCGAGCCGATGGTGACTTCTCTGTTGTCGTAAATCGGCTTTTGCATCGATTGCATTCGCGCCTCCGTTCCATGTAGAAGTATTGTTTATTAGGTTCCCAAAAGCTCCGTGACTCAAGGACGATTGTCTTGACGGACCGTCCTGACGGGTCTGTGCAGTGTGGGCATAGCATCGTTGATAGCCTTTCTTAATTCTAGATGTTCCACAAGTGTCCACAAGTGCTTGATAATTTTCTCAACCTGGAAGATCAGATGCAACCTGCCTGGAAGCCTCTCAGACGATCAGTCTTTCGTTCAGTCTCAAAAGCCCCCACAGTTTGGGTAAACCCACGAAAAAGTAAGTACTCTTTGACCAGGCCATCGATGTAGGGAATGGAATTCATTTGCTTTGCGAGGGGCGGGAGGCGGGCCGATCTT
>CAZETA010000055.1:0-1694 GCA_964514995.1 uncultured Gammaproteobacteria bacterium
CAAAGCTGTTCGGCTTCTTCTAGATAATGGGTCGTAAACACGATCGTTGTCCCCTCTTCATTTAATCTCCGCACCAAGCCCCAAATTTTCTGACGCAAGCTGACATCAACTCCGGCGGATGGTTCGTCCAAAATAAGTAGTTTTGGTTTATGTAAAATAGCTTTTGCTACCATCAGCCTCCGTTTCATACCTCCCGAAAGATTGCGAGCGCGTTCATGCGCCTTTTCCTCTAAACCAAGATCTTCCAAGACTGTTTTTATTCTTGACTTACGCTGACTGATCGGCACACCATACATACCACTAAAATAATACAACACTTCCTCGACAGTGAAAGCCATCTCCATGACAATTTCCTGAGGCACCACGCCGATCATTTGTTTGGTCTGATTCGATTCTTTAGCTACATCTAGACCAAATACTTCAATCTTACCTGCCGTAGGACGCAAAATACCACTAATCATATTGATAAGCGTTGATTTGCCAGCGCCATTGGGGCCCAAGAGACCATAAATTTTTCCCTGCTCAATCTCAAGAGAGATATTGTCCACGGCTTTGAAATCTTCGCCTTTGGAATTTTTGAATACTTTACTGACTTGATTAATACGAAGCGGTAACATAGAAAATATATAAGAAACACTATTGTACAATAGTGTTGATTTTTTTCAACACTTCGGCGCAATCGTTAAAGACCCAACTGGCGCCACATTTTTTTAACTCGTTGATGGTGATAAGGCCGGTCTTAAGCGCCACCACCTTTATTCCGGCTCGACGGGCGGATTCTATGCCTAGAGGCGCATTTTCTACGACTAGCACGTGCTCTGCCGGAAGCTTTATTTTCTTCAAACCCATGAGATATGGCTGCGGGTCCGGCTTGCCGTGGACAACATCTGCACCAGTGACCATCTGAGATTTAGAAACACTAAAATTATGTTTAATAAGATGTACAGTTTTCGTCTGATTTGAACCTGTCACGATACCAACCTTGAATTTTTTCTGTTTTAAGTAATCAAACAATCACTTTACGCCCTTGGTCAATTTTGGATTTTTATATTGATTAAACAGAAAACGTTTTCTTTCCACAATGTCATCTTGATCTGCTTCAGACAATTTGACATTGACTGCGTCCGCTAAACGCAGCACCGCTTCAACTTCTGTCATACCCTCCAACAGATACACATGCTTGGCTGGCAACCTAATTCCTTTTTCCTTAAAAGCTACAATCCATGATTTCGCATGCTGGGGCATGGAGTCAAACAGGACGCCATCAACATCAAAAAGAAATCCTTTTATCTGCATAAATAATATCTACAACAAGGATAGAAAAACGTAATCGTAGAAATATCCTATCAAAAAATAAGACCTGTGACAATAAAAACTACCCGAGCGGATAGCCGAGTTTACGCCACGCGAGCAGACCGCTGGTCACACTATACAATTCATCGGTCAATCCGCTGCCTGCTAGCTGCGCAATAGTCAACTGGCTGCGTCCGCCCGACAGGCAATAAAAGTAAATTTTTTTATACGCGCGCAACGTATCCACCTGAGACATTATCTGGTCTACCGGCATATTTTTCGCTCCCGCAATAGCTCCCTTGGCAAATTCTTCGGGCGTACGCACATCAACAATAAGACTATCGCTAGGGAGTCCTTGATTTATAAGTGTAGATAATTCCTCCGCTGAAATTTGTTTGCCG
>CAZETA010000056.1:0-1657 GCA_964514995.1 uncultured Gammaproteobacteria bacterium
TTAGCATGCTAATGTCAACTTTGGTTCGTCTAAAAGAAGTGTTATAATCCAGCTACTAATAGGCTGATTATCTAAAATATGCAAAAAGAAGTAATCATGGTTCCGGTAGTCGCTGGAGTTGTTGTGAAACAGGATAGTAAATATCTACTAGTTCAGGAGAAGCAGCCTAAGGCTTATGGATTATGGAATCTACCAGCAGGAAGAGTTGATGTTGGCGATACCATAGAGCAGACAGCTATCAAAGAGGCGAGAGAAGAGACTGGTTTTGACGTCGAGTTGATTCGTAAATTAGCCATTTTCCAAGATAGAGCTACGATACCTCCGAGACATGCCTTTGAAGCTAAGATTATTGGTGGTACTCTGCAAATACCTGAAGATGAAATATTGGATGCGGGATGGTTTACGCTTTCGGAGATTGAAGCGATGAAAGATAAGCTACGAAGCCCTTGGGTGCTAGAGGCAATTACGATGCTTGAGAATTAATAACTTAATTTCAAATTACCCTTCTATTAAATGAAGCATTGGAATGGTAGGACCTTATAAAACATCTGGCAATTAGTTTATTTAAAAAGAATCTCCAAAATATATGGTAATTGATGATAGGTTTAAGAAGATATCGAATAATTACGGTGAATTATTCACTGAAGTCTTTGCTGAACAAGGTATGGATTATGAACAGCTACAGAAATCCGTACTCGATAATGTTTCAAAAGTCGAACCCAATTTTAGAGAACTCTCTATCCTTGATATTGGCATAGGGGACGGTGCCACAAGCAACCCCTTTCTTCGGGCTGGTTGCAAAAAGATTACGGGTATAGATCTGAACCAAGCGATGATTGATTCGGCGAAAGAAAAATTTGGCAGCAGTATTCGTCTCTTTAAAATGAATGCCGCCTCGATGGATACATTCAAAAAAGGAGAGTTTGAAGTTGTCATTGCTGGAGCTGCAATTCACAATATCCCAAAGATAGAAAGAGATAATTTTTGGAAAGAAATAATAAGGTTAAATCCTAGAGTTTTGGTATGTGCGGAAAAGATCAAAGATTCGAACATTGTAAAACATGAGGCTGATTACAAAAAAGAGGTTGAAGCAATTAGGAAAGTCTACGGAGAGAGACATGGATTAAAAGAGGCAGAGCAAGAATGGATTAGCCATTATGAATATGACGAAAGAGAGGCGCTTAGTTTAGACGAGATTAAAGAAAAGCTAGGCACTAGCTATCAAGTTTCGGTTGTATTTGAAATGGGCTTGTACAAAACAATTCTGGCAATTAAAAATAACTAGCAATTTAAATGCCAACCGACAAACTCATCTACGTCTGCTCCAAATGCGACGCTCAAGCTTCTAAATGGTCTGGGCGGTGTTTTGAGTGTGGGGCGTGGGGAACGCTGGAAAGTCAAAATTCAAAAGTCAAAATTCAAAAAGAAGAACAGCAGGCGAAGGCGAAAAAATTAACTGACGTTTCTGCGGCTGGGGAGGTGATGACGTTTGAGGATTTGCAAGGGCAGGAGTTGAAACGAATAACGGCGGATGAGCCGTTGGCGCAAGCTATTTTCCCGCAAGGGTTACCTCTGGGCAGTATTACGTTACTTGGTGGAGAGCCGGGAGCTGGTAAATCTACCTTGGCTTTGCAACTAAGTTTGCAGTTTACCAAAA
>CAZETA010000057.1:0-1639 GCA_964514995.1 uncultured Gammaproteobacteria bacterium
TAGGAAATAATGCCGTAACTAGCAGCATGAGCTTTGTTGAAACCATAACCCTGGAAAGGAACAAACAGATCCCAAATTTTTTCAGCTTCTTCGGTAGTGAGTCCGGAAAACTTTACACAACCTTCGACAAACTTGATATGCTGCTTGGCCATTTCTTCAGGAATTTTTTTACCCACGGCTTTGCGGAATTTATCTACTTCTCCCCAATCGTAACCGGCAAGTTCTAAAGCAGTGTAAAGAAGGTCGTCTTGATACACCATCACGCCGTAGGACTTGTCCAAAAACTTTTGCATTTTTGGGTGCATATAAACGACTTCTTTTTTACCTTGTTTGCGAGCGATAAATTCAGAGATGTTGTCCATTGGACCTGGACGGAAAAGAGCGATCATGACCATGATATCTTCTACCCGATTGGGCTTGAGTTCTTTAAGCCATTTGGTCATACCTGATCCACCGAGCTGGAAAGTACCCATGGTATCTCCATGAGCTAGCATGGTAAAGGTTTTTTTATCATCTACAGGAATTTGGCGTAAATCAATTTTTATGCCGCGAGTTTTGTGAACAATATCTCGAGCAGCCCCCAAGATAGATAAGTTTCGAATTCCGAGAATATCAAATTTGACTAAGCCGACATCTTCACAAGCGTGCATTTCGTATTGAGTAATAATTTTTGTACCACTGGGTTCCAGCTGGAGTGGCGAGAAGTCCCGCAAATCTGTAGGCGACACAACAGTACCGGCAGCATGAACAGAAGAATGGCGAGCGTTGCCTTCTATTTCACGAGCCAAGTCTACGACTTCTTTTACTACCGGATCTGTGTCATACATGGTTTTGAATTCTGGAGCTTCATTTAGCGCACGCTCGAAAGTCATAGGGAAACCTTGAGCTCCCTGAGGAATAACTTTGGCGATTCGATCACCGACTGCATAAGGATGACCAAGCACGCGAGCGACATCGCGCACGGCAGCCCGAGCAAGCATACGTCCAAATGTACAGATTTGCGCGACTTTGTCTTTACCAAATTTTTGCGTAACATAGGCAATTAATTCTTCACGGCGATCATCGGCAATATCTAAATCGATATCAGGTGCGGACGGACGAAACGGATTTAAGAAACGTTCGAATGGAAGCTGATATTTCATCGGATCGACTGTAGTAATACCCATGACAAAGGAGACCATTGAGCCAGCGGCAGATCCACGTGTGTTAGTAATAATACCGTTGTCAGTGCACCAGTTGACTAAGTCTGACAACATTAAAAAGTAAGGCGCATATCCTTTGGTACAAATAACATCTAACTCAAATTCCATGCGCTTGCGAAGATCTTCGGTAACGTTTGGATAACGTTCAGGTAGACGAGTGTCACACAACTCGCGAAGATAAACATTGGGTTCCTTGTTGTCTGGTAAATCCATATGGGGAAAGTACCACTTGCCTAGTTCTATTTGGATATCTACTTGCTCGGCGGCTTTGAGAGTATTGGTAAGAGCATCGGGTACATCAGGAAACAGACTTTGCATTTCTTGTTCGGAAGTGACATAAAAAGCTGGAGCATCGATATAGCGAATACGCTCAACGTCTGAGACATTTTTGCCAGTGGAGATACAGACTAAAGCATCCTGAGCTTTGGCGTCGGTTT
>CAZETA010000058.1:0-1587 GCA_964514995.1 uncultured Gammaproteobacteria bacterium
CCAACCCCCACAAACATTTCAACAAAATCAGAACCTGAAATACTAAAAAACGGTACCTTAGCTTCCCCAGCAATAGCTTTTGCTAATAATGTTTTACCAGTACCAGGCTGTCCAACCATTAAAACACCGCTTGGCATGCGACCACCCAAATTGTGGAATTTACTAGGATCTCTCAAGAAATCTACTAGCTCCTTTACCTCTTCCTTTGCCTCTTCAACCCCAGCAACATCCGCAAACGTGATCTTGACTTTATCCTCTTCCATCAACCTCGCACGACTACGCCCAAATGACATCGCACCGCCTCGGCCACCACCACCCTGCATCTGACGCATAAAGAATATCCATACACCAATAAACAAGATTATCGGAAACCAACTTATGAAAATATGCATCAGCAAACTTTGCTGCTCTGGTGGCTTAGCATCAACCTCCACACCATATTCATCTACCCACTTATCAACCATTGATAAGTCATAATTAACCGGTGCGTAAGTATTAAACTCTTCGCCACTATTTGTGTACCACGTCAAATTACGTTCATCAACTTTAATTCTCTTCACGTCACGATTTTGCAATTTATCTAAAAATAGCGAATATTCCGCCTTCTTTGCTTGAGCATTAGTTGGACCAAAACCACTGAAAATCGACATTAAAACTAATGCGATTACCACCCATAAGACTAAATTTTTTACCATATCATTCAAGGGTCACCTCTTTACTCAAATTGATGGCCAACAAAACCAGTAGCCAATATGTATACTTCCCGCGATTCTGATCGTGATGCCTTAGGTTTACGAATCACAACCTTTTTAAATAATTCCTTAGTACCTGCCACAAATTCAGTAAAACCCTGCCCCTGAAACAACTTAACCAAAAAACATCCCTCTTCAACCAACACTTCTTTGGCAAAATCCAATGCCAACTCTGCTAAACCCAATGCTCTCGGAATGTCTACAGCACCTATACCACTTATATTGGGGGCCATATCCGAAATTACAAGGTCTACCTTACTACCTTTTAACTTTACCATTAGGTCAGAGTACACTGCCTCATCACTAAAATCCCCTTGTATAATATCGACCCCATTTATAGGATCTATAGGGAGCAAATCTACCGCAAACACCATTCCAACCGAATCTTTTATAGATGATCCTACTAACTCAGCAGCCACTTGGGACCAACCACCTGGAGCAGCCCCCAAATCAACCACAATCATCCCACGTTTCAATAAATCATCCCGTTCATGAATCTCAAGCAACTTATACGCAGCCCTTGACCTATAACCATCGACCGCAGCACGCCTAACGTAATCATCATTCCGCTGCCTCTGCAACCACCTACTACTACTACCAGAACGATTTTTACCCATATTTTTATTATAAGCTAGGTTTATATATACTCAACAGAGCTAATTTCATAGACAGTACTGCCGTTAGGCGTCTGCACCGTAACTTCATCACCAGCGAACTTACCTATTAATGCTCTCGCAATCGGCGAATTAACCGAAATCTTACACTCCTTTATATTTGCTTCCTCATCTCCGACAATTTGATAAATGACTTGTTTATCATCATCCAAGTTAATTAA
>CAZETA010000059.1:0-1542 GCA_964514995.1 uncultured Gammaproteobacteria bacterium
TACGTAATTGACTAAAAAAGACTGGTTTTATGCCAGTCTTTTTTAATCCTGTTATTTTTACCAGAGTTTTATTCAGCGCCGTAAATATTGAGCTGGAGTGGACCCCAAAATTAGTACACCATCCTTGTATGGGATATAATTCATTCCTAACCTACAAGGCCTATGAAAAAACATCGCATCGCTCCTGAACTCAAGGAGCAAATCATTAACCGTATTAAAAACGACGGTATCTCGGTCGTCCAAGCTGCTAAGGATCACGGGGTAGCAGAGGGTACGATTTACACCTGGATTGCCAAAAAGACCGAGGGACAACCAACTCTGTCAGAACTCATTAAGTTAAAACGAGAAAACGAGCAGCTGTTTATCCTCCTGGGCGAGATGACGCTTAAGTTGTCCGAATCCCAAAAAAAGAAGTGATGCGTGCCAGTATGGCGACAAAGATGATCGCCGCTCGTCAGGTCGGCACCTACCGGGGATTTCTCTACTACAAACCCAAGAAACCAGATAAAGATTGGGCTTTGAAGTGTCAAATCGAGGAAGTATTACGAGTCCACCCCAGCTATGGCTCCCGTCGTTTAGCCATTGCACTCCATCTGAATCGCAAGCGGATCAAACGAGTGATGAATATATTTGGCATTAAGCCGTACCGCAGAAGAGGAAGAAGATGGAAAAAGACGAAGAATGTGAAGGTGATCTACCCCAATGAGTTACTGACAATATTCCCAGCCTACCCGAATCACATCTGGACCGCTGACTTTACCCATGTGAATTTTGGCAAGAAGATTGTCTACATCGCCACGGTTATGGATCTGTATACCAGAAGGATTGTTGGCCTAGCTGTGTATACCACCCACGCCATACAGTTGGTCCTCTCTGCCCTGATGTCAGCCCTACACAACAATCCGAGACCGGAAATATTTCACTCTGACAATGGCAGCGAGTACAATGCCGAAGTGTTCACAAACGCCTTAACGACCGTAGGTGCACGCATCTCCCGGTCAGCCCCAGGCTGCCCCTGGGAGAATGGCTACCAGGAATCGTTCCACTCCCAGTTTAAGGTCGATCTGGGAGACCCGAACAGGTTCAGCACATTAGGTGAACTGGTCTACGAAATCTACCAAACGATCTATACATACAATCACAGTCGAATCCACTCCGCATTAAAAATGCCGCCGGAACGGTTTGCCGAGCAGATAGCATTGGCGTATACTTTAGTTGATTCCCCGTACAAGGTTGGTGTTTGAAAAACGGGGTCCATGCCACTTTAATAAAGAAACTATAATTGTCTCTTCAGATTTTTTGCGCGCAAAAGAAACCGCGCTTATTGCTCAAGAAATTACCGGTGCCAATACTTTAGTTTTTAATGAAAAATTACGCGAGCGATTTTTTGGTTTGTGGGAAAAAACAGACCATAGTAATTATGTAAAAGTATGGAAGGATGATGTGATTTCTGCAGCGCATAAAAATAATAATGTTGAAAGCGTGGATGAGGTTTTGGAAAGAACTACAGCACTGATTATAGATTTGGAAAAACAATTCCAG
>CAZETA010000060.1:0-1538 GCA_964514995.1 uncultured Gammaproteobacteria bacterium
TGTTGTCAAAAAGTAGCAGGAATAATGTGTGAAAGATAGATAAAAAACAAAAACTACCCTATTGGTAGTTTTTATTTTGGTGTCAGTGGGTGGGATCGAACCACCGGCCTGAGGCTTATGAGTCCTTCGCTCTAACCGACTGAGCTACACTGACATACTTGATTTTAACCAATTAAATCTACTAATGAATACCACAAATAGTACTATACATTTTACTTTAATTCAATCTTTGTATACTTTTTTTCTTAAATAGTCTTGTTTTTTCTTTGCTTGTATGGTACTATATACGTACCTTTGAAATCATGGTGCAGAGGTGATAATTAAAGGTACGAATAACTTAAACTATCATTAAAAAATACCAAATATAGCGGGGTAGAGTAGAGGTAACTCACGAGGCTCATAACCTCGGGACACAGGTTCGATTCCTGTCTCCGCAACAAAGAAATAAAATACTTCATATACATTATATGAAGTATTTTATTTTTATCTTATTGCTTTCAAATCACGAAGCACTGATTCATAAAGCATAAAAGCTCGTTTTGCTTCTCGTTCTGTTAACTCAAAATCAGAACCTTCATGGGCAATTCTATTCCTAATTTTATGAGCATCCCAAGCAAGGTCGATAGTTTTAAAACTTGCTCCTTTTAATTTTTCTCCTACACCGTCCCCTTGGTATCCTTTTTCAGTAAGCACCTCAAGTAACACATTGTCTGCTTCCATGATTCCTATTCTCCACAAAGCTTCACTCTGACTACTAAGATATCCTTGAATAATTGAAAACTTAGGATGATCTTTTATTTCTTGAAGCGTAGGAGCAGGCACAGATTCTTCAAAACCAAGCGGGAGACCTGAAATACCCGCTGGTGTTTCAATGTTTGTATCTTTGTGTAATTCGTCTTGTTTGTGTTTATTATCATGGATAACATGGACACCTCGTGCATGTTGGTTATTGTTTATAAAGTGATGCTCATAATGAGCAGAACCTGCCAAAAAAGAAAGAACCCATCGCAGGACGACGTAAACAAAAACACAGATAACTAGTATGACCATCAACGACAGCATGTCAGCAAACAGCGCCAAGACTGGATTCTGAATTGAAAAGTGTAGGCCTTGGTTTACATTTGAAAAATCGACTGAGGATATTTGTCCAATATTTTCTGGGTCCAAAGCATAGGTATCCATATTATCTGAAATATTGTCAGCATCTGTATCCTTCTTGTTTATATCGGTTCCAAGATAATCTTCTACTCTGTCACTTAATCCATCCCCGTCAGAATCTTTGCCAATAGAAGAAATCTCCCTATCTAAAGGTGCTTCGTCTCGACCGTCAAGAACCAAATCTCCATCAGTATCGCTATTAAGTGGGTCAGTCCCTTGTACTAACTCTTGCCCGTCATATACGCTGTCTTTATCAGAATCTGGGCTTTTACGGCGAGCTTTGTTTAAAGGATGCGCATCGCCGTAATCCCGAAGCAAGGAGCCTAGATCGACGTGGGTATAACGCTGCGTCGTCGAAAGGCGTGCGTGCCCCAGCATCT
>CAZETA010000061.1:0-1519 GCA_964514995.1 uncultured Gammaproteobacteria bacterium
ATGCTGATACTTTTAGGCCTGATATTTATTTGTATAGTTGTTTATTTCGCTATGAATTTTCAACAGATTTTTAAAGACAGAAAGACTCAAGCCTGCGTTAAACAATGTCAGCGAGAGCCAGTTGGAGCCGCCAGGATGCTTTGTGAAGATTTTTGTACTATTAATTTCCAATGAAAACATATTTTAATATAAAGTTCTTTATAACTGATTTTATAGAATGAAAAAATATTGGATTATCTCCGTCGGGATCATAGTAGCAGCTGGTATTATTGGCGGATTTTGGTATTGGTCAAAGAATACCCAGCTTCAGAACTACGTCAATGAGCTTACCAATACGAAGTCTGAATGGCAAAAAACTAAGGATAATGAGCGGTCTTTGCGAGATCAGATTAGTACCATGTTACAGGATCAGCAGAAGATTGATACTCGGACAAGAATGTATGCTCAAGCAAGTAGCACGATTACGGGCGGAATCTATACGAATAATACTTATAAATTTTCTTTTAAAATACCCGCAGACTGGGAATTTACCAAAGAAGAAACCAATGCCGGTGGTGATCCTTTACGTATCTCTCTGACAACAGCTAAAGCTCGACTTAATAAAGATGATGCCGGCGACGGGAATATAATTGCAATTGTTTATTCAGACAAAAATTTTGAACGGGCCAGTGATCATATTAGAATCGGAGGGGATGAAGGAAAGAAAATAATCGTCGCAGGTAGAGAGGCTCTCAGAACAGCGGCACGCTATGAGTCTACTATGAAGATCACGGGAGTTGCGGTATCAAATGGTAACCATTCTATAGAATTCTTTTTTTATGATGACACGGAGCCATCCCTATCGCAATTTCAGGATTTGCTAAACTCCTTTACCTTTATCAAATAAATCTAGCAAACTACCACGCTACCAAACTACTCACTAAAAATATGAAAACCTACATACAAGAACTTCTGACAAAAAATATCGGCGAAACTGTTACCATCGCCGGTTGGGCGCAGACTGTCCGCAAAATGGGCAAAATTGTTTTCATTGATTTGCGTGATTCTACCGGACTATTGCAAGTCGTGTGTGTGCCCAATGAGATGAAAGTTGGTGCAGATATTGTGGCTGACGTCCGTCCAGAATTTGTAGTACAGATTACCGGTGTCTTGCAGAGCCGTGGCAAAGGTCAAGCCAATGAAGCATTGCCGACGGGTCAGATTGAAGTTTTGGCTCATGAGGTCGTCATCTTAAACGAAGCAGCTACACCGCCATTTGAAATAGACAATGAAGAACGTCAGGCTAATGAAGAGTTACGCCTGAAATATCGCTATCTTGATCTCCGTCATGCGCGCATGAGTACTAATATCCGCATGCGTGCTGATGTTATTTTCTTTTTCCGCAATTATTTGAAAGAGCACGGTTTCGTGGAGATACAGACACCAATTTTATCAAAATCAACGCCAGAGGGTGCGCGCGATTACTTGGTTCCTTCCCGATTGCATAAGGGCAAGTTTTTCGCTTTGCCCCAGAGTCCTC